>CAUWEK010000099.1:0-7214 GCA_963557435.1 uncultured Dysosmobacter sp.
GGCCGTGGATACCTATAACATGGAGTACGGCTACTCCACCATGGGCTATGAGGTGGCCGGCGCCCTGGGCGTGAAGCTGGCCATCGGCGACAAGCACGAGGTCTACGCTTTCTGCGGCGACGGCAGCTTCAACATGCTCCACGGCGAGCTGATCACCGCCTGCCAGGAGCACAAGAAGATCAACATTTGCCTCTTCGACAACGCCAGCTTCGGCTGCATCAACAACCTGCAGGTGGGCCACGGCAACGTGACGCTGTGCACGGAGCTGCGCTACCGCAATAAGGAGGGCCTGTTCGGCGACTTCATGGACATCGACTACGCCAAGGTGGCCGAGGCCTACGGCTGCAAGGCTTACCATGTGCGCACCATGGAGGAGCTGGTGGCTGCCTTCGAGGATGCCAAGAAGGTGAAGAACCGCCCCGTGCTCTTCGACATCAAGGTGCTGCCCAAGACCATGACCGACGGCTACGGCTCCTGGTGGCGCGTGGGTGACACGGAGGTGTCCGAGCGCCAGGAGAACCTGGACGCCTATGCCGATCATCTCGAGCATGTGAAGGACGCGCGGAAGTATTAAAACCCTTCCAGGGGGGATTGCATCCCCCCCCTGGATACGGACCCGTTGCGCCGCCGCCGGCGGCACAGCAGGTCTGATACCCCCCTCTCCCCCGCACGGCGGGGGAGCCGCGCCCAGTGGCGCGGGCATGGGAGTTCCGGAGAGGCGGAGCCCCTCCGGAACGGAAAGGGTGAGAACATGGTTTGTCCATACTGCGGCGGGGAGATGGAGCAGGGGGCCTTGCAGAGTCACTATGGAATCTATTGGCTGCCGAAGCGCCGGAAAGCCGGACCGCCGGATCTTTTCGGAAATGCGGAACTTTTGAGCAGACAGGATGCCCCGCTTATCACACCACCCTATATTCCCGCCTCCCGTTGTACCCGGTGCAGAAAGATCATCGTGGAGTATTAACAGCATCCCTACATTATAATATATATAAAGGAAGGGTAATCATCATGGATCAGGTTTTGAAAATCGGCATCATCGGCTGCGGCGCCATCGGCAAGGATCACTGCCGCCGCATCATTGAGACGGTCCCCGGCGCCACCGTGGTGGCGGTTTCCGACTACGTGGCTGCTGCCGCCGACGAGACGGCCGCCAAGTACGGCATCAAGTCCTACGGCAACGACTGCGACGGCATGATCAAGGACCCCGACGTGGAGGCCGTGGTCATCACCTCCATCGACCCCACCCATCATGACTATGTCATGAAGACCCTGGCTGAGGAGAAGTGGTGCTTCTGCGAAAAGCCCCTGAGCCAGAACGCCGCCGACTGCGAGGACATCATCAAGCGCGAGCTGGAGATCGGCAAGCGCCTGGTGCAGGTGGGCTTCATGCGTCACTATGACCGCGGCTATGCCGAGATGAAGCGCATCATCGACTCCGGCGAGATCGGCAAGCCCCTGCTGATCAAGGCCTGCCACCGCAACGTCTCCCAGGGCCCGGGCTTCAAGACCGAAAACGGCGTGACCAACGTGGCCATCCACGAGCTGGACATCTGCCGCTGGCTGCTGGACGACGAGTACGAGGACGTGCAGTGCGTGAAGGTGCGCCAGTCCTCCAACTCCAACAAGGGCTATGACAACCCCCAGGTCATGCTGATGCGGACCAAGAAGGGCTGCTTCATCGACGTGGAGGTCCAGGTGGCCGACGGTTACGGCTACGACATCCAGTGCGAGGTGGTCTGCGAGAACGGCACCGTCAAGCTGCCCGATCCCTACGCCGTGGTGTGCCGCTCCCGCCCCGCCGGCTGGGACAGCGTGAAGCCCGCCGAGTCCATGCCCATCATGACCGACTGGAAGGAGCGCTTCATCGAGGCCTACGACATTGAGTTCTGCAAGTGGGTGGAGTCCGTCCACGCCGGCAAGCTCACTGGTCCCTCCTCCTGGGATGGCTACGTTGCCTGCGTTGCCGGCGACGCGCTGAACGCCTCCCGCGGCACCTCTCAGTTCCTGAAGGTGGAGACCATGGAAAAGCCCGAGCTGTACAAGTAAATCCTTCGCCTGCAAGGCCGCCCGAATGGGCGGCCTTGTTTTTGTTTACAAAAATCCCCTTGTTTTCTGTGGAAAAACACGATACCATAAAAGCAAGAAGAGATTCCTGAAAAGGAGGGGATCGAGGATGAAAGGAAAACACCTGTGGGCCGTACTTTTGGCGGCGGCCATCCTGTGCGGACTGCTGGGCAGCGGTGGTCTGGCACTGGAGGAAAGCTCCCCTGCGGAGCTGGAGACTGCCCAGGCGGTGCCGGTCCGGGAAGAGAGCGCGGCAACAGAGGAAACAGCATCGTCTGAACCGACACAGGGGGGAACCGTACCGGCGGAGACAGATGTGCAGCTGGAAAAAGATGTGGCCCTGCTGGAGGAGCCGACTGATTTGGAGCAGATGCCGCTGCTGGTGAATTTGTGGAATCCCCTGCCGGAGGATTACACCGTAGAGCTGGAAAAGTTGGATAACGGCCTGCAGATCGCGGCCGAGGCCCGCCCGGACCTGGAGCAAATGCTCTCCGACTGTGAGGCGGCCGGGCTGGACGTGACCGTGTGCTCCGCCTACCGGACAGAGTCCACCCAGAACCGGCTTTACCAAAACAAGATCGCCCGCCTGCGTGCCGCCGGATACAGCCAGGAGGAGGCGCTGGCGGAGGCAGGACGCTGGGTGGCGCCCCCGGGCACCAGCGAGCACCAGACGGGGCTGGCGGTGGACATTATGGCCACAGATTACCCGGTGCTGGATGAAAAGCAGGCCCAGACAGAGGAGCAGCAGTGGCTCATGGAGCATTGCTGGGAATACGGCTTCATCCTCCGCTATCCTACGGACAAGTCCTCGGTCACGGGCATCGGCTATGAGCCGTGGCACTATCGCTATGTGGGTCGGGAGATTGCCGCAGCCATCTATGCGCGGGGCATCTGTCTGGAGGAATACATAGCTGTTCCAGAAGTGGAGGGCGCATCCGATCTGCTGCAGGCGGCGGTGGACGCAGCGCTGGCTCCGGACGGCGGCTGGCAGGTTCCAGTGGCAAATTCCGATACTAAAAGTGAAATAGAATCGTAATATTACAATTTGTATTGAAAAATCTCCGGCGCCTCCCGAATTTCGGGAGGCGCTTTTCCTTTTCCGCAAATCATACTTGACAAGTAGGAATTAGTGTGCTATGACTATATCATAGTAAAAAGATAGGAAAAGGAGGATATAGAGTATGTACGTCTATGCAGACAACGCGGCAACCACCGCCATGAGTGAAACCGCCCTGGAGGCCATGCTGCCCTGCCTCCGGGAAGCGTATGCCAATCCCTCCAGCCTCCATACCCCCGGTCAGCGGGCGGCGGAGAAGCTGGCCCAGGCCCGGGAGGTCTTTGCCCGGAACCTGGGGGCGTCGCCCTCGGAGATCACCTTCACCTCCGGCGGCAGTGAGTCTGACAATCAGGCCCTCCGGTCCGGCGCCATGCTGGGACTGCGGAAGGGTAAGAAGCATATCATCTCCACCAAGTTTGAACACCACGCGGTACTCCACACCCTCCAGGCATTGGAGAAGGAGGGGTTCGAGGTAACGCTGCTGGACATCCCGCCTGACGGCGTGGTGACGGCGGAGCAGGTCCGCCAGGCCATCCGCCCCGACACGGCGCTGGTCTCCGTTATGTTTGCCAACAACGAGATCGGCACCATCCAGCCTATCGCCGACATCGCCGCCGTGTGCCATGAAGCGGGCGTGCTGTTCCACACGGACGCTGTCCAGGCGGCGGGGCATCTGCCCATCGATGTGGGGGCCCTGGGTGTGGACATGCTGTCTATCTCCGCTCACAAGTTCCACGGGCCCAAGGGCGTGGGCGTGCTGTACGCCCGCCGGGGCGTGGCCCTCACCAACGTCATCTACGGCGGCGCCCAGGAGCGGGGACGGAGGGCTGGTACGGAGAATCTGCCGGGCATCGTGGGCGCGGCGGCGGCCTTCGACGAGGCCTGCGCCCGCATGGAGGAAAACGCCAAAAAGGTGACGGCCCTGCGGGACCGGCTGATCCGGGGCCTGACCGCCATCCCCCACACGGTGCTCAACGGAGACGCCGCGCGCCGCCTGCCCGGCAACGTGAACGTGTGCTTCGAGGGCATCGAGGGCGAGTCCCTTTTGCTGATGCTGGATGCCAAGGGCATCGCCGCATCCTCCGGCTCTGCCTGCACCTCCGGTTCCCTGGACCCCAGCCACGTACTGCTGGCCCTGGGGCGGCCCCACGAGGTGGCCCACGGCTCGCTGCGGCTGAGTCTGAGTCACTACAATACCGACACCGATGTGGACCACATCCTCTCCGTGGTGCCCGGCGTGGTGGAATATCTGCGGAACATGTCCCCGGTGTGGGACGAGCTGGAGCGGGGCCAGCGGCCCCATCTCATTTAAAGAAAGGAGCCTTTATTATGGCGCTTTATAGTAAGGAAGTCATGGACCATTTCCAGAATCCCCGGAATGTAGGCAAAATGGAGGATGCCGACGGCGTGGGCGAGGTGGGCAACGCCAAGTGCGGGGACATCATGCGCATGTACATCAAAGTGGACCCGGCGACTCAGGTCATCACCGACGTGAAGTTCAACACCTTCGGCTGCGGCAGCGCCATCGCCACCAGCTCCATGGCCACGGAGATGATCAAGGGCAAGAAGGTATCCGAAGCCCTGGAGCTGAGCAACCGGGCGGTGGTGGAGGCCCTGGGAGGTCTGCCTGCCCAGAAGATCCACTGCTCCGTGCTGGCGGAGAAGGCTGTCCGGGCCGCCGTCAAGGACTACTACGACCGAAACCATATCCCCTATGGCGACGAGCTCACCGCCTGCCAGGGCCACTGTGACACCTGCGGTCACTGCGAATAAAACAAAAACACCGCCTCGTCGAAAGACGGGGCGGTGTTTCGTACAAAAGCGCGGCCGTATTTTTATTCCAGCAGGTGGGTGGACACGTCCAGCTTGCCGCCGGTGACGGTCACGAGGCCGTAGGAGGGACGGCGGGCATCGCCGATGCTGCCGGGGTTGAGGAAAAAGGTCTTGCCCCGCCGGTTCACCAGGGGACGGTGGGTATGGCCGAAGAGAAACGCATCCAGATTCTGCTCCTCGGCGGCAAAGCCGGCGGTCAAAAGGGATTGCTTGACGCCGTAAGTGTGGCCGTGGCACAGCAGGATGCGGAAATCCTCCACAAATACCAGCCGCTCCGCAGGCTCCCCGGGACGGAAATCACAGTTGCCGGGCACCTGATAAAAGGGGACATCCGGGAAGAGGTCATGGAGACGCTCACCGTCCCGCCAGCAATCTCCCAGGTGGAAGATCATCCGGGGGGCTGTCCGCGCCACCGCCTCGGCTATATTCCGCACATTGCCGTGGGAGTCCGATAGAACCAGGATCTTCATGTTTGCGCTCCTTTCTCCATTTCTCCCAGTATAGCGCGTTTGCAGCGGCAGTGCAATCATTTGAAAAAAGCCGTTGACAAGGCAGAAGGGTCATGGTATGGTATTAGTTAGACAAGACTAACCAAAGGGAGAAGCAGTCAGCGCAGGAAGGCGCTTTTTTTCTCTATTTGAGTTAGGTTAAACTAACCAAAAGTAAGGAGGATACCATGGAGCGGTCACTGGATGAGATTTTGGTGGAGCAATGCGCGCCCACACTGGTGGGGATCAAGCCGGCCAGCCTGTTTCGCTGCCGGGCGGACGGAGGACGGTGTCCGGCGGAAGCGGTGGAACGGTGGCGGCGGGAGCTGGGGCCCCGAGGCATTGCCATTCGGGTGCTGAAGACTTGTCCGGTGACGGGGGCGTGCATGGTGTACCTGTACCGCCCGGCGTGGATGGCACGTTTGGTGGACGATCCGCCGGTGCGGGCGTTTTTGCGCAGCAGGGGCTATGGACTGTCCATGGATCTGGAGGATATGCTGGAGGAGCTGTCAGGGCGGTTTTGCCTGGAGGAGGAGTATCCCCACGAGATCGGCGTGTTTTTGGGATATCCGCTGGAGGACGTGGAGGGCTTCATCCGTTACCGGGGCCATGGGTTCACCGCCTGCGGCTGCTGGAAGGTCTATGGAGACCCCCGGGCTGCCCGGCTGCGGTTCGACCGCTACCGCCGCTGCACGGCGGCGTGCAGGCGGCGGTTTCTGGCGGGGACGCCCATTGCCGCGCTGGCGGCAGGTTAAAATGCCGCACCCGCGGGCATACTGGGGAAAACCGCAGCCGCGGCAGCGGCGGAAAGGACAGCCATGAAACATTTTCCCGGATGCCCCGGGGGCAGTGCCCTCAGTTGGGTCACGGGGGACGGATGCCACCTGTGGGGCAGGAACTTTGACTTCAACCGTCTGGCGGAGGGCACAGCCGTCACCTATGTACCCGCCGGGACGGCTTACGCCGTGTGCGGCTCCTCCCTGACGGGAGACGTGGCGGCCAAGAGCCGCCGCCGCGCCCGGTACGCCGCCGTGGGGATGGGGCTTTTGCAGATCCCCTCGTCTCCCATCCTCTACGAAGGCGTCAATGACCAGGGGCTTATGGGAGGGCAGCTCTACTACCGGTACTTTGCCCACTACGGAACAGGGGGACCACGGGACGGCTGTCCCATTCAGCCGCCCTTTGTGGTCTACCATCTGTTGGCCCAGTGCGCCACGGTGGCGGAGGCGGCGGAGGAGCTGGAGCGGCATCTGACCCTGGTCCCCCGGCCTTCAGCGACCGGACGGGGGAGATGCTGATCGTAGAGCCGGATGAAGATGGCCTTCACCTTTACCGGCATACATTGGGGGTCATGACCAACAGCCCCGGCTACCCCTGGCACCGGACGAACCTCTTGAACTATGCGGGCATTCGCGACCTGGACCGGGAGGGGCTTGTCTTCGGGGATGAGCATCTGGCCCAGTGTTTTTCCGGCAGCGGCGCCCAGGGCCTGCCCGGAGACTGGAGCGCCCCTTCCCGGTTCGTGCGGCTGGCATTCCTGCGCAAGTACGCAGTCCGTGGGGCGGACGAGACGGAGGGGGTGGCCCGGATGCTGCGGCTCATGCAAAGCGCTGCCTTTCCCCTGGGGATGGTGCGGATGTGCCAGATGGGCCAGCCCACGCCGCTGGACGGAGCGGCGGTGCCCTTTGCCTACACGGTCTACACGGCCGTCTGCTGTGCTGAGTCCGGGCGGTATTACTGGACTACCTATGAAAATCAGCGTGTGCGGTATG
>CAUWEK010000100.1:0-7189 GCA_963557435.1 uncultured Dysosmobacter sp.
GCGGGTCAAAGCCCATGCCCACGCCGGCGGGGGTGCCGGTGGCGATGATGGTGCCCCGCAGCAGCGTCATGCCGGCGGTGAGCTCGGCAAGAAGGGTGGGGATATCGGTGAGGAACTGGGCCGTATTGGAATGCTGCCGCACCTCGCCGTTGACGGTGGAGGAGATGTCCAGCGCCGGGGGGAAGGTGATCTCGTCGGCGGTGACGATGCAGGGCCCCATGGGGGTGAAGCCGTCCAGGCTCTTGCCGAAATACCACTGCTTGTGGCCGGTCTGCAGGTCCCGGGCGGAGACGTCATTGACGATGGTGTAGCCGAAGATGTAGTCGGCGGCCTTTTCCGCGGGTACGTCCCGGGCGTCCTTACCCAGGATCACTGCCAGCTCCACCTCGTAGTCCAGCTTTTCCACCAGGCCCGCGTGGCGGGGAATGTCGCCGCCGGGAGCCACCGCCTCACTGACCCGCTTGGAAAAGTACACGGCTACGGGCTTTTCCTTGGTGAAGGCATCCGCGTCGTAGCGGGCGGCCTCTGCCTCGTGGGCCTTGTAGTTCATGCCCAGGCACAAAACGTCCTGCCGGGGGCGGGGGATGGGAGCCAGAAGCGTGACCTGGTCCATGGGGATCACGGCACCGGCTTCCTCTGCCTGAACGGCCAGGGATTGCAGCTGGGACAAAGAGGCCGAGTCGATGAGCGCGTTCATATCCTGGAAGGGGAGCGGCGCCACATGGGCGCCGTCTCCGGTCAGAACGCCTACGTGCTCGGCGTCCCGGAAGCGATAGGTAATGAGTTTCATAAGTGATTCCTCCTGATGATTTACTGGGCAGAGCTCTCCACGGCGATTTCAGCGATGTCGGCGGGAACGGTGATACCCATGGCGTCCAGCGCGGGAGAGTTGATATAGATGCTGTATTCGGAGATGGTCTCATAGGGCAGCTCGGCGCAGGTGGCCTCGCCCCGCAGGACCTTGGCGGCCATGAGGCCCGTCTGCTTGCCCAGCTGGACATAGTCGATGCCCGCGGAGGCAACGCAGCCCAGCTTCACCTGCTCCACCTCGGAGCCATAGATGGGCACGCCTGCCTCATTGGCCTTTTCCAGAATGGCGGGCAGCACGCCCACCACGTTGTTGTCCGTCAGGTTGGACATGGCGTCCACGCCGTGGGAGAGGAGAGTGTCCGCCGCCTGGGTGACCTCAGACTGGGAGGTGACGCCCACGGCATCAATGGTGAAACCGTAATCCGGGGCCTTTTCCTGGTATTCGGCGATGGTGGAGACGGAGTTGGGCTCGCTGGTGGTGTAGAGGATGCCGATGGTCTTGGCCTCGGGCTGGAGCTGGCGGATCAGCTGCAGCTGGGCCTCCACGGGCAGGGCGTCGGAGGTGCCGGTGACATTGCCGGAGTCCAGTCCGGCCTGGACGGGGTCATTGATGGCGGTGAAGATCACGGGAATGTCTTTGTTCTCGGCGGCGGCGTAGCAGGCCACGGCGGAGGGGGTGGCGATGGCCACCATCAGGTCCACGTCGGCGGCGGAGAAGGAGTCGCCGATCTGGCGGGCAATGTTGTCGTCAAAGCCGGCGTTCTGGTAGTCCACGGTGAAGTCGGTGCCCTCCACCAGGCCGGCCTCTTCCAGGCCCTGGAGAAAGCCGATGCGGCAGTTATCCAAAGAGGCATGCTCGCCGTACTGGCTGATGCCGATGGAGTACACGGTGCTTTCAGATTCTTTCTGGCCGCAGGCGGTCAGGGGCAGAGCCAGGACGAGGGCCAGAGCGGCGGCGATCATACGGAACTTTTTCATAGTCAATTCTCCTTTAATTCGTAAAATGTGGATTCATCGGGAAATAACCAAAGCTCCAAGGCACCATCGCCGGGTATTTTCTTTCATAAAAAACGCTCCTTTCCGGGCAACAAAAAAAGCCCCGTCCCAGATTTGGGACAAGACTTCTGATCCTGCGGTACCACCCAAGTTGACGCAAACTGCGCCCGCTCGTTTCACGGACAATGATCCGTGCCGCCCTGATAACGGGTGCGGGCCCCGTCAGAGGCTACTCGGCACATGGCCGTTCGCTCTGCCCTCGCAAGTCCATTCGCCGGAACGTCCTCTGCCGCGATCCCACCATCCGCAGCTCTCTGAAAGGTGACCGGAACCGGTTACTCCTCTTGCTCACAGGTTTTGATTTGAAATTATTCACATTATACGCACCGGACGGACGATTGTCAACCACCAAACCGCAAAAATTTTTCCGTGGCCGCCCGGAGAGGAAAAAGGAAGCCCCTCCCGCCGAAGCGGGAAGGGCGGAGGGGGTTAAGACAAAAGCAGCTTGTCGTCGGCCTCGTCGCTGCCGCTGACCTTGCTGAACAGGGCCAGCAGGTCCGGCACGGTGAGCTTTTTCTTCTCCTCACCGGCCACGTCGATGACGATGCGGCCGTCATACATCATAATGAGCCGGTTGCCGTGGGCAATGGCATCACGCATGTTGTGGGTGACCATCATGGTGGTCAGATGGTTCTCCTCCACGATCTGGTCGGAAAGGGAGAGCACCTTGGCGGCGGTCTTGGGGTCCAGGGCGGCGGTGTGCTCGTCCAGAAGCAGCAGCTTGGGCTTTTTCATGGAGGCCATCAGCAGCGTCAGCGCCTGGCGCTGGCCGCCGGAGAGCAGTCCCACCTTGCTGGTCAGGCGGTCCTCCAGACCCAGGTCCAGCCGCTCCAAAAGCCGGCGGTACTCCGCCCGCTCCGCACGGGTGATGCCCCAGCCAAGGCCCCGGCGCTGGCCCCGGCGGGCGGCCAGGGCCATGTTTTCCTCGATCTGCATGGTGGGCGCGGTGCCCAGCATGGGGTCCTGAAACACCCGGCCGATGAAGGACGCCCGCTTGTACTCGGGCAGGTGGGTCACGTCGGTGCCGTCGATGACGATGGAGCCGGCGTCCACGCCGTAGGTACCGGCCACGGCGTTGAGCATGGTGGATTTTCCCGCGCCGTTGCCGCCGATGACGGTGACGAAGTCTCCGTCATTGAGGGTCAGATCCACGCCCCGCAATGCCTGCTTTTCGTTGACGGTGCCCGCATTGAACACCTTCCACACGTTTTTCAGCTCAAGCATGGTCCGCACCTCCCTTGGTGGCAACCGTCAGCTTGGGACGGCTGTGCTTGCCCTTGAGATAGGGCACGGCCAGGAAGATGGCCACGATCACGGCGGTGAGGAGCTTGAGCATGTCGGAGTCCACCCGCAGCCACAGCACCACCTGCATGACCAGATAGTAGATGATGGCGCCCAGCACCACAGCCGCCAGCTTCAGTCCGAAGTTGCGGAAGACCTTGGAGAAGAGCACCTCGCCGATGATGACGGCGGCCAGGCCGATGACGATGGCGCCGCGGCCGGAGTTGATGTCGATGAAGCCCTGATACTGGGCAAGCAGGGCGGAGGACAGCGCCACCAGGCCGTTGGAGAGCATGAGGCCCAGCACCTTGTTGAAGTCCACATTGATGCCCTGGGCCCGGCTCATGTTGGGGTTGGCGCCGGTGGCGCGGATGGAGCAGCCCAGCTCCGTGCCGAAGAACCAGTACAGCGCCAGGATGATGACCAGGCAGAACACGGCGCCCCACAAAATGGGGCTCTTGTACCAGGGATAGCTGCCGTCGAAGAGGTAGCGGGAGGAGACCACCAGGTCGTACTTATCCACGCTGATGGCCTGGTTGGCCTTGCCGGCGCCGGTGCCCCAGCCCATGATTTTGAGGTTGATGGTGTACAGGGACAGCTGGGTCAGAATGCCGGCCAGCAGGGCCTGGATGCCCATGACCGTGTGCAGGAAGCCGGTGATGAATCCGGCGGCCATGCCGGCCAGAAACGCGGCGGCCAGGGCCACGGGCATGCTGTGCCCGCCCAGGATCATCATGACGCACACGGCGCCGCCGGTGGACATGGTGCCGTCCACAGTCAGGTCGGCAATGTCCAGGATCTTGTAGGTGAGGTATACGCCGATGGCCATGATGCCCCAGATCAGTCCCTGGGCCACGCCGCCCGGCAGGCTGCCCAGCAGCTTTGCAAAATCAAGCATGGTTTTCTCCTCCGTTGTTTCCTTGGAAATCTGCCGTCGTCCGGCTTGCGCAAATCCGCGGGAGGGGGAAGCCCTCTCCCGCGGATGGGTCAGTTTGCTTTAGATCAGCCGATGGCCACGTAGTCCTCGGGGATGGCAACGCCCAGGGCGTCCGCCAGATCCACGTTGTACTTCTTGGTGAACTGAGGCGCGTACTCGATGGGCATGGTGGAGATGTCCTCTCCGTCCTTGAGGATGCGCACGGCCATGTTGCCGGTGGCCACGCCCAGGTCATAGTAGCTGATGGACAGCGTCGCCACGCCGCAGCCGGCGCAGATGCCCTCCTCACCGGCCACGATGGGCACACCGGCGGGCTGGGCCACGTTGTTGATGGCCTCGGCATTGGAGGCGGCGGTGTTGTCGGTGGGGATGTACAAAACGTCGCTGTTGTCACAGGCGGTCTTGGTGACGGAGGTGACGTCGTTGGAGTCCACGAAGCTGTACAGCTCACAGGTGTAGCCCAGCTCCTCCAGATAGCCCTTGACGGTGTCCACCTGGTATTTGCTGTTGGCCTCGCCGGAGCAATACACAAGACCCACGGTCTGGGCATTGGGGAACAGCTCCTTCACCATGGCGGCCTGCTGGTCCAGAGGCGCCAGGTCGGAGGTGCCGGAGACGTTGCCGCCCACGGTGCCGGTGAAATCATCGATGTCCAGAGCCACGCCGTACTCCGTGACGGAGGTGCCCAGAATGGGGATGGAGCCGGTGGCGGCCACGGCGGCCTGCAGGGCCGGGGTGGCGTTGGCCAGAATCAGGTCCACGCCCTCGGTGACGAACTGGCCGCAGATAGAGGAGCAGGCGGCGGGGTCGTTGGAGGCGTTCTGCTCCAGAATGGTGACGTTCTCTTCACCAAGGCCCTCCTTCACCGCGTCGATAAAGCCCTGGGTGGCGGCGTCCAGCGCGTCGTGCTGCACCAGCTGGCAGATGCCGATGGTATAGGTGCCGTCGCCGGAGGCGGCGGGGTCCTGGGTCTCCTCGGTGCTGCCGCAGGCAGCCAGGCTCAGCGCCATCACGCCGGCCAGAGTCAAAGCAAGCAATTTCTTCTTCATGGCAGAGCTCTCCTTTTCATTGGATCGTCGGCACCGGAGCGCTGCCCCGGGCGCGCCTCCGCACTGGCGGAGGGAGAGAGGCGCTTCCAAATCACCCCTCCCGTTACTTTTACAACATACAGCTTTAAAGGGGTAAAGTCAACCGTCATTTTTGCCAAAAACAAATGCCGTTCATGCACGAACTGTTCAAAACCGCGTCGTTGACTTTTGCACAGCACAGTGCTATCCTTGGAAGGTATTTTGGAAGCGCTTTGGCAGCGGTTTGCGGCGTGGGCCGCACGGCGAAAATCGAACACGGAGGCGACACCGCGGATCGCAGCTGAGAGTCCGGATTACAGAAGGGACTTTCAGCCGCAAACGGATCCGGCGGTGCTTTTTATTTTGGAAAAAGCAGCCGTTTTTGTCTGCGCGGAGCGTACAATTTCCCCGGGAGGGGCAGGATAAGGCAGAAAGGCAGGGATGTATATGGCAACGAAGTATGTGTTTGTCACGGGCGGCGTGGTGTCCGGCCTGGGAAAGGGGATCTGCGCGGCGTCGCTGGGCAGACTCCTGAAGCAGCGGGGCGTGCGGGTGCGAAATCAGAAGCTGGACCCCTATATCAACGTGGACCCGGGCACCATGAGCCCCTATCAGCACGGTGAGGTGTTCGTCACCGACGACGGCGCGGAGACGGACCTGGATCTGGGGCACTACGAGCGGTTTGTGGACGAGGATCTGACCGGCAACAGCTCCGTGTCCTCCGGCAAGATCTACTGGTCGGTTTTGAACCGGGAGCGGCGGGGCGACTACCTGGGCGCCACAGTGCAGATCATCCCCCACATCACCAATGAGATTAAAGAGCGCATCTACGCCATGGCCGGGGAGGACGTGGACGTGGTCATCTGCGAGATCGGCGGCACCGTGGGCGACATCGAGTCCCAGCCCTTCCTGGAGGCCATCCGTCAGGTGGCGGCGGAGCGGCCCCACGGGGACGTGGCCTTCATCCATGTGCCGCTGGTGGTGGAGATCCCCGGCTCCGGGGAGCTCAAGAGCAAGCCCACCCAGCACTCGGTGAAGGAGCTGTTGTCCCTGGGCATCCAGCCGGACGTGCTGGTGTGCCGGTGCGACGCGCCGCTGACGGAGGACATCCGCCGCAAGATCGCCCTCTTTTGCAATGTGGAACCGGCGTGCGTCATTCAAAACGCCACGGCCCAGACCCTCTATGAGGTGCCGCTGCTGCTGGCCAAGGAAGGATTGGATGAGGTGGTGTGCCGCAAGCTGGGGCTTATCACCCACCAGCCGGATCTGCGGGAGTGGAGCGCCATGGTCAAGCGGGAGAAGAGTGCCAGCCGGCAGGTGACCATCGCCCTGGTGGGCAAGTACACCCAGCTCCACGACGCGTATTTGTCCGTGGTGGAGTCGCTGCACCACGCGGGCACCGCCAACGACGCGGTGGTGGACATCCGCTGGGTGGACTCCGAGACGCTGACGCCGGAGAACGTGGAGACGGTGCTGGGAGACGTGTCCGGCGTGCTGGTGCCCGGCGGCTTCGGCGACCGGGGCGTGGAGGGCATGATCCTGGCCTGCCGGTACGCCCGAGAGCACGGCGTGCCCTATCTTGGCATCTGCCTGGGCATGCAGATGGCGGTGGTGGAATTTGCCCGGGATGTGCTGGGCTGGAAGGACGCGGACTCCGCCGAATTCTCCGAGACCACGTCCCACCCGGTCATCGCCCTCATGCCCGACCAGGTGAACGTGACGGAAAAGGGCGGCACGATGCGCCTTGGTAAGTACCCCTGTGTGCTGAAGGAGGGCAGCCGCAGCCGCGCTCTCTACGGCACGGCGGAGATCTCCGAGCGCCACCGCCACCGCTTTGAGTTCAACAACGACTACCGCGCCCAGATGGAGAAGGCCGGCCTGGTGCTGGCAGGCCTCTCTCCCGACGAGCGGCTGGTGGAGATCGTGGAGCTGCCGGACCACCCCTGGTTCGTGGGCGCCCAGTTCCACCCGGAGTTCAAGAGCCGTCCCGACCACGCGCATCCCCTGTTCTACGGGTTTGTGGAGGCGGCGCTGAAGC
>CAUWEK010000101.1:0-7145 GCA_963557435.1 uncultured Dysosmobacter sp.
GCTGGAAGCAGGAAGCGGTCTTCTGGCCCAGCAGGCGCTGCATCTTCACCTTGTTGATCAGGTCCTCGGTGGACTGATGCAGATGGGTGAAGCGGTTGATGGTGTGGCCGGTGAGGCTGGACTTGACGGTCATCAGATCCGCGTACTGGGGATCCTGCGCCAGAGCGTAGGTCATAGCCACGCAGTTGATGGACGGACGGATCATGGGGTGATCCACCCAGTTGTCGATCTTCTCGCCGAACATGTACACGCGGGTGTTCAGCTTGCGCAGGCTTTCAATGTATTCCTGTGGGGTCATCAGTGCCATTTCTTTTTCCTCCTCAAAATGTTGGGGGTATTGGGATTAGTCGTTGGCCAGGCCCATGAGCTCATCCCGGAAGATGCGCTCGTCCATGAGCTTGAGATCCTCGGCGATCTTGGGCATGAAGTCCATCTGATCGAGGACCTGGGTCTGCAGGTCGATGCCCGGCGCGATCTCGATGAGGGTCACGCCCTCGGGACGCAGCTCGAACACGGCACGCTCCGTGATATAGAGCACGGGCTGGCCCACCTTGACAGCATACTTGCCGGAGAAGGTGATGTGCTCCACTTCCTTGACGAACTTCTTCTTGCCGCCCTCCTGGGTGATGACCAGCTTGCCGTCACGGCATTCGGTCTTGAGGCCCTTGGCGGTGAAGGTGCCGCAGTAGACCACCTTCTTGGCGTTCTGGGTGATGTCGATGAAGCCGCCGGCACCGGCCAAGCGGGTGCCGAACTTGGAGACGTTCAGATCGCCGTTGGGCGCGGTCTCCGCAAGGCCCAGGAACGCAACGTCCAGACCGCCGCCCTGATAGAAGTCGAACTGCACGTTGTGGGGCAGGATGGCCATGGAGTTGGCCGCCGCGCCGAACTGGGTGCCGCCGTAGGGCACGCCGGCGATGGAGCCGGCCTCCACGGTCAGCGTCATCTTGTCGGAGATGCCCTCCTCGGCGCAGACGTTGGCGATCTTTTCGGGGGCGCCGGTGCCCAGGTTGACGATGGCGTCCTGAGGCAGCTCCATGGCAGCCCGCCGGGCAATGATCTTCTTGGCGTCCAGAGGGATGGCGGGAATGGCATCCACGGGGATGCGGAACTCGCCGGTGAGGGCGCCGTCATAGGGCATGCCCAGGCACTGCTCGTTGTCCTCCATCGATCCTACCACAATGGAGTCCACATAGATACCGGGAATTGCCACCAGTTTCGGGTCGAGAGAGCCACCCTGCACAATTTTTTCCACCTGCACGATGACGCGGCCGCCGGAGTTCTTGCAGGCCTGGGCCATGGCGGTGACGTCGATGGGTCCGATCTCCCGGTGGACGGTGCAGTTGCCGAACTCATCGGCGTAGCTGGCCCGGATGAACACCACGTTGATGGGGAAGGCCTTGTAGAGCAGCAGCTCCTCGCCCTCTACCTCCACCACCTTCACCAAATCCTCGGTGGTCTTGGTGTTGAGCTTGCCGCCGCCGTTGCGGGGGTCGGCAAAGGTGTAGAGGCCCACGGTGGTGAAGGTGCCGATGTTGTGGGCAGCGATGTCACGGTACATGTGGGAGATGACGCCCTGGGGCAGGTTGTAGGCCTCGATCTTGTTGGCCAGAGCCAGATCGCCCAGCTTGGGAGCCCGGTCCCAGTGGCCGCCGATGACCCGCTTGACCATGCCCTCATGGCCGTAGTGGTCGCCGCCGGTGCCGTCCCGGTGGCCCTGTCCGGCCGCGAAGAACAGCGTCAGGTCCTTGGGATGGCCCGTCTCCAAAAAGCGCTTTTCCAGCGCCTTGGACAGTGCCTCGGGGCATGCGCAGCTGACGAAGCCGCCGGTGGCGATGGTGTCGCCGTCGTTGACCAGCAGGGCCGCTTCCTCAGCGGTAAGCACACGAACTTTCTTCATGACTGTCTTCCCTCTTTTTTATGTAATTCTGAAAATCCAGGAATCGCTTACTTGTTCTGGAAGTGCTTCTCCTTGCGCTTTTCCAGGAAGGCGCCCATGCCCTCTTTCTGGTCGGCGGTGGCAAAGCACATGGCGAACAGCTCGTTCTCCAGGGCGATGCCGTCGTCAATGTCCATCTGCATGCCCCGGTCGATGCAGGCCTTGGCATACTTGACGGCGATGGGAGCGTTGGCGGTGAAGGACTTAGCCATGGCGATGGCGCCGTTCATCAGCTCCTCGGGGGCGTACACCTCGTTGACCAGGCCGATGGCCTTGGCCTCGGCAGCGCCGATGGTCTTGCCGGAGAAGATCAGCTCCTTGGCCTTGGCGATGCCCACACGGCGGGGCAGACGCTGGGTGCCGGAGAAGCCGGGGGTGATGCCCAGGCCCACCTCGGGCTGGCCGAACTTGGCGCCGCCCTTGCCCTCAGCGTTGGGGCCGGCAGCCAGGATGATGTCGCAGGACATGGCCAGCTCGCAGCCGCCGCCCAGAGCAAAGCCGTTCACCGCGGCAATGGTGGGGATCTCCAGCTTTTCGATGCGGCGGAACAGGGCGCTGCCCCGCTGACCCCACTTGCGGCCGGCGGCCACGTCCATGGGATACTGCTCGCCGATATCGGCGCCGGCCACGAAGGAGCGGCCCTCGCCGGTGAGGATGAAGGCACCCAGCTCGGTGTCCTTCTCCACCTCACCGATCAGCTGCTCCAGCTCGGAAATAACAGTGGAGTTCAAAGCGTTCAGCGCCTCGGGACGATTGATGGTGGCAATACCGATGTTGCCGTTCTTCTCGTAACGAATGGTCTGATACATGGCAAGTTCCTCCTCTAATAATAAATCGTAAACGATGATCACAGGCGGTGCATGGGCCGCCTCAGGATAGCCGTCTTGATATGTAGCAATTTTTATGCCAACTTTTCCCCGTGATCTGTCCTGCATGCATGGGTAATTTTTGTGCAAAACGGGATAACTGGTCCAGCTCTTTTTTGCACTTTCACCAAGAAGATTTTTCCTCTCTCCAGTGACTATTCAAAAATGAATAGGGCGCAAAGGCAGAACACGGCGTGAAATTTTGTGAGTGAGGGCGAAATTTCTCCGAAATTTCTGTTCAAAGCGACAGGGAGAAATTCCTCCCCAGCCCTTTTTATTCATTTTTGAATATGCTATACTCATTTTTGAATAGTGCATTACACAGAAGGGCAGGTGGAAACATGGCGCAGCCACCCAGTTTTTCCTCTATCTTTGATGACGATATCAACCTCAAGGGACTTTTCGAGATCTTGAACCCGGAAAACAATCTGGTGCTGGCGGATGACATGATGCTCTCCGACGCCAACGGCATCATCCTGCGGGTCAGCGAGACCTACGAGAAAAACTTTGGCTTCGCCCACGACTCCATCGTGGGCAAGTCCGCCTTTGACCTGGAGGCCGCCGGGGTGTTCACCCCCTGCATCACGGCAGAGGTCATTCGGCAAAAGCGGAAGGTCACCGCCACCCAGACCATCAACCATACCCATAAAAACGTCATGACCGTGGGCATCCCCCTCTTTGACGACCAGGGGGAGCTGAAGTACGCCGTGTGCTTCAACACCGTGTCCATGGAGCAGATCAATGCCATCCAGCGCAACTACCGCCACCTGCAGGACTCCATCCAGCAGTACTCCCAGGAGATCGCGGAGCTGCGCACCCGGGCCACGTCCACCTCTCTGGTGTTCAAAAGCAGCTCCATGCAGCGGCTGTGGACCCTTATGCAGAATACCGCCAACACCAAAGCCAACATCCTCATCACAGGGGAGACAGGCGTGGGCAAGAGCGCCGTGGCCAAAACCATCCACGCCATGAGCAACCGGGCCGCCGGCCCCTTCATCGAGGTCAACTGCGCGGTGCTGCACGAAAACCTCATCGAGTCGGAGCTGTTCGGCTATGAAAAGGGCGCCTTCACCGGTGCGGCCACCGGCGGCAAGATCGGCAAGATCGAGCTTGCCAACCACGGCACGCTCTTTCTCGACGAGATCGGCGAGCTGCCGCCCCATATCCAGTCAAAGCTATTGCAGCTCATCCAGGAAAAGACCATGGAGCGCCTCTCCGGCACCCGGAAGATCGAGCTGGACTTCCGGCTGCTGGTGGCCACCAACCGCAATCTGGAGGAGGAGGTCCAGCGCGGCCTGTTCCGCTCCGACCTTTTCTACCGGCTCAACGTGATCCGCATCCATATCCCGCCCCTGCGCCAGCGCAAGGAGGACATCTTCCCCCTGGCCCACCAGTTCCTGGCCCGGTTCTGCGCGGAGTACGGCAAGACGCTTTCCTTCAGTCCCCGGTTTCTGACCTTTCTGGAGCAGTACGACTGGCCGGGCAACGTGCGCCAGCTGGAAAACCTCATCGAACGCATGGTCATCACCGTCCAGGACCCCATCATCGACGTGAGCGCCCTGCCCCTGGAGTACACCGGCGACGCCGTGCCGCCGGCGGAGGTGCTCAGCCGCTCCGGTACCCTGGCCGAGCGGATGGATGCCTATGAGTCCCAGATCATCCGGGAGGCCTACCGCCGCTGCGGCACCACCGTGGCCGTGGCCCGGGAGCTGGGCATCTCTCAGGCCACTGCGGCCCGGAAGATTCAAAAATACGTAGGCAATCGCAATTAAGCGATGCCCGGGAAAGGAGCTGCCCATGAGTCTGGTATCCTTAAAAACCGAGCTGCGGCAGGATCTGAAGCTGACGCCCCAGCTGCTGCAGTCCATGGAGATCCTTCAGATGAACTCCCAGGAGCTTCTGGAGTATTTGAATAAAATCAGCGAGGAAAACCCCCTGGTGGAGCAGGAGGATGTCTCCTCCCTGCGCAGCGCCTACGAGGAGCTGCGGCAAAAGGCCAGCTGGATCGACGCCGGCGGCGTGGGCGGCACGTTCTCCCACGAGGATGGCACCATGCCGGAGCGGGGCGCCAATGACCGGGAGATGGACAGTCTCTCCGCCTTTTTGTGCGACCAGCTGGACCGCAAGCGGCTTGCAAAGCCCCTGCTGGCCCTGAGCCGGTACATGGCCGAGCTGGTGGACGAGGACGGATACCTCACCCAGGAGGACCTGGACGGCCTGCTGGACCTGAAGATCCCCCAAAGCCTCATCGATCAGGCTCTGGAGACGGTGCAGAGCCTGGACCCGGCGGGCGTGGGCGCCCGGAGCCTTTCGGAGTGTCTGCTTTTGCAGCTGGCCCGGCGGGACAACGTCTCCCCTGCCGTCATGGACATCGTCTCCCGGTTTCTTCCCGAACTGGGCCGCAAGCACTACGGCCCCATTTCCCGGGAGCTGGGATTGACCACGGAGGAGATCCAGGCGGCGGAAAAGGTGATCGCCTCCCTGGAGCCCCACCCCGGCCGGGCCTTCCAGCCCTCCGAGCCCACGGTGTATGTGCGGCCGGATATCTTTGTGGCGGAGCTGGACGGGGAGTGGAAGGTCATCCTCAATGAGTATTACCTGCCCCGGGTGTCCATCAGCGACTATTACACCCGTCTTTTGAAGGAGTCGGACGAACAGGAGACCCGGGAGTACCTGCAAAAGAAAATGCAGCAGGCCAAGTGGCTGCTGGGCAGCCTGGAGCGCCGGGGCAGCACCCTGCGTGCCTGCGCCGAGGCCATTCTGGACGCCCAGCTGCCCTTTTTCACCGGTCAGACCGGTGAGCTCTCCCCCATGAGTCTGAGCACCCTGGCCGAGTCTTTGGGCGTGCATCCGTCCACCGTGTCCCGGGCCACCCGGGGCAAATACCTCCAGTGCCGCCAGGGCACCTATCCCCTGCGGTACTTCTTCAGCCGGGCCATCGGCACCCAGGGCCTTTCCCAGCAGGCGGTCAAGCGTAAGCTTTTGGAGCTGGTGCAGGGCGAGGACCACGCCCATCCCTTGAGCGACCAGCGCCTTTGCCAGCTGCTGGCCGCCCAGGGCGTTCAGGTGGCCCGCCGCACCGTGGCCAAATACCGGCTGGAGCTGGGCATCCGCTCCTCCGCCGGCCGCCGGCGGTAAAAGACCATCCCCATTCCCGGAGGCGTATCATGAAGCACATCGTAAAGCTGATCGTGGAGAACAAGGGCTCCCTGACGGATTATGTGGCCCAGCTCTCCTTTGTATTTCGGGACGCTATCTCCATTCTCCCCTTCTGTATGGACGACCCGGACGCATATACCCCCCAAAAAGAGGAGGTCGTTTTGACTTCCGCCTTCTCCGCAACGGATTTTCGAGAGTGGAAAAAGACCCATTTACAGGGCCAGCAGCTGATCCCCATCAACCTCTGCCTCCCCCGCAGGAGCCTGCTGCGGCTCAATGCCTACCCCAAGGGCACACGGGCGCTTCTGGTCAACGTGACGAAGTTCATGGCAGAGGAGACCATCGCCCAGCTCTATCAGGCCGGATACAGCCACATCTCCTTTGTGCCCTGCTATCCGGGATACGACGGCCCCTCCCTGCCCCTGGCAGTGACGCCCGGGGAGGCATCCCTGGCTCCCGCCTTTGTGACCGAGTGTCTGGATCTCGGGCCGCGCCAGATCGATATCGTCACCATGATCGAGCTGGCGGTAAAGATCAAGTGCGAGTACATTTTAAGTACCCGCCGGTTCTGGGAATACTTTGAAAAGCAGTACAACACCTCCGCCGGCGTCTCCATCCTCATGGAGGAGAACCAGCTTTTGGAGCGGCGTCTTTCCGCCCTGATGCAGCTGTTTCCCGGCGGCCTGGCCGGCATCGACGCCAACGGCGAAATTTTTGACTGCAATTTTTCCGCGTCGGAGCTTCTGGGCCGTTCCCGCGCCCAGCTGCTGGGCCGCCCCGCGTCGCCGCTGATCCCGGACGACATGCTCTGCCAGTGCCGCAGCCGACAGCTGCCCGTCTCCCGCACGGTCACAGGAGAAAGCGGCACCGCCTGCGACGCCCACCTGGTCCCCATCACTCATGGCACCCAGTACCTGGGCGCCTACGCAACGCTCTGTCCGCCGGCGGCCCCCCGCACGGAGCTGCGCCCCCGCGCCGGCCAGAGCGGACACGTTGCAAAATATCGGTTTTCGGACATCTGCGGCACAGGTGCCGGCATTACCCGGACCGTGGAGCTGGCAAAGAAAATGGCCCGCACGGAGTCGTCCATCCTCATCACAGGGGAGAGCGGAACAGGCAAGGAGCTTTTCGCCCACGCCATCCACAACAGCTCTCCCCGCTCTGAGGCGCCGTTCGTTGCC
>CAUWEK010000102.1:0-6973 GCA_963557435.1 uncultured Dysosmobacter sp.
AGAAATCTGTCTCCGGGGTGCTCTCCCCTTTTTTGGAGATGTGGATATATGCGCTGCGGTCCGCGGGCGATGATACATACATTATTAAAATAGCGGCAGGTACAGGGCGGGGGCTGCAAGAAACGCGCCGGACGCTGATTTGAGCCGCCAAAAGCCAAGAAAATTGGAAATTTCTCTAGTTGATTGGTAAAAATAATAAAATAAACGGAAAAATTTGTGCAAAATGCTGCAACTGTTTTGAAAACAAATTTGCAAAATGACACCGTTTGTGTAACCGGCGTTCGTTATACTGAGTGCAGAACTTGAGGAAGGGGGGACACCGTACATGCAGAAGCGAATGTGGCAAAATGCATACCGAACGACTGTGGTGTGCGTGGACTCCTACGATGACGGCGTTTTGGCCGGCCGGATGTATAACCCCGGGCTGCAAAACGGCGAGCGGTTCCACGGATTGATGCAGTTTCTGATCAAAATGGAGGATCTGCTGGATACATTGCAGTTCCCGCAGCCCTTCATGGACAGCCGGGGCTTTTCCCCCACCAGGGGACAAGCCGCCTCGGCACCAGTATCGGAGCAGCATCAGCAGGGGAAGCGCGCGACCTTTGCGCTCAAGGTCCTCTTCCGGCAAAACGCCAGTTGGCAGGGTTCGGTCACCTGGCTGGAAGGAGGGAGAGAAGAGAGCTTTCGCAGCGTGCTGGAATTGGTACTGCTGATGGACAGCGCCCTTTCATCGGGAGCGTCCTGACACGGCACGGTGCGCAGAGACATCGGTAAACCAAAGGCGCGGGGGTCCGCGCAGCGAAATCACTGAAACGGCAAACCGTCCGAAAGGGCGGGACGCAAAGCAAGGGGGCTAAAGCGGCGACGCCGCCATGCCGGCCCGGCCGCCAAGGATTTCATTCTCAAAATCTTGTGATGAAAAGGAGAATGAATCATGGCAAAGAAGAGCAAACGCGTATTGTCGGTCCTGCTGACGCTGATCATGATCCTGGGCCTGCTGCCCACCAGCGTGTTCGCGTACGACAACAGCCGGCAGGTAGGCAGCTATGTGGGATATGATGCTGCCACAGGCCAAAAGACTGGCGAGCAGTATGCGACCGCAGAAGAAGCAACGCAGGTTCTGGAAAAAGACGGCGTCACCATGCAGAAAAATATTTCTGCCGCCGGTACGGAAAACCTGTTCAACATCGATTTGATCGTCACCACTCAGGAGCAGTTGGAGGAGATCCCCATGTCTCCCGACGCTGCGGTGGTGCTGGTCATCGATTCGTCCTACAGCATGAATTATAACGATGATGGCTGCGACGCATATTGCAAAAAAAATAATTTTGGATCCGGCATTTATCCCTATTCTGGCATTCTTGGTACTTCTTATAGGTACATGAGCCATGAAGCCTATCATGAAAACAGCGGAAGCTCCTATTTCACTGCCTGGCCGGTGGAGAGCGAACGCAGAATCACAAAGGCAAAAGCCGCTGCATCGGACTTTGTGGATGATTTCACAAGCGAAGCCGGCGACGCCAAGCGGCTGGTCTCTGTGGTCAGCTTCAATGGTGATGCAGAGGTAAATCAGGGCTGGACGGAGTCTGCCGACGCTGCGAAAACGGCGATCAGCCGGATTACAACCGACAGTTCTACCAACATTGAAGACGGCCTGCAGAAGGCATATGATCTGCTTGGAAGGCAGGAAGTGCAGGGGATCAAGAGCAAGTATGTGATCCTGCTGACGGACGGTGCGCCTACCACCAGCAATCAGCGGGGAAGCAGGAGCACCAGAGATTATGCCGAGGACGCCGCGGCTGTGGCACAGAAGATCCGTGTTGATCGTCAGGCCACGCTCTATACGCTGGCATATGCTGTGGCGGACGAGAATCTGTACGGCAACGTGACGGTGGGTCAGTGGCTGGAGAACGACATCGCCAGCAAGGACTGCGCCTATAACGCTGTCAACGGCGATCAAATCTCCATTTCCCTCGACGATATCATGGAGACCATCAGCAAGCTGATGCAGGCCTGGCGGGTCACTGACCCCATGGGTACTTACATGAAGAATCCCACCATCACCAGCCGGAAAGACAACGATGTTGTGTCGGTGGGCAGCGATGGGACGATCCTGTGGAATCTGTGGCTGGATACCCCTGAGGTAAGCGGCTCCTCTCCCAAGACTTATACCTACAAGCTGTCCTATCAGGTGGAGCTTGATACCGCTAAGGAGGGCTTTGCGGAAGGTACCTATTACGAAACCAACAAGCCTACCAGCTTGAAGTATGCAGTGGATCTGGTCAATGACGACGGCTCTTTGAATGTGAATGCCAACATCAAGACCGCTTACTTTAACATCCCCACGGTGCAAGGCGAGATTCCCGAGGTGCCCTATACCATTGAGTATTATGTGAAGGATAAGGAGACCGGGGAGTATCCTGAGACGCCTACGGATTCTACCTCCGACACCGCAAAGATGTGGACCACGGTCAGCGCGCCTTCCAACTATGCAACCAAGTACGGTGAAAACTATCGCTTTGTGGAAGGTGCGACTTCCATCAAGCTCACATCCACGGAGAGCAACGTACTGAAGCTCTACTATGATCCCATCCCCGCCAATGTCATCGTGTATCACTATGTGTCCACCGTGAACCACACCGATGACGGCGATGTGTACAGTGAACCTGAGCTGCGGAATTTCAAAGAGTATGGGAACCAGTACAAGGGCGACGAGTTCACCGTCCCTGAGGCGGATTTCCTGGACAGCGAGACCTACACCCTGGAGGAATCTCTGACGGATAAGAACGGTGACACCTATGAGACCGATACCTACACCGACGTCACCCTCCCGGAGGGCACCACTACCATCAACATCTACTACACCACGGAAGGCGACGACCAGCGGACTCCTGTGGACTATGAGATCCACTACTGGTACCGGGAGGACTCCTGGGCCGTTAACGAGGAGACTGGCAAGTATGAGATCGTGACCGGCACCTACAAGGAGAATGCCGGCGCGGAGGTCGTGGGCCGGGACTATCACGGCGTGACCATTGACGCTCCGGATAAGAGTGGTACCGACTACACCCTGGACGAGGACAGGACCGGGGCTACGTCCATGACCCTGACCAAAAACCAGACAAACCGGCTGGACATCTACTACTACAAGGCCGCGCCGGCTACCCCCGATGCCGAGACGGCTACCCTGACCATTGTCCATAAGTACTTTGAAAAAGTCGTGGATGAGAATGGGGAAGATACCCAAAAGCTGAATCTGGTGGATACCAAGTATGAGCTGGGCAGTGCCGACAGCGGAGAGACCGTCTATGTGGGCGAGACCTATACCGCAAGCGTCTGGCCTTATGGTTATACGCTGCAGACGCCTGAAGACCAGCAGCAGGTGGAGATCACCGAGGCGGGAAAGAACTACACCATCACCATGGAGTATGTGAAGGATACCCGCGAGCCGGTGGAGATCGTCATCAACCACTACTACACCACCTATACCTGGACGGTGGATCCTGAGACCGGTGACGGTGAATATGTGGAGACCGGCAGCGATGAGCTCTTGGGCGTTCATGCCACGGGTATCCACTATGTGGGCGAGAAGTTCACTCCCACCCAGATCCCCAACGGCTACGAGTATGTGTCCGGCGGTGATGAAAAGATTCTGGAAGCCGGTACCAACACCTTTGACATCTACTATGAGATCAAGATCGGCAGCGAGGACGACGAGGCGGACGTCACCATCAATCACATCTATCGCACCTATCGCAGCTATGTGGATGAAGACGGCAACGTGATCGTCAGAGAGTTGGTCGACGTTGAGACGGAGCCTGAGTCCAAGTACTACGGCACCAAGGGCGAGACGATCACTGCCGAAAAGCAGGAGAAGGACGACTTCACCTTTGTCAGCGCCGATACCGAGGACCTGAAGGTGACGCTCCGGGGCAAGGGCGGCCAGTACAACCTCTACTATGAGTATGTGGACAATCAGCTGGGCGAGCAGGTGCCCGTAATGGTGCAGCCTGTTTATAAGACCTACACCACATATGTCAACGCCGAGGGCCAGGTGGTCACCGAACTGACCAACACCGAAAACGGTACGCAGGTGAAACTGGGCGACTTCTATGTGGGCCAGAAGGCCACCGCCCTGGCGGCGAACTATGGCAAGACCGGCTTTGCCTATGACGCTGATGACAAGCAGAACACGGCGGACCTGACGCTGAAGGCAAGCGCGGACAGCACGGAGAACGTTATCACCGTGGTGTACAGCCATACCGACAACAACCTGGGCCTGCGCGGCGTGGTGCTGGTGAACAACGTCTATACGACCCTCACCACATACATTGACGCCGACGGCAACCTCCAGACCAGTGAGAGCAGCTTCACCAGCAGCAACACCACCTATGGACCCTACTATATGGGTCAGTACTTCGATACCACCGGCAAGGGCACGCAGCTGCCCGGCTATGTGGTGGATACCCGCGAGGGGATCACCCAGCCTGCCGCCAGCGTCAAGGTGACCCAGGACGGCCAGCTGGTGACCTTCTACTGGCTCCAGGAAGTGGATCATACCGTTCCCGCTACTGTGAAGGTGGTTCACCACTACACGCTCAAGGACAGCAATCCCAATGTGGGAACCAGCTCCTGGGTTGTGGGTGCGGATGATGAGCCGCTCACCGGTTACTTCGCCGGTCAGTACTACCTGCCTGGCTATAACTTCCAGGGCGGCAGCTTCTCTGCGGAGAACGTCACCGATGTGGTCCCCAGCGGCGCCACCACCGATCCCGGCGTCAAGCTGGTGGCCGGCCTCAATGAGATCCACATCTACTATGAAAAGAGCGTGGACAGCCGTGTTTCCACTACGGTGAAGGTCATCCACAACTACTACAAGGATGCCGACGCCCTGGCGTCCGGTACCACCGAGGCCAGCTATGAGGAGAACGTCTCCAAGATGGAGGCCGATACCTACACCGCCACCCTCCGCACGGAGAACAGCGGCCTGGTCTACAACTTCAACAGCGCGACTCCCGACAACTACACCATCACTGTGGCTGCGGATGCCGAGAGCAACGTCATCACCATCAACTACGTCCGCGCGGACGCCACCTACACCGTGGTGCATGAGTACTACTCCAACGGAAGCTTCGTTGGCAGCACTGAGAGCAGCTTTGGCGGCAAGGTGGGCGATACCGTCAGCGCCGACGACATTGACAAGATCACCAGCTTTGACGGCCGGACCTATCGTTACCGCAGCGCCGATCCCGAGACCATGGTGCTGGTGGCCGGCGATGAGAACGTCATGACCCTGCGCTACACCCGGACTTCCGGCGGTGGCGGCGGTGGCGGCGGCTCCACCGATCCCGACCCCGATCCTGATCCCGGCACGGATATCGAAGATCCCGATGTCCCCACCACCGACCTGCCTGACGTGCCCGGCGAGACGACGGATCCCGTAGAGGAGCCCGTTGAGATCGAAGAGCCCGAGGTCCCCATGGCCGAGGCTCCCGAGACCGGCGATTCCAACTTCGCTTATCTGCACCTGCTGTCCCTGGCGTCTGCCCTGGGCCTGGTGGCGCTGTTCCTCAGCGACAAGCGGAGCAAGAAGCACCGTGACGAGGCCTGATCTTCGTGATCGTGCCTGACGGCATGCAAATGAAAAAGAGGACTTCCACCATTCGGTGGAAGTCCTCTTTTCTGTGTCCGAGTAATGGCTGCGGGACAGGCTGCACAGGGTATAAAAAAGCACCGCCCGCAGGCGGTGCTTTTTGCATTGTTCAGTTCTGGCGGAACCGGGAGAGGAAATCCTTCGTCTCCTGGCGCTGGGGATTGCCGAACACGTCTGCCGGGGCGCCCTGCTCGCAGATGACGCCCTGGTTCATGTACACCACCCGGGTGCTCACGTCCCGGGCGAAGGCCATCTCGTGGGTGACCACCAGCATGGTCATGCCCTCCTGGGCCAGGGCCTGCATACAGGAGAGCACCTCGCCCACCATCTCCGGGTCCAGGGCGGAGGTGGGCTCGTCGAACAGAAGTACCTCCGGGTTCATGGCCAGGGCCCGGGCGATGGCCACCCGCTGCTTCTGGCCGCCGGAGATCTGCCGGGGCCGGGCGTTGACGTAGGGGGCCATGCCCACCTTCTCCAGGTACTCCAGAGCGGTCTTGCGGGCGGCCTCACGGCTGCGCTTGAGCACCTTCACCTGGCCCACGATGCAGTTTTCCAGCACGGTCATGTTGTTGAACAGGTTGAACGACTGGAACACCATGCCCACGTGGGAGCGGTACTGGGCGGCGTTGACCTTGCCGGAGGCCACGTTTTCCCCGTGGTAGAGGATTTCCCCGGAGGTGGGAGTTTCCAGCAGGTTGATGCACCGCAGCAGGGTGGACTTGCCGGAGCCGGAGGCGCCGATGATGGAGATGACGTCTCCCTTGTCCACGGTGAAGTCGATGTCCCGCAGGACGGGGTTTTTGCCGAAGGTCTTGGACAGGTGCCGGACCTCTAAAATCATTTCACCCATGTTACCGGTCTCCTCTCGTGCTGCCGTTGCGGTTTTTCAGGGACAGTTTTGTCTGCTCGCGGTACTCCTTGTTGTGCTCGTCGAAGGGAGTGCCCCGGTCGGGATGGCTGTAAGTGCCGGCGGCCATGGTCAGCTGGTCGGCCTGGACCAGCTCATAGCTGTCGGAGCCGTCCATGAGCTTTTCCACCAGACGCAGCAGGAACGAGGCGATGAGGGTCATGGTCAGATAGCCGATCATCTCGATGGCGGCGGAGGGGAAGTACATGTTGTTGACGCCCACGATGTAGCGGTGCCAGGCGAAGAACTCCGTAAAGGAGATGATGAACATGACGGAGCTGTCCTTGATGTTGATGATGAAGTTGTTGCCGATCTGGGGAATGATATTGCGGATGGCCTGGGGCAGGATCACGCTGACCATGGTCTGGACGTGGGTCATGCCGATGGCCATGGCGCCCTCGGTCTGGCCGGGG
>CAUWEK010000103.1:0-6838 GCA_963557435.1 uncultured Dysosmobacter sp.
AACCAGCGCGCCCATGGTCACACTTCCGCGTAGCTGCCCAGGAACTGGAAGCTCTCGCAGGTGCGTTCCAGCTCCTCCAGCATGGGCAGCACGCCGGGCTCGTGGACGGAGGCCTCCAGCTCCAGGAAGAAGATGAACTCGAAGTTGCGGCCGGTGACGGGGCAGGACTCCAGCTTGGTCATGTTGATGCCCAGGGCCGCCAGCTTGGAGAGGATGTCGTACAGGGCGCCGGGCTTGTTGTCGCAGGCGATGATGAGGCTGATGCGGTTGGCGCCGGCATAGATGACCGGGTCCTTGGTGATGCAGATGAAGCGGGTGTAGTTGTTGTCGCTGTCCTGAATATCGTCCCGGACGGCCTCCAGACCGTACAACGCGGCACAGGGGTGGGAGGAGATGGCGGCGGCGTGGCGGCTGCCGCTCTCGGCCACCATTTTGGCCGCGGCGGCGGTGTTGTCGCAGGGGATGACCCGCACGCCGTTCAGGCTGCCCAGGAACTTGCTGCACTGGCCGATGGCCTGCTCATGGGAGTAAATTTCCGTGATGTCGTCCATCTTCACACCGGGCAGGGCCAGCAGCTCGTGGCGGATGCAAAGGCGGGTGGAGCGGACGATGGAGAACTTCTTGCGCTGGATCAGATCGTAGATGGCGCGGACGGAGCCGTTGGAGCTGTTTTCGATGGGCACCACGCCGAAGCGGCACAGGCCGGACTCCACGGCGGAGAACACCGCCTCAAAGCTCTTGACGTAGACGATGTTGCCCCGGGGCAGCAGACGGTCGCAGGCCACCTGGGAGTTGGCGCCCTCCACGCCCTGGCAGGCAACCAGGCCCGTCTGGGGGAACACCTCGCTGCCGGCGGCCAGGGAGGCCTTCACCTGGGCGGCCACCCGGGTGGGAGCAGAGATAAGCTCGGCCTGCCGGGAGCGGGACAGCTCCAGCAGTGTGGAGAACAGATGGTAGGCGTAGCGCTCCTTGTCGCCGGATTTCTCCGTGACCTTGGCCAGGATCTCCCGCTCCCGCTGCTTGTTCAAAATGGGCTGGTGGTGCTCATTTTTGTAGGCGGCGACGGCTTCGGACAGCTCCATGCGCTGCAAAAACAGCGCCAGCAGCTGATCATCCACGACGTTGATCTTTTCGCGAATCTCAGAAAGTTCCATGATTTCCCTCCAACAGTAAATCTAACAGCACGGCGGCGGTGACCGCCTCGACAACAGGGACAGCCCGGTGGGCAATGCAGGGGTCGTGACGGCCCCGGATCTGAAGCTGGGTATTTTCCATGGCGGAAAGGGATACGGTCTGCTGGGGCTTTGCGATGGACGGCGTGGGCTTGAAGGCTGCCCGCAGGACGAGGGGCATGCCGGTGGTGATGCCCCCCAGAATGCCGCCGGCGTGGTTGGTCTTGGTCACCACAGCGCCGCGGTCGATCTCAAAGGCGTCGTTGTTTTCCGACCCGCAGGAGCGGGCGGCGTCAAAGCCTGCGCCAAACTCCACGCCCTTGACGGCGGGGATGCCGAAAAGGGCCGCAGCCAGGCGGCTCTCTATCCCGTCGAACATGGGGTCTCCCAACCCGGCAGGTAATCCGATGGCGGCGCACTCGACGATGCCGCCCAAAGAGTCGCCGCCGGACCGGGCGGCCAGGATGGCCTCCTGCATCCGTTGCCCGGCCTCGTCGGAAAGGACAGGAAAGGACTTGGCGGCCACGGTGTCAAAAAGGTCCGCCGTGGGATACAGGGGGAAGTGCTCGTCCCGCTCCGTACCCACTGAAGAAAGGTGGGCGCCGATGTGGATGCCCCGGCGGGAGAGGATCTGTTTGGCGATGCCGCCGGCGATGCACAGCGGTGCCGTCAGCCGGCCGGAGAAGTGTCCGCCCCCCCGCATGTCCGCCGCACCGCCCCATTTGACGGCGGCGGTAAAGTCCGCGTGGCCGGGGCGGGGCGTGTCGGTAAGGCCGGCGTAGTCCGAGGAGTGCTGGTCGGCGTTTTCGATGACGGCGCACAGCGGCGCGCCGCAGGTTTTGCCGTTTTCCAGGCCCGAGAGGAATACGGGCACGTCCCCTTCCTTGCGGGCCGTGGAAAGGGGGCTGCCGCCGCCCTTGCGGCGGTTCAAAAAGGATTGCAGTTCCTCGGTGTCCACGGCCTCCCCGGCGGGCAGGCCGTCCACCACCACGCCGATGGCCTTGCCGTGGGACTGGCCGAACACGCTGATTTTGATGAGCTTTCCAAACTCAGAGGACATGGACTTCACCTCCCAGGGACTTGTAGATCTCCCAGAAATCCGGGTAGGATTTTTTCACGCACTCGGCGCCCAAAACCGTCACGGGCCCGGTGCAGCCGGTGGCGGCGATGGCCGCCGCCATGGCGATGCGGTGGTCGCCTGCGGAGTCCACGGTGCCGCCGGCGAGGGTGCTGCCGGTGACGGTGAGGCTGTCGGGCCCCTCTTCACAGCGGCCGCCCAAAGCGGTCAGCATGGCGCAGACGGTAGTCAGGCGGTCGCTCTCCTTCATCCGCAGCCGGGCGGCGTTGACAAAGCGGGTGGTGCCGGAGCGGATTGCCGCCATGACCGCCAGGGGCGGCAGCAGGTCCGGAATGTCGGCCAGGTCGATGGTGAGATCGCCCGGGCGAGTGAGGCGCAGGAAGTGGGGCACCACGGCCATGTCGCCCTGGACGGAAAAGGCGTTGAGCCCCTCCAGCTCCAGCTGGGACCCCAGGGCGATGGCCGCGTACCAGAAAGCCGCCTGGGACCAGTCCGCCTCCACGGTTGCGGTAAAGGGGGCATAGCGCTGGCGGCCGGGGACATGAAGCACGTCGTCCTCCCACCGGCTCTCTACGCCGGCCAGCTCCAGCACGCTGCGGGTCATTTCCAGATAGTCCCGGCTCTCCAGCGGCGTGGTAGGCACCAGGGTGGAGTCTCCGTCCAGCAGGGGCAGCACAAAGAGGAGCCCGGTGAAGAACTGGCTGGAGACGTTGCCGGGCAGGCGGTATTCCCCGGGAGAGAGGGCGTAGTCGTCATAGCCTTTCCCACCGTCCACGGAGAGCACGCCGTCCTTGAATGACCAGGCGATGCCTTTTTCCCGGAAGAGATTTTCGTAAGGGCCCTGGGGCCGCTCCATGAGCCGCCCGTGGCCGACGAAGCAGGCGCTTCCGTTTACCAGCAGGGCCAGGGGGATCAAAAAGCGCAGCGTGGAGCCGGACTCCCCGCAGTCCAGGATGGGGGCGGGCCCCGCCTCTACGATGGCATTGCCCAGACCGCAGACCTGGACGGTGTTTTCGTCCACATCGTCGATCCTGGCGCCCAGGGCGGAGAGGCAGCGCCGGGTGGCCTGGATGTCCTGGGAGTCCGCCAGGCCGTGGATCACACTGACGCCCCGATGGATGAGTGCGGCGGCGATGAGGAGCCGGTGGGCCTGGGACTTGCTGGGCGGCGGCGTCACGCTACCGGAGAGCTTTTTCGGTGTGATGCGAAGATCCATCTTATCCCTCCAGTCCCGCGGCGATGAGGTGTTCCAGCTCCGCTACCGGCAGCTTGTGGAGCTGACAGGTGCCGATCCGCCGGGGCACCACGATGGTGATGGTGTCGCCAGAGCGCTTTTTGTCGCTGAGGGCCGCCCGGGCCAGGTCTGCGGCGGAAAAGTCCGTGCCGGTGGGAAGATCGTTTTTCGCAAGGCATGCAGCGATGCGCCCGGCGATGGGCTCCTGCGTCCATCCCAGGCGTTCGGCCGCCCGGGTCATGATGGCAAGGCCCGCCGCCACGGCGTGGCCGTGGGGGGTGCAAAAGCCGCTGCACTTTTCAATGGCGTGGCCCACGGTGTGGCCCAGGTTCAAAAGCTTCCGCTCGCCCTGCTCGGTTTCGTCCCGCTCCACCACGCCTGCCTTGTAAGCAACGCACCGGGCGATAACGTCCGCCGGGGCGGCGGTGAGGGTGCCGTCTTCAAAGAGGGCGAAGAGGGACTCGTCGGAGAGGACACCGGTCTTGATGGCTTCGGCAGCGCCGTCGGCGAACACGTCGACAGGGAGAGACTGGAGGCACTCCGTGTCGCACAGCACCGCGGCGGGCTGCAAAAATGCCCCCGCCAGGTTTTTGCCTGCCGCCAGGTCGATGGCGGTCTTGCCGCCCACGGAGGAGTCCACGGCGGCAAGGAGGGTAGTGGGCAGCTGCACATAGCGGATGCCACGGAGGTACACGGCGGCGGCAAAGCCCGCCATGTCCCCCACCACGCCGCCGCCCAGAGCGGCCACGCAGTCCGTGCGGGTCAGATGCTCCCGGGCGAGGAATTCCAGGATAGCAGACAAGGTGTCCATGTTTTTGTGGGCCTCTCCGGCGGGGAACACGTAGGAGACCACGGCAAAGCCTGCGCCGGTCAGGCTGCGTACGACCCGCTCCAGGTAGAGCGGCGCCACCGTATCGTCGGTAATGACGGCCATGCGGCAGGGGGCGAGCACGTCCCGCAGCAGCGAGCCGCACCGGCTCAGCAGGCCGGGGCCGATTTGTACGGAATAGGCGGGGCTGGTGCGGACGGGAATGGTTCGAATGGAGTCGGACATAGGGAAAACTCCTTTTATATAATGTAGCGGCGCTTGGGGCGTCAGTTGCCGCCGGCAGTGGCCTTTTTCTCCCGGCCGTCCCGCAGCAGGGCGCGCAGCTGCTCCGCGTCCCGGTTTTTCAGGGCGTCCAAATATTCGTTCAGGTGGCCGATCAGCACTTCCAGCTCACTTGTGAGGTAGTCGGCGTCGGCCAGGAACAGCTCTGTCCACATGTCCTCGTCCAGCCGGGCCACGCGGGTCATGTCCTGAAAGCTGCCGGCGGAGAAGCCCCGGCGGCGCTGGGCCTCCGGCGACTTGACGTAAGCGCTGGAGGCGATGTGGGCCAGCTGGGAGGTAAAGGCGATGATGCGGTCATGCTCTTCCGGGGTGGAGAAGGTGAGTCCCGCGAAGCCCACGTCCAGGAAGAAGGCCTTCAGCGTCTCCAGAAGCTGCATGTCCGTGCGCTTGTCCGGCGTGAGGATCATGGAGGCGCCCACATAGAGATCGTCTGTGGCGGCGGTGAAGCCGCCCCGCTCCCGGCCGGCCATGGGGTGGCCGCCGATGTAGGCAAAGCCGTACTGCTCCGCCACCGGGGCGATGGCTGCCACCACACCGCGCTTGACGCCGCACAGGTCCACCACGATGGCGGACTTGGAGATGGCGGCGGCGTGGGACTTCACCCAGTCGATGGCGGCCTGGGGCCGGATGGCCACCAAAATAAGATCGCACGCTGACAGATTCTCCTCCGTCAGCGGGGCGTCGATGGCGCCGCACATGCGGGCCATGGTCATGGTCTCGGCACTGAGGTCCGTGCCGTAGACGGTGTGGCCCGTGCGGGCCTTGATGCTCTTGGCCATGGAGCCGCCGATGAGGCCCAGGCCCACGATTCCAACGTTCATACCTTATTCCTCCATGGCCTTGACGGCATCATGCAGCTTGTAGAGCTTCTTGGCCAGGGCGTCGAACGCCTCGGGCTTGAGGGACTGGGGACCGTCGCACAGGGCGTGGGCCGGGTCGTTGTGGACCTCGATCTGGAGTCCGTCGGCGCCAGTGGCCACGGCACCCATGGCCAGGGGCTCCACCAGCCAGCTCTTGCCGGTGGCGTGGCTGGGGTCGATGATAATGGGCAGGTGGGTCAGCTTGCGCAGCACCGGGATGCAGGCAAGGTCCAGCGTGTTGCGGGTGTAGGTCTCGAAGGTGCGGATGCCCCGCTCGCAGAGGATGACGTTTTCGTTGCCGCCGGCCATGACGTATTCGGCGCTCATGAGCCACTCCTCGTAGGTGGCGGACATGCCCCGCTTGATCATGACGGGCTTTTCCTGACGGCCCACGGCCTTGAGAAGATCGAAGTTCTGCATGTTTCTGGCACCGATCTGGATCACGTCCACGTCCTTGAACAACGGCAGCTGGCTCAGGTCCATCAGCTCGGTGACGATGGGCAGCCCCGTCTCCTCACGGGCGACCTTCAGGTACTCCAGGCCCGTGGCGCCCAGGCCCTGGAAGGAGTAGGGCGAGGTGCGGGGCTTGAAGGCGCCGCCCCGGAGCATGGTGGCGCCGCTGGCCTTCACGGCCTTGGCGATGGCCACCACCTGCTCCTCGTTCTCCACGGAGCAGGGACCGGCCATGATGGTGAGATTGCCGCCGCCGATCTGGGTGGGGCCCACCTGGACCACGGTGTCTTCGGGGTGGAACTTGCGGTTGGCGTTTTTGTAGGGCTCCTGGACCCGCTTGACATCCTCCACGATGTCCAGGGCGGCGATCAGGTCGATATCCAGCTGGGAGGTATCGCCCACCAGACCCAAAATGGTGTGGGCCTCACCGATGCTGGTGTGGATGATGATGCCCTTGTCCTGGAGCCAGGCGATCAGACTCTCCAGCTGGTCCCGGTTGGGGTTGTGTTTCAGAATGACGATCATGGAAAACTCCTCCTTACACGTATAAAAAAGACCTGCGGCCAGTTTGGCCGCAGGTCTGTATGGACTGACAACGATAAAAAGATTGCGTCACGCCCGTACACTTTCAGCCAAACCACAATAAGCCTTACCATAAAAGTAGGTAAAGCTGAAATAGCGGTATGCAAAAGTACGGGCAGAAGCAGTCATGGGAGAACCCTCTCTAACACTTTAGATACTGAAAGCATAACACGATGGGGAACAAATGGAAACTGGGAATAGCTCCTAAAATTTTAGGAGAACTCTATAAAAATTGCACAGATCCGTCAATCAGACGGCGGGCTGGGGCGCGGGGAGACAGCCGGCCATGAGCATGCTGGTGGCCTCCAGAATGAACTGGACGTCCATCCGCTGATCCGCGGCGGCCTG
>CAUWEK010000104.1:0-6751 GCA_963557435.1 uncultured Dysosmobacter sp.
GCGACTCTCTGGCCATCGCCATCGGCACCAGCCACGGCGCCTATAAGTTCACCGCTGCTCAGTGCACCCGCAACGAAAAGGGCGAGTTGGTACCCCCGCCCCTGCGCTTCGATATCCTGGACGAGGTAGTCAAGCGTCTGCCCGGCTTCCCCATCGTGCTGCACGGCTCTTCCTCCGTGCCTCAGGACTTCGTGCGCATGGTCAACGAGAACGGCGGCCGGATGCCCGATGCCGTCGGTATCCCCGAGGAGCAGCTGCGTAAGGCTGCCCGCAGCGCCGTGTGCAAGATCAATATCGACTCCGACCTGCGTCTGGCCATGACCGGCACCATCCGCAAGTTCATGGTGGATCATCCCGACAAGTTCGATCCCCGCGAGTATCTCAAGCCCGCCCGTGCCGCCATCAAGGAGCTGGTCGCTCACAAGATCGTCGACGTTCTGGGTTGCGACGGCAAGGCCTGATCTTTCGCTCGATTTCTTTAAAAGAAGAGACGCTTCGGCGTCTCTTCTTTTTTTCATATCGTCACCCCTCATCTCTGTACAGCATACGCTGGGAAAAAGGGGAGGGGAGACCATGCGTCTTGTACAGGATTATGACCGCGCCGCTGTGGTGCGCTATGCCCGGCAATGGGCACTCAAACGAAATCCCGCCTATTATGATTACGAAAAGCTGGGAGGCGACTGCACCAATTTCGCCTCCCAGTGTGTCTATGCAGGCAGCCGGCTCATGAACTACACGCCGGACCTGGGATGGTATTATATCGATGCTAACCGAAAAGCCCCAGCCTGGACGGGCGTAGGCTATTTCTGGAATTTTATGACACGCGGCAAGGCATCGCCGGGCCCCGTGGGCGTGCCCTGCCAGGCTGAGACACTGCTGCCCGGTGATCTGGTGCAGCTCTCTTTTGACGGAGCCGGTTTTCAGCACACGCCTGTGATCCTTTCCGTGGGTACGCCCGCCGGTCCGGACAACATTCTGGTAGCCGCGCACAGCTACGATGCCTTCGGCCGTACACTGGCCTCTTATTCTTTTCAAAAGCTCCGCTATCTCCATATTCTGGGAACCATACGGCCCTGAGTTCATGATTTGTTCATGAATTCAGACTGGAATTGGATTATGATGGGCGCAACCAAGCAAAGGAGGTTCGCCCATGAAAAAGCTGCTTTCTCTCGCACTTTCTGCATCGTTGCTGGCCGCAGCCGCAGCGCCTGCCAGTGCTGTCTATCAAGATGTTCCGTCTGGCAGCGCCCTGGCCAGCGAGGTTCAAAAGGCCGTGGACTATGGTCTGATGAACGGATACAGCCAATCGGACTTCGGATACGCTGATCCCATGACCCGGGCACAGTTCGTAACCGTGCTGAGCCGGATGCTGGGATGGACGGAAGATGGCACCGGAAGCACCATTCTTCCTGCACAGATGGCTCTGCCGGCGAATCTCTCGTCCACATACCAAAGTGCCATCGCCTCCGCCGTGGCCCATGGCGCGGTGGACTCGGATGTACCGTTCCGGCCCAATGACGCCATTACCCGCCTGGAGATGGCGGAACTGCTGGTGCGGGGCCTTGGTCTGGGCGGCGCGGCCAAGCTGTCCCAAAACGCTACGCTGCCCTTTACCGATGTAACGGAAGGGCAGGGGTATATCAGCGTGGCCTATGCCATCGGCATGACCAAGGGAACGTCTGACACCACATTTTCTCCTGACGCCACCGCCACTCGTGCCCAGGCTGCCGCCATGCTGGTGCGGATCTACGAAAAGCTCGACCGGGAAACCGACTGGGTGCATGGCTTTTACGCCATCTCCTCTTACAGCCAGCTCAGCTACGCCCAGGATATGGACGCCGTCAGCGCCGGTTGGAGCCATATGGTCTGGGACGGAACTTCCGCTTCACTGGAAACTTCCACCGCAAACGGAAACATATACTATATCCCGGACGGCTACGAAAGCGTCACCAACTCTCTGGACGCAAGCGGCACACCTCTGAATCTGAGTGTCTTTATGGAGGGGAGCAGTCTGCGCGAGATGCTCGCCTCCGAAACAGGACAGCAGGAGGCTGTTGCAGCCATCGCCGCAGAGTTGACCGCTTCTTACGAAGCCATCGGCAAGAATCCCTACGCAGGCGTCACCATTGATTTCGAGGGCCTGCGGGCAGCGGACCGGGACAACTTTACCGACTTCCTGGAGCAGCTGTCCGAAGCCTTGGACAGTCTGAATTCCCGTGACCTCTCCCTGTATGTATGCGTGCAGCCTGCTCTCGCCACTGGCAGCTACTATGACGGCTATGATTACCGGGCTATTGGCGACCTGGCAGACAAGGTCATTTTGATGGCTTATGATTACGACGCCCTTGATCTGTCCGGCTACGAGGGGACCACTTATCATCAAACCGCGTGTCCCGCGCCCATCGATCAGGTATTCTACTCCCTGATGGCCATCACTGACGAAGACTCCGGCGTACAGGACCGGTCCAAGGTCGTTCTGGGCTTTAGCTGCAAGAATGTGGCCTGGCAGATCGATGAGAGCGGAAAGCTCGTCTCCGGGACACCGGTCTATCCTTCCAATGAGACCGTATCCAAGCGGCTCCAGCAGTCTGATACGGTCCTTGGCTGGTCGGAAGCCTACCAGCATTCCTACGCTATCTACACCACGGAAGACGGCAGCCGGTACTTCCTGTGGTATCAAAACGCGGACACGCTGCAAAAAGCCATGGAGGCTGCTGCGCTGCTGGATGTGTCCGGTGTCTCCGTGTGGCGTCTCGGTTCTATGCCGATGTACCCTGCATGGAACTGGAGCTGTCTGCTGTGAGCATGAAAAAAGCACCGCCTGCGGGCGGTGCTTTTTCGTTTACAAATTTTTTAGAAAAATTAAGAATCTAAAACCGCCTCCCAGCCGTCTCAAAAATATGGCAAGAAGCATCTGCAAACAGGGAGGTACTCTATGGAATTTCAAATGCACACCACCTATGACCGCCCCGCAATGTCCGCTATGGCGCGTGCTGTGCGCAAAACAGTCAATCGAAAACGCACCCGGCTCATCCACATCTGGATCTATGCGGTCCTGCTGCTGGGTATTTTGTGTGCCATTCCCCTGGACGGCACACTGACCTCCTCCAATATCATCTGTGCCCTGGTGGCTTTCTTCATGCTGGCAGCGCGGATCCTGGAGGACTTTTTGGACGGCTGGATCGCATATCGCTATATTCTGCCCGGTACCGAGCAGGTGGACGCGACATTTACAGCAGAGCGCTACTGTACCAGATCCCAAATCAGCACCACGAAATGGAGCTACGAGACCGTCGCGGCGATTGCGGAGACCCCCAGATACTTTATCTTCATTTTAAGTCAGAAATATGCCCAGATCTATGACAAAACCACCTTGACCGGCGGAAACTGCGAACAATTCCGGGAACTTTTGGAGACTGCTACCAGGAAATCGATCCTGCCCATGAAACGATGACATTCCGTTGCTCATAACCGGCAGGGAAGGGAGGAAGGGACCGTCAAAAGACGGTCCCTTCTTGTTTCCTTCAATCTTTTTTCTGCTTTTTTTCGCGGAATGTACGGGACAGGGGATTTGCCTTTGCCGCCACACGCAGGGCCTCGTTATCGATGTGCGTATAGATCTCCGTGGTGTTGAGATGGTCATGTCCCAAAACTTCCTGGACTGCGCGCACATCCACGCCGTTTTGCAGCATCAGCGTGGCTGCCGTGTGGCGGAGCTTATGGGAGGAATATTGCCGGCTGTCCAGCCCGGCTTCACCTAAGCGCTTTTTGACCATGGCATGGACCGTGGAACGGCTGATCCGCTCATTTTGTGAAGACAAAAACAGCGCGTTCTCATCCCGGCCCCGAATGGGGCGCCGCACCGCCAGATATTGCTGCAGGGCACTCTGGCACGCCTCATTCAAATAGATGATCCGCACCTTGTTTCCTTTGCCCAGCACCCGCAGCGCATCCCCTTGGATGTCCTGCAGATTCAGCCCCACCAGCTCGGAGATCCGCAATCCGCAGTTGAGAAACAGCGTCAGGATACAGTAATCCCGCTCCTGATTTTTCCCGTCAACAGACCCCAATAGCTGAACGCTTTCTTCCAGCGTGAGATACTTTGGGAGTGTCTTTTTCAGCTTGGGGGAATCGATATCTTTGACAGGATTTTCACGAAGTAGGTGCATTTTATTGGTGAGGTAATTATAAAAGGAGCGAATCGTAGCGATCTTCCGGGCCCGGGAGGCAGGTGTCAGGCCGTATTCCGGGCTGCGGCTGTTCTGATTTTGAATGCGGTCCCGGCTCAGATAGGTCATGTAGCCGTAGATATCCGTCAGTGTGATAGACGCCACAAACGGAAGATCCACATCCATGATGTCGATCTCATCCAGCGCTTTATCCGCCAGGTCAGGATTACGGATTTGCTTCATATAGCGGAAGAAATTCCGCAGGTCCAGATAATATTCATCCACCGTCCGGCGGGAATGCGCTTTGACGGTTTCATGGTAAGCCAGAAAATCCCGTAGGATCTCAGGCGCTTGTGTACGATAATCCAACATGTGCATCTTGCGGTATACCGATTTTCGCAGCTGTTTGAATCCCGCGAAAACCGGCCATTTCCGGGGAGGAGCCCATTTTCCTCTCCCTTAAATTGAACAAAATTTTTATTTTGTTCAATTTTCTATATGCCCGCAAAACCTCCCCTCTGTGCTGTTTTGATTGTATAGCCGGCTTTGCAGCGGGCATCCTAATGACACTTCCAAACTTTGATGAAACGGATGATGTTCTATGAGCCTGATCCCATGCACCAGCACCTGTGTTTATCAGCAAGACGGCCTGTGCACCCTGGACAGCGCCGCCGCGGCAGGTCTGCCGTCTCTGGGCGGCGCATGCGTCCATTTTATCCCCGCTGGCCAAGCGCGGCTCGGATCGCCTCACCGATATTCCGAGCCGGGATCACTTCCAGTCCCTCCGGGACGCGCAACGACTCCGCCCCATGAGTTGGAATCAAGCACCGGCGGAACCCCAGACGGCGCGCCTCACTGACGCGCTGGGAAAGCTGCGTCACCGTGCGCAGCTCCCCGGTCAGTCCCACCTCTCCAATGGCCACCATGTCTCCCGGGACCGGCCGGTCCAGATAGCTGGACGCAATGGCAATTACTGCTCCCAGATCGGCTGCCGGCTCTTCCAGCCACAATCCGCCGATAATATTGATGTATGCGTCACACGCGGACACTTTCAGCCCGCCGCGTTTTTCCAACACAGCCAGCAGCATGGCGGCGCGATTGTAGTCAAAGCCATTGCTGGTGCGACGGGGATTTGTGCCGCTGCTGGATACCACCAATGCCTGGATCTCTGCCAGCACCGGCCGCATTCCCTCCATCACGCAGGTCACACAGGTGCCCGGCGCATCGTCCGGCCGGCCGGACAGCAGCAACTCCGAGGGATTCTCTACCTGTACCAGACCCTCGTTGCGCATCTCAAAGACGCCGATCTCATTGGTGGCGCCGAAGCGGTTTTTGGCCGCCCGTAAAATGCGGTGGGTCGTGTGGCGGTCTCCCTCAAAGTACAGCACGCAGTCCACCATGTGTTCCAGCACCTTGGGGCCCGCGATAGATCCCTCTTTATTCACATGGCCGATCACAAAGACCGTGATCCCCTGACTCTTGGCCAGCTGCATCAGTGCCATGGTGCACTCCTTCACTTGGCTGACGCTGCCGGCCGGGGAATCCAGGTCCTCCCGGCAGAGCGTCTGGATGGAGTCCACGATCAAAACGTCCGGCTTTTCGGCTTCCACCGCGCCCAGCACCGCGTCCAGCCCTGTCTCCGACAGGACATACAGTGAAGCACTATCCACCTGCAGCCGCCGCGCCCGCAGCTTCAGCTGGTGGGTGGATTCCTCACCGGATACATACAGGACTTTTGAAAATTCGCACAGCTTGCTGCAGATCTGCAGCATCAGCGTGGATTTTCCGATGCCCGGCGCACCGCCCACCAGAACCAGCGAGCCCTTGACCGCGCCGCCGCCCAGCACGCGGTCCAGCTCCCCCATACCGGTGGGAAACCGGATCTCCTCGTCGCTGTCCAGCTCCGTTACAGGCTGTGCCTTCGGGACTGCCAGGCGGCTCCGGCTTCCGCCGGACCGTCCGCCGCTCTTGGAAGATGCGGCAGGCTCCGGCTGCTCCACAATGGTATTCCATGCACCGCAGGCAGGGCACTTCCCTGCCCATTTCGGCATCTCATTGCCGCATTCCGTACAGTAAAAAAGTGTCTTTTGCTTCACGTGTCATTCTCCGTTCCACGCCATACACCCGGCCGCAATGGCCGTTGCCAGCATCAGCTGATAATCCGGCTGCTGGAGCAGCACCGTCTCCTCCCCATTGGACAAAAATCCGCACTCCACCAGTATGGCGGGAGATTGGACATTCTTCATCAGGTAGATCGACTCGGAGATCCTCCGCCCCTGCTTTTCATTTCCCACATTGACTGCCTGGTTGAGCGTGTCCTGCACTATAGTTCCCCAGGCCTCCGCCCCTTCCCCGCCGTTCCAGAACACCTGTGCTCCGTGGGTGACCGGCGAGGACGGGAGACTATTTTGGTGGATGCTCAAAAGTACGGCCCCGTCCAGTTCATTGACCATGGACACCCGATTTTTCAGGTCAGAAGCCTTTTTTTCACGCAGTGTCTGGGCCTGGGATGAGTAGATAGCCCGGTCCTCTGTCCGGGTCATGACCGTCGGCTGGCCTAAAAACGCCATGAGATCCCGCAT
>CAUWEK010000105.1:0-6657 GCA_963557435.1 uncultured Dysosmobacter sp.
AGGTCAACCGCATCATCCTCACCCGCCCGGCGGTGGAGGCAGGGGAGCGGCTGGGCTTCCTGCCCGGCGATCTGCAGAGCAAGGTGGACCCCTACCTGCGGCCCCTGTACGACGCCCTCTTCGACATGCTGGGGGCGGAGACCTATAACAAATACCTGGAGCGGGGCAACATCGAGGTGGCCCCCCTGGCCTACATGCGGGGCCGCACCCTGGACGACTCCTTCATCATTCTGGACGAGGCCCAGAACACCTCCCGGGAGCAGATGAAGATGTTCCTGACCCGCCTGGGCTTCGGCTCCAAGATCGTCATCACCGGCGACGTGACCCAGATCGACCTGCCCGACGGCAAGGCCTCCGGCCTCAAGGAGGCCATGCGGGTGCTGCGGAACGTGGAGGGCATCGGCATCTGCCAGCTGAGCAACGCGGACGTGGTGCGCCATGTGATGGTGCAGCGAATCGTGGAGGCATACGAGCGCTATGAGGACGTGAAAAACGGCGGGAAAGGCAGGAAGTAACATGGCAAAGCGGCATTATATCCCCGTGACGGCGGACGTGCCCGGCATCAGCGAGGACCGGCGGGCCTTCATCCGCAAGGTGATCCGCACGGCCCTGGCGGCGGAGGGAGTGGACTTTCCCTGCGAGGTGGACGTGCTCATCACCAATGACGAAGCTATCCACCAGGTGAATCTGGACATGCGGGGCGTGGACCGGGCAACAGACGTGCTGAGCTTCCCGGAGTTCGACCTGACGCCGGGCCAGCTGCCGGAGGCGGAGGACGCCGACCCCGGCACGGGCCTGGTGCCCCTGGGGGACATGGTGATCTCCTGGGAGCATGTGACGGCCCAGGCCAAGGAGTACGGCCACTCCAACCGCCGGGAGCTTGCGTATCTGGTGGTCCACTCCGTGCTGCATCTTTTGGGCTATGACCATCTGGATGAAGGCCCCCAGAAGCGGCAGATGCGCGGGCGGGAGGAGGCCATTCTGGCCGAACTTGGCATCACCCGGGAGGAAGATTGACGGCGGACGACCCCCGTGCATAGACTATCCCGAGGTGATTTGGGATGGTATTGCTGCAAGATGGATGCATCGCCTTTTTCTCCGCCGTGGGCATGACCACGGTGGTATGGCTGGTGGCCGGAGCGCTGCTGCACGCCGGGCGGCCCACGGTGCCCGGCCTTTTGCTGGTGCTGCCCCTGCGGGGCCAGGCGCTGGCCATGGAGGCCGACGTGCGGGAGCTGAAGCGACTGTGCCACCGGCTGCCGGGGGCCCGGATCGTGCTGGCGGACTGCGGCATGAGCGCGGACGCCCGGTCCCTGGCCGAGTACATGGCCGGCCGGACGGAAAACATCACCCTGGCGGAAGGCGACCGCCTGGCGGTGGAATAAAAAGGAGCAAGAGGAAACGACATGGAAGAGCTGACCACCTATGACGGTACCGTACATAGTATTATCTTTCAAAATCAGGAAAACGGCTATACGGTCCTGCGCCTCCTGACGGAGGAGGGCGAGGTGGTCACGGTGGTGGGCTGCATCCCGTGCGCGGCGCCGGGCGAGCATCTGACGGTCTCCGGCGTCATGGAGCAGCATCCCCAGCACGGGGAGCAGCTGCGCGCCGTGGAGCTGGAGCGGGCGCTGCCGGAGGACGAGGAGGAGATTTTCAGCTACCTCTCCTCCGGCATCATCAAGGGCGTGGGGCCCGCCACCGCCCGGCGCATCGTGGACCGGTTCGGTCCTGAGACGCTGGACATCCTGGAGACGGAGCCCCGCCGCCTGAGCTTACTCAAGGGCGTGACGGAAAAGAAGGCCCAGGAGATGGGCGAGAGCTTCCGCCGCCACATGGGCCTTCGGCGCCTCATGGAGTTTTTGGCCCGCCACCAGCTGCCCCCGGTGCTGGCCATGGAGCTGCGGGAGCGCTACGGGGACGCGGCGCTGGAGATGATCCGTGCCAATCCGTATCTTCTCAGCGCCGACGGCTGCGGCGTGGAGTTCTCCCTGGCCGACGAGATGGCCCTGGGCATGGGCCTGGCGCCGGACAGCAGCCAGCGGCTCCAGGCGGCGGTGCTGTTCGAGCTGAGCCACAACGAAAATAACGGCCATGTGTTTTTGCCCCGGGACAAGCTGGTGGCCGCCACAAGCCAGCTGCTGGACTGCGAGAGCGAGCTGGTGGAGCGGGCGCTGGAGGAGCTGACGGAGCGCCGGGAGGTGATCTGCCAGCGGGTGGCCAATGTGGAGGCCTGCTATCTCCGGCGGCTGTGGGAGGCGGAGAGCTCCGCCTGCGTGCGCCTTTGCGCCCTGCTTGCCGCCGACGCCGACCGCTCCGGGGAGGCAAAACGGGTCATCGACGATATCCAGCGCCGCCAGGGCATCACCTACGCCCCTCAGCAGCGCCAGGCGGTGGAGTTGGCCGCCCGGGCGGGGGTGCTCATCCTCACCGGCGGGCCCGGCACCGGCAAGACCACCACGGTCCGGGGCATCGTGGCCCTGCTTTTGAACATGGGGCTGGATATCCAGCTGGCTGCCCCCACGGGCCGGGCCGCCAAGCGCATGAGTGAGCTGACGGGCATGGAGGCCCAGACCGTCCACCGGCTTTTGGGCATGAGCTGGAACGACGTGACCCACCAGCTCACGTTCCAGAAAACGGAGAAGGAGCCGCTGGAGGCGGACGCCGTCATTGTGGACGAGATGAGCATGGTGGATGTGGAGCTTTTCTCCGCGCTGCTGCGGGCCCTGCGGCCGGGCACCCGGCTCATTCTGGTGGGGGACGCGGACCAGCTGCCCTCGGTGGGGGCCGGGAACGTGTTTTCCGACCTGATCCGCAGCGGCCGGGTGGAGACGGTATTTTTGCGGGAGGTGTTCCGCCAGGCGTCGGAGTCCGCCATCATCCGCAACGCCCACGCGGTGAACCTGGGCCAGCCGCCCCGGCTCCAGAACGACCAGGGGGACTTCTTCTTCCTGTGCCGCCGGGAGGCGGACCGGGCCGTGCGCACGGTGGTGGAGCTGGTGGAGCACCGCCTGCCGGAGAAGATGGGCGTCCCCGCCGACCAGATCCAGGTGCTCACGCCCACCCGCAAGGGCCCCGCGGGCACCATCCGCTTAAATCATAGTCTCCAGCAAGCCCTCAATCCCCCCAGTCCCGACCGGCGGGAGATCCAGTGGGGCGAGCGGCTGTTCCGCCAGGGTGACCGCATCATGCAGACCCGCAACGACTATAATGTGGTTTGGGAAAAGGCGGACGGCACCGTGGGCACCGGCATGTTCAACGGGGACGTGGGCAAAATCGTGGACATCGACCCCTCCGGCGAGTTTTTGACGGTGGACTTTGACGGCCGGGTGGCCCTTTACGGCGCCGAGCAGCTCAGCGAGCTGGAGCTGGCCTATGCCCAGACCGTCCACAAGGCCCAGGGCAGCGAGTACCGCTGCGTGGTGCTGTGCGCGCTGCCGTCGGCCCCGTCGCTGATGGTGCGGGGCGTGCTGTACACGGCCCTCACCCGGGCAAGAGAGCTGATGATCGTGGTGGGGGACGACGCGGCCATCCGGGCCATGGCGGAAAACGACCGCCAGCAGCGCCGCTACTCCGGCTTGCGGTGGCGTCTGGCCCACAGCGGCGACGGAGAAAAAACGTGAAAAAAGAGACTCTTCGGAGTCTCTTTTTTTGACTTTCCTGCGTCAGAAATTATAAGAAGTAGAAGCGGCTGAATGCCCGGCACGATGTTTTATCTGGAAATACGATAAACAAAAATATCTGATTTCAAGATACATATACTCGTCCTTAGGTGATGAGTATGCGTACAGAAGTTTTGAAATATGGCAGGATTCGGGATCTGCGGATCGACCGAGGACTGACCCAGGCGCAGGTGGCCGAGGTGCTGCATGTGAGCCAGAACACCTATTCCCAATATGAAATCGGGACGACTCGTTATCCGTTGGATGTGGTAGTCACACTGGCGGAATTTTACGGCGTCAGCGTGGACTATCTGGTGGGGCTCACCGATGAAACGGCCCCATATCCCAGGAGGAAAAAATAAGACAACAGATTATTAAAGCGGGAGGGAAACCTCCTGTTTTTACAATTCAATTCAGGCCAAATAGTCCTAAAATGGATAGTACAATATGTCCTCTGGATAGAATCATTTCGGTGATGTATATGATTCTAAGAATCCGGGACTTACGGGAGGACAGAGACTTGAAGCAGCGGGAGATCGCGGCGCTTTTGCTGTGCGACCAGTCCCTCTATTCCAAATACGAACGGGGCGAGCGGGAGATCCCGCTGCATCTGGCTGTCCAATTGGCGGAGTTTTACGGCGTCAGTGTGGACTATCTGGTGGGGCTCACCGATGAAACGGCCCCGTATCCCAGGAGGAAAAAATGAAGCGGACATGGTGTGCCCGGCTGTTGGATGTGCTGTTTCCGCCCAAGTGCCCCTTTTGCGGCCGTGTGCTGGACGAGCCGGGGGTCTGCCCAAAATGCGAAAAGACCCTGCCGTGGATCGGGGAGCACCTTTGTGAGCGGAAGGTGGGACAGAGCGTCTGTGCCGCGCCGCTGTGGTATGAAGGAGCGGTGCGTCAGGCGCTGCTGCATCTGAAATTTCACTATGCGCCCGGTGGGGCGGAGCCGCTGGGGCAGCTGGTGGCCCGGTGCGCCGCGGAGCATTTTTCCGGTGGATTTGACGTGGTGACCTGGGTGCCGGTGAGCCGCAAACGGCTGCGCCGCAGGGGCTACGACCAAGCCCGCCTTCTTGCCGAAAGTGCCTGCCGCTGCTGGGATACGAAGCCCGTGGCGCTGCTGGAAAAGACGGAGGACAACCCCGCTCAGTCCACCCTGACGGAGGCCGCCGCCCGCCGGGCCAATGTGCTGGGGGTCTACCGGGCGCTGCCTGAGGCCGCCGGACGGCGCATATTGCTCATCGACGATATCTGCACCACCGGCGCTACCCTGAGCGAATGCGTCCGGGAACTGTACGCCGCCGGGGCCGAAGAGGTGGTCTGCGCGGCGGTGGCCCTCAGCCGTGAGAAAAAAGTTCACAAAAACACGGAAGAATAGGGTTGCAATCGGGCAAAATGCAGATATAATATAACCTGTATGACTCTGTGCGGGAAAACCGCTGCTGATAACGAAAGAAAGATTAAATGAGGTGGAATATATGGCCATGGCAAAGGATATCGGTATCGACCTTGGTACCGCGTCGGTTCTGGTTTATGTGAAGGGAAAGGGCATCGTGCTCAACGAGCCCTCCGTGGTGGCGCTGGATAAAAATACCGGAAAGCTGCTGAAGGTGGGCGCCGAGGCCCAGGCCATGCTGGGCCGTACTCCCGGCAACATCATCGCCATCCGTCCCCTGCGGGAGGGCGTCATCTCCGACTACGACATGACCGAGCGCATGCTGCGGGAGTTCATCCACAAGGTGGCGGGCGTGTCCTTCTTCAAGCCCCGGGTCATCATCTGCGTGCCCTCCGGCATCACGGAGGTCGAAGAGCGCGCCGTCATCGACGCGGGCATCCAGGCCGGTGCCCGGAAGGTGTATCTCATCGAAGAGCCCGTGGCCGCTGCCATCGGTGCCGGCATCGACATCACCCAGCCTGACGGCCATATGGTGGTGGACATCGGCGGCGGTACCGCCGACATCGCCGTCATCTCCCTGAGCGGCGTGGTGGAGTCCGCCTCTATCAAGATCGCCGGCGACCAGCTCAACGAGGCTGTGGTGAAGTATATGCGCCGCAAGCACAACCTGCTGGTGGGTGAGCGCACCGCCGAGGAGATGAAAAAGCAGATCGGCTGCGTGTTCCCCAAGGAGGAAGAGGAGACCATGGACGTCAAGGGCCGGTGCCTGCTGACCGGTCTTCCCCGTGTGGTCACCGTCAGCTCCGTGGAGATGATGGACGCCTTTGAAGAGCCCGTGGAGCGCATCATGGAGGCCATCCACTCCGTGCTGGAGCGCACGCCCCCCGAGCTGGTGGCGGACATCTCCACCAACGGCATCGTCATGACCGGCGGCGGCAGCCTGGTCTCCGGCTTCGACAAGCTGGTCACCGCCCGCACCGGCATCCACACCGTCATCGCCGAGGACGCCATCTCCTGCGTGGCCATCGGCACCGGCAAGAGCCTGGACTCTCTGAACAACATGCAGGACGGCACCATGAACCTCTCCCGGCGCCGTCAGATGAACTGAAAAAGGAAGCGCCCGGACAGTTGTCCGGGCGCTTTTGCCCTTGAGGCCCCGTGGCTGGGCCGCTTATGGTTTTGCGTCCTGCTGGGCCGTCTCCTCCTCGTAGGACCGGCGCTGTGCTTGCCAGCGGGCTTCGTCCGCGTCGGTGATGGGCCGCAGCACATGGCAGGGATCACCGCCTGCCACCACGCCCGGCGGCACGTCCCGGGTCACCACGGACCCGGCGGCAATGACGGAGCCTGCGCCGATGGTGACGCCGGGGCAGACGGTCACGCCCCCGCCGATCCAGACGTTATCTTCAATGGTGATGGGGGCGCCGAACTCCAGCCCTGTATTCCGCACGGAGGCGGCGACCGGATGCCCGGCGGTGTACAGTCCTACCCGGGGACCCAGCAGCACATTGCTGCCGATGGTAATGGGGGCCACATCCAGAAAGATACAGTCGTAATTGGCGAAGAAATAGTCCCCTACGGTGATGTTGGCGCCGTAGTCACA
>CAUWEK010000106.1:0-6624 GCA_963557435.1 uncultured Dysosmobacter sp.
CTTCTCCCGGTGCCCGTCGTGAATTCCCATGGCCAGTTCCCCTTTCTCCGGCAAACGCCCCTGCCGCCCCAGTTTTTAGCATATTATTATACCACGTTTTCCGAAAGTCCACAAGGCGTTTCCCACCTCTCTTCCCGAAAAACCGCCCGCGCCGGACAGAGCCGCCGGCCGGCGGCCAGCCCCTCCCGGAATTCTTCCCGGACATCATCTCCCGCATCGCCTCCCCCTGGGTTGACAGCGGTGGATTTTTGGCATAATATAAACAGTGGACGGACGGCTGTCCGCCCAGACAAATGCAAAGACAGATGTCCGGTAGGTAAGGCTACCACAGGGATATGGATCGCTGCCGCGAAATGATGGAGACATCATCAGATGGTTTGAACAGGCGATATCGAACAGGAAGGTATCATCTAATGCGATTTCACCGCCTTGTGAGGCTAAAGCTTGAACGGTTGTATGCGTCCTCTGGCAGCAGAGGTCCTCTCCAGTCGTATCGGATGAAACGACTGGAGTTCTTTTTTCCGCCCGGAGCGCACACAGGGCATGTCTGTCAGACAGGAGAGAGGAGGTCACGCGCGATGTTTGAACTGGAGAACGAGCGGGCAGAGCTGTTGGAAAAAATTGAGGAATATCTGGAGCGAAAACAATATGCCCAGCTGCGGGATCTGCTGTTGCCCCTGGTGGCGCCGGACATCGCCTCTTTGTGCGAGGATCTGGATGACAAGGTCCCTCTGGTCTTCCGTCTGCTGCCCAAGGAGCTGGCGGCGGAGGTCTTCGTGGAGCTGGACTCTGACGAGCAGGAGATCCTGATCCGCAGCTTTTCCAACACGGAGCTCAAAGAGGTGCTGGACGAGCTGTATCTGGACGACACGGTGGACATCGTGGAGGAGATGCCGGCCGGTGTGGTCAAGCGTATTTTGCGCCACTCGGACCCGGAAATGCGCAAAAGCATCAACGAGATCCTCAAATATCCCGACGACTCCACCGGCAGCATCATGACCACGGAGTTCGTGGACCTGAAGGAGACCATGACCGTGGAGGACGCCCTCAAGCGCATCCGCCGCACCGGTCCGGACAAAGAGACCATCAACATCTGCTATGTCATCGATGAACAGCGCCATCTGATCGGCGTGCTGTCTATCCGGACGCTGCTGCTGGCGGAGGAGGACGATATCATCGGTGACATCATGGAGCGCAACTTCATCTGTGTGCAGACCCTGGACGACCAGGAGTCCACCGCCCGGGCCCTGAGCAAATACGACTTCCTGGCACTGCCGGTGGTGGATACGGAGAATCGTCTGGTGGGCATTGTCACCGTGGATGACGCCATGGACGTTTTGCAGGAGGAGGTCACGGAGGACATTGAGAAGATGGCCGCCATCCTCCCCTCCGACAAGCCCTATCTGAAAACCGGTGTATGGGAGACCTGGAAGGCCCGCACTCCCTGGCTGCTGGTGCTGATGCTCTCTGCCACCTTTACCGGCATCATCCTCACCCATTTTGAAAGCGCGCTCATGTCCTGCGCCATTTTGACCTCCTTTGTGCCCATGCTCTCCGGTACCGGCGGCAACAGCGGCACCCAGGCCTCCACGGCGGTGATCCGCGCTCTTTCTCTGGGCGAGGTGCATTTTTCCGACGTGCTGCGAGTGCTGTGGAAGGAGTTCCGGGTGGCGCTCAGCTGCGGCGTGTGCCTGGCGGCGGCCAACTTCGTAAAAATGCTGCTGGTAGACCGCTGGCTGCTGCAAAACCCGGCTGTGACGCCCATGGTGGCGCTGGTGGTGTGCATCACGCTGGTGGGCACGGTGCTGTGCGCCAAGCTGGTGGGCTGCTCGCTGCCGCTGCTGGCGGAAAAGATCGGGTTTGACCCGGCCGTCATGGCCTCCCCCTTCATCTCCACCATCGTGGACTCCATTTCCCTGCTGATCTATTTCCAGGTCGCCTCCCTGATCTTGGGCGTCTGAGCGGCCGGCTATTATACGGAGAACCTCCATGAAGATTTTTGCTTACGAAGTACGCAAGGACGAGATTGCCGCCTTTTCCGCGGCGGCCGCGAAATACCATGTGGAAATCGTCACCAGCACCCTGGTGCCCACTCTGGAAAACGCCGGACTTGCCGCAGGCTGCGACGGCGTGACCATTTTAGGTCAGGGACGCATCGACCGAAAGCTGTTGGAGCGCTATCAGGTGCTGGGCATCCGCTGTCTTTCCACCCGCACCATCGGCAGCAACCATATCGACCTGCAAGCTGCCCATGACCTGGGTATCCAGGTTTGCAGCGTGGATTACCCGCCCAATGGCGTGGCGGATTTCACCGTCATGATGATCCTCATGTGCCTGCGGCACTACAAGCAGGCCATGTGGCGGGGACAGGTAAACGACTTTTCCCTGGAGGGGCTCCAGGGAAGAGACATGAAAAGCCTCACCATCGGCATCGTGGGCACTGGCCGCATCGGCGTGCAGGTGCTGCGGGAACTCTCCGGCTTTGGCTGCCGCCTCCTGGCCTGGTCCCGGCACGAAAACCCGGAGGCGCTGCCCTATGCCCAGTACACCGACTTGGATACGCTGCTGCGCACCTGTGACGTCATCAGCCTGCACATGCCCCTCACCGACGCCACCCATCATTTCATTGACCGGGAGGCCATCGGGAAAATGAAGCCCGGCGTCATTCTCATCAACTGTGCCCGGGGCGGTCTCACCGACATCGATGCGCTGATCGAGGGCATCGAGACGGAGAAGATCGGCGCCCTGGGTATGGACACGGTGGAGGGTGAGGAGGGGATCGTCCACGGCGATCACCGGACGGATATCCTCAGCAATCGCAACTGGTTTTACCTGCACCAGTTTCGTAACGTGGTCATGACCCAGCACATGGCGTTCTACACCCAGGAAGCTGTGGAGAGCATGGTGCGCTGCGGTGTGGAGGGCATCGTGGAAATGGACCGCACCGGAACCTATCCTACCAATCTGTGATCTTCCTTCCATAAAATTGCACGTCCCTGCGGGAAGCAAGTCCGCAGGGACGTTTTTTGCTTTGACAAGTGCCGACAGGACAGGCTCGCGCCATGCAGGAAAAGGAAAAACAAGACCCCGTACCTTGCGGTACGGGGTCTTGCCTATCTCAACACAAGTGTGTTTTTGATATCAGGGAAGAATTACTTCTTCTCCAGAACGATCATGTCAACATCGCCCTCGTCCAGGGTGAAGTAGATGTTGGCATAGGGGTTCTTGCTGCCGTTGTTATCCTCGCGGATATCATTGACATCGCCCTCGGTGATGGTATCACCGTCAACGAAGAACACCTTCACATCGTCGGTGTAAGCATAGGTGGAGCCACCCAGGGTCACAACGTCGTTGGAGGTCTTGTCGCTGGTAGTGGCGTGGATGTAATCCTTGTCGTCGCCAGCGGTAGCCTCGGTGACATCGTCCACGACATCGTCAGAGTTGTACTTCACGGAGCTGAACACCCACACGCCGTCAGCCAGAGCAGGCAGGTTGTCGGCCTTGTTGGAGATCTGCAGGGTGGTGAGCTTGCCGTCCACCACAGCCTGGAACTCATAGTAGGTGTTGTCGCCGTCGTCGACCAGGTCAGCATCCTCCTGGACGGCCACGAAGGTCAGATCCTTGGAGTCGCTGGTCAGGTCGTCCTTATCGACAGCAACCATCACCAGAGTGGCGGCCTTGCCGTCCTTGGCGAAGTAAGCGATGGAGCCGTTGTCATAGCTGGGAGCAGACTTGTAGCCGGTGTAGACATTGTAGTCGACGTCGCCGTCATCCTCGACCATGTAAACGAACACGGTCTTGGAGTCGACCTTCACGCCGCCCATGGTGGTCTTGCCCTTCTCGTAAGAAGCGACAGAAGCGTTGACATCAGCCTCGTCCTCGATGGTCAGCTTGTACTCGCCGCTGTCCTGAACCTTGAAGGAAACAACAGTGTTGTAGATATCCTTCTGGGCAGCGCCCTCCGCGTACTCCTTGGTGGTGTCGACGGTCTTGGCAGTGCCATCGGCGAAGACCAGGCGAGCCCAGCCGGTGCCGCGGGAAGTGCCGCAGTTCTCAACATAAGCCAGCTTGTCAACGGAGACAGTGCCATCGGAAGTCTCGATCTTCACGATGTAGCCATAGGAATCCAGGTAGAAGTCGACCTCGTCATTCACAGCGACCGCGGACAGATCAGCGCCCTCGGAATCGGACAGCTCATAGACGGTGCCGTCGATGGTGTACTTGTCGCCCACCTTCTTGGTCAGCTCGCCGGTCAGCTTCTCGGCGGCAACCATGGTCTGGATCTTCTCGGCGTTCTTGCCGTCAGCATCCATGGTGTACAGGACCATATCGTCCTCCTCGAACTCCTCGGTCACATAGTCCATGGAGCCGATGGACACGATGCGCTCGTCGTCATCGTTGGTGTCAACATCGTCGATCTCATCGATGTAGGTGTTGATGATCACGATGCGGTTCTGAGAATCGTTGTTGTCCTTGTCGTAGAAGACCTCGACCAGAACGCCGTTGCCGGAGCCCTCGATGTCGGTGTCCTTATCCTCGACGGTCAGCTTATCCTCAGCCTTGACGCCGTCCACATACACGGTGAACTTGGTCTCGTCTTCCTTCAGGCTGGCATCGTCATAGATGTCTTCCTGAGCAACAGTCGTGGTGTAGGAAGCGGTAGCATCGTCGGCGACAACGCAGATCTCGTCGTCGTCATAGACCCACTGCACGGCGGGACGGCCGAACTTGTCTTCCTTGCCGGTGACCTTCTCCAGATCCTTGAAGTAACGCTCACCGAATTGAACGGTGTAGACGTTAGCGCCATCATCGGTCTCGTCCTTGATGGTGTCGGACTTGGAAGAAGTGGTCACGACCTCAGCCTTGGAGGGAGTGGTCGTGATCTCGACGCCGCCCACGGTGATGGACTGGCCCTTGTCGCTGTACTCGACCATGTCAGCCTGCAGGGTGTTGAAGGCATACAGGCAGGCCTCCTCGCGGGTGACAGCCTTGGAGCCGTTGAAGGCCTCGGTCAGACCGTCATCCAGGCCGATGCCCATAGCCAGCTTAGCCACGTTCACGGACCAGTTGGCACCGGTGAAGCCCTCGATGGAGCCGTCATAGCCCAGAGCGCCCAGCAGCATCTTCATGAAGGCATAGCCGTTCAGGGTGCCGGAGGGACGGAAGGTGCCGTCGGAATAGCCGTTGATGATCTTCTGCTGAGAGCAGTAAGCGATGTAGCCAGCGAAGGTGCTGCCAGCGGGGACATCCTTAAAGGGAGCCACGGAGGTGGGCAGAGCGCCAGCGGTGGTGGGGCCCAGGATCAGGTTGCAGATGATCTTGGCAGCCGCGCCACGAGTCAGGGTGTTGGTGGGACGGAAGTCGCCCTCGGTATAACCGTCGACGACCTTGATGGTGGACATCACGTTAACAGCATCAGAATAGGTGATCTTGCTGCTGTCGGTGAAGTCCTTGGCACCGGCGCTGATGGTGACCAGAGACATGGTCATAACCAGAGCCAGAGCCAGAGAAAGGAACTTCTTCATGGGGTTTTTTCCTCCTTTTGAATTTACCGTCGGTTTTCCCATTCAGCTCTTCCGGCCGTCCGCCGCATGCTGACCGCTTCGAACGTCCTTTCGGGAGCCTGCCGGGGAACCTTCGGCATTGAAGTTGAACATCCAAGGGAAAAACCCGTCTTCACGGCACACATACCGTGGCTAGCCGGTCCTGTATCTGCGCCGGGCTGCCGGGATGATCTCTCGTTTGTTCATGATGCATGATAGCAAATCCAAATTTGAATTGCAAGGGGTCCGGCGGTTTTGTAACACAGCCGTAACAAAACTCCCCTGGGGGTTATGGTAACCCCTCTATTTCACCTGTTTCCTGGAAAAAAGGCCGTTTTCCACCAGGAAAACGGCCTTTTTACGCAATTAAGCGGTACGAATCGTCACGCCGGACAGGCAGAACCAGCCCCGCGCGTCCCGGCATGCGCCGGTGAGGGTATCCCGCAGGGTCCAGCCCGTATGGCGGGTATACAGCGGTGCCAGCGCCGCGTCATCCAGCAGCAGCACCTCGGCGTCATGCAGGCAGCCCATCCGGGCCGTACCGTCATCTGCCTTGGCGATGATGGAAAGGAGCGTATCGTAGGCACTGTTGGCGTAGCCCACCACATTGCTGCCCTGGTCGGAGGTCCACTGCTTCAAAAAGCACTCGGCATCGTTGCCCACGGCCTTGAGATCCAGGCCGGCCAGGGTATAGTCTCCGCTGCGCAGGGCCGCCCGCAGCTCCGTGCCGCTCACCGCCACAGGGGTGACATTCACCCGCAGCGCCTCACTCCACTGCCGGGCCAGCTCCTGGGCCACAGCCGCGTTTTCCGGCGTGTCCACATAGAGGTATTCCAGCTGTCCCAGATAGCTGCCGCTGTCATATCCGGCCTGCTCCAGCACCTGGCGGGCCTGGGTGCACCGCTCGGCATAGGCGTCCGGATCGTTGTCCAGCAGCACCGCATCCGTGCGGAAGTCCTCCTCTCCCTCGCCGGGGACACCGGGAGGCACCAGCCCCTCCGCTGGCCGGGCGGTGATGCCCGCCGCCTCCGCAGCGGCGTTGCGGTCAATGGCCATCACCATGGCCTGGCGCACCTGCTGG
>CAUWEK010000107.1:0-6563 GCA_963557435.1 uncultured Dysosmobacter sp.
CGATATTGGGCAGGCCGTAGAAGGCCTCCCCCGCCCGGTCCAGCAGCACGAAGCTCTGGCGGGCGCCGGCAGAGGACACGGCGTCGATCACCACGTCCGGGTGCTCGGCGCACAGCTCCCGGCATCCCTGCAGGATCAGCGGTGCCCACTCCTGGGGCAGGAAGTACTGGGCGTCCTCATAGGCGTCATCCCGGTGATAGACATTGGTGTATGTACGGATGCCCAGGATGCTGCCGCCGCCGCTGACCAGGGCCACCCGGGTGTTCCCGGTGCCCAGGTCCACCATGAGGTAGTGCTTCATGGTCACTTACCCAGTACGTCCCGGTTGTAGACCACCTTCTCCAGGTCCTCCCCGGCCAGCCACTTTTTGATGCGGTCGTTGAGGATGCGGGACTGATGGTCGGTGACCTCATAAGTAGCACCGCAGATGTGGGGCGTGAGCAGCACGTTGGGGCACTGGGCGATGGTCAGATCCGCCTCGGTGGGAGGCTCCGTATCCAGCACGTCGATGATGGCGCCGGCGATGGCCTCTTCCTTGAGCACCTTTTCCAGCGCGGCATAGTCCACGATGGCGGAGCGGGCTGCGTTGACGAACAGAGCCGTCTTTTTCATGGACCGCAGCAGCGGCTCGGTGATCATGCCCCGGGTGGAGTCGGTCACAGGCAGGTGCAGCGTCACGATGTCGCTTTCAGAGAAGATCTCCTCCAGGGAGGTCTTGCGGTAGTGGCCCTGGTCGCCGGGCAGGAAGGGATCGTAGAAGCTGATCTGGCACTCAAAGCCGTCCAGGATCTTGGCCACGGCGTGGCTGATGGCGCCGAAGCCCACGAAGCCCACCTTCTTGCCCTGGAGCTCGTTGCCCATCCACAGGTAGTAGGGCGTGGTACCGGGCACCCACTTGCCGTCCTTGACCCACTGCACGGCGGGGATGGTCTTGCGCATGACCGTCAGCAGCAGGCCCACCACCATCTCGGCCACGGCCTGGGTATTGCGGCCCGGGGTGCACAAAATGGGCACGCCGGCCTTGGTGCACGCGTCCACCTGGAGGTTGGCGGGGGTACCGCGGCAGTCGCCGATGAACTTGAGCTTGTCATAGCCAGAGAGCACCTTCTCCGTCACCCGGTCCAGCTCGGTGATCAGGGCGTCGGGCTGGACGCGCAGCAGGTTTTCCAGCATCTCATCTTCGTAAAAACGCTCGCCGGTGACCGTCCAGGGCTCGTAGACCACCTGGTCAAACAGGGTCTCCAGCTCTTTGAGGCAGTCATCGGAATAGGGCGCGCGTACATAGACCTTCATAGGGAGTTCCTCCTTCAATGCTTGATTGCGGCTCAGTAGAATACTTTCACGTCGGAGTCAAAATAGTGATCCAGCACATAGGGCACATACACGCCCTTGTCGGTGACCACGCCGGAGATCAGATGAGGCGGCACCACGTCGAAAGAGGGGTAGATGGCCTTGACGCCCTCGACAGTGTTGGGGATGCCCCGGTAGCTGAGCACCTGGCTGGGGTCGCGCATCTCGATGACGATGTCGTCCTTGGTGTGCTTGTCCTTGTCGGGCACGCCGGTAACATAGTAGGGAATGCCGAAGTACTTGGCCAGGATGGCGATCTGGAACGTGCCGATCTTGTTGGCGATGTGGCCGTCCCGGGCGATGGAGTCGGCGGCGGAGGTGAACAGATCAATGTGCTCGCGCTCCATGGAATAGGCCACCATGTTGTCGGTGATGACGGTGGTGTCAAAGCCCATCTGGGCAAAGCAGCTGGAGGTCAGCCGTGCGCCCTGAAGATAGGGACGGGTCTCGGCGCAGAACACCTTGAAGTCCTTGTTCTGCTTGCGGGCCGCCCGCATGACGGTGCCGATGATGGTCTCGCCGAAGCACTGGGTCAAAATGGTGCCGCCCTGGGGGATCAGGGACGCCAGATGGTCTCCCACGATCTGCATGGTGCTGTAACGGCGGTTGAGGGACTCCACCGTGCTCTCCACGATGGCCTCAATGGGGTCCTTGCCCTCGGCGAGAGCCTTGGCGGCAAGATCGGCGCAGCGGTAGGTGATCTGCCCGTAGCGGTTGGCGGTGGTGGGGCGGGCGTGGGCCAGGTCATAGGCCGCCTGCTGCAAGAAGGCGTTCTGCTCGCTCTCGCTCTTGTCCCGCACCTGCCAGGCGGCCAGGGCCATGCCCATACCCACGGCAGTGTAGGGGCCCGCGCTCTGGGTCACCATGTCGGCGATGGCCTTGACCACCTCCTGATAGGTGAAGCAGTCCACGAAGCGGACCTCCGTGGGGTAGACCCGGCGGTCCAGAATGCGGACCTTGCCGTTATCGTACCATGCCACATTTTCGTACTGCAGCAAAAAGGGCATGTCGTTGTCCATACGTACCATATTGATATCCTCCTTATTTTACGCCAGGATCATGTCAAAGGCCCGGACCACCTCCTGGCCGGTAAGCCCCTGTGCGCGGTGCTTGATGAGGAAGATTCCCATCTTGATGAGGGCCCGCTCCATGGGGACACGCTGGGCCGGATCGGTGACGGAGGTGACCTCCATGACCTTGGAGTCGCCCACCACCCGGCGGATGATCTCCGTGCCGGCGTAGCCGTAGGAGTCGGCCATGACGCCGTCCAGATACGCCTTCTTGAAGCCCTCCGTCCGATAGAGGGGGAAGGTGACGATCTCGTCGTACTTTTCGGAGAGCTTTTCCGCCGTCAGGTCGCACAGCCGGGCAATGAGGCCGCGCACCGCCTCCGTCTGCTCCGCGCCGGCGCCGGTGAACGCCTTGTTGGCCCAGGAGAAGAACAGGTTGCCGATGACATTGCCAATATCATAGCCCATGGGGCCGTAAAAGGCAAATTCCGGATCGATGATCTTCACGCCCTCTTCGTTAGCGAAGATGGAGCCGGAGTGCAGGTCCCCGTGGATGAGCGCCTGGGCGTTGTTCATGAAGCCGTTGCGCAGCATGCCCACCTGAGCGTGGAGGTCCGCGTCCTCATAGAGGAACGTGCGCACGAAGTCCTCGTTGCCGGGCGTGAGGATGTTGCGTCCCTTGTAGTCGTAGTAGGGCTCGGTGAGCACCAGATCCTCGGTGATGTCGCACAGCTCCGGGTTGGTGAAGAACTTCACCCGCTCCTTCTTCTCCCGGCGGTCCATCACAAGGTCCGTGGTGGGCAGCAGGGACTGGGCCAGGAACTGGGCCAGGTTTTCCGCCAGATGGCCGTAGACCCGTCCGGCAGCCAGCTCCTTGCGCAGGTTCTTGTAGGCGGAGATGTCCTCCATGGAAAGGGCGGCCATGGTCTCATCGTAATAGTAGACCTCCGGGATAAAGCTGGGTGCCAGGGAGGACTCCAGCTTCAGCGTCTCCGCCTCGATCTTGTTGCGGTAGATATCCAGTGGGCGGCCGGAAGAGCGCAGGAGCTTGTCCGCCTGCTTGACGATCACCGAGCGGCCGTCTTTGCAGGAGCGGACCTGGAAGACATAGTTGATGTTTCCGTCGCCGATCTCCCGGCACTCCATCTCCTCATCCGGGTCAAAGCGGTGCAGTACTTCCACCACATAGCGCTTTACATCCTCCGGCTTCATCAGAAAAAAGGTATTGAATTCAGACATGATACTCCTCCACGCGCCGTCCGGCGCCAAATGGTTTTCAGACGCAAAAGGAGAGGGGCCCGGTATGTCCCGCTTCCCCCTCCTTCTGCGCACCGGCCGCGGATGGCCGGCCTTCTTATGTTAGATGATACAATTTCTGCCGTTTACTTGGCAACCTTATCCTTGTTGTGGTTCACAATACCCTTGGGCCAGCCCAGCAGGATGAACACCACACCGAACACGAACATCAGCATGCTGTACCAGCAGTAGGGCACGATGGACAGTGTGGACACGCCCGCAAGACCGGAGGCAGCCAGGATCTGGCCCGCCCAGGGGCAGATACCGTTGCCGGCGGAAGAGAACAGGTCCAGGATGCTGGCCGTACGCACACGGGACACGCCGTACTGATCGGAGATGTCCTTGGCGATGGGGCCGGCGGTGATGATGGAGATGGTGTTGTTGGTGGTAGCCAGATCCAGCAGGGTAACCAGCGCAGCGATGGACAGCTCAGCACCCTTGGCGCCCTTGACGCTGGAGGTCAGCTTGTTGAGCAGCCAGTCGATGCCGCCCAGATAGGTCATCAGGGCCACCAGGCCGCCCACCATGACGGCGATGGCAGCGGTGTCCTCCATGGACTTGATGCCTTCGCTCACTGCGGTCAAAGCCGTGACAAAAGTAAAGCTGCCCTGGGCCAGGCCCACGATCAGTCCTGCCAGGATGGCGGCGCCCATGGCCAGCATGACATGCACGCCGATCAAAGACAGCACGATGACCAGGATGTAAGGCAGCAGCTGGACGAAGTCCCAGGTGAGGGCGCTCTCATCCAGTGCGGTGGAAACGGACTGGAACGTCAGCAGCACGATGGTGATGATCACGGCCGGCAAAACCATGAGGAAGTTGGCCTTAAACTTATCCTTCATTTCCACCTCCTGGGTACGGGTGGCAGCGATGGTGGTATCAGAGATGAAGGACATGTTGTCGCCGAACATGGCGCCGCCCACCACGACGCCGCATACCAGCGCCATATTCATGCCGGTCTTGTTGGCGATCTCAATGCCGATGGGCATCAGGGTGGTAACGGTACCCATGGAAGTACCCATGGAGAAGCTCAGCACGCAGCCGATGAGGAACAGGCCGGGCAGAACCATGTTGGCGGGCAGCATCTTCAAGCCCAGGTTGGACACGGAGGTAACGGCGCCCATGCCATCGGCGACAGTGTAGAAAATACCGGCCTCCAGGAAGATAAAGAACATCAAAATCAGGGTGTCATCACCGCCGCCCTTGCAGAACATGGTAACAATCCCATCAAAGTTGAGCGTTCCTTTTTCCTTCTTGGCCACGCAGAAAGCAAACGCGAAGATGATAGCAATGAGAATGCCCACATTCAAGGGCATCGTGCCCGCATCCCTGGTCACTGCAGTGGAGACGATATACAATACGATGAAGATCAGCAGGGGCATCAAGCCCAGGAAATTTCCCTTATTCTTGTTATTCTCCATAACAATCTCCTTTCTTGTGTCTTGCGTTTACGAATGGTCGCGAACTCATTGATCCGCAGCCGCAGCCGCGTCGGTGCATCCCCCCTTATGTCGTTCATTCTTGCTATGAACAAATATTACAACAAATATTAACATTTTTCAACATACGTTTTGGCGTTTTAAATAGTTTTCTCTATAACATCCAACTGTTATTGTGCGTTTTTGCGTAATTTTCACATGCTTTTGTGGTTTTTTGTTGACCACGCACATATTTTCATTGCTTTTTCCAAAATAGTCATCTATACTTTGAGGCAAGGAAAGAGAAAGGATGTGGCATCATGCTGAAGATCGACCGGCAAACGGCCATCGAGCAGGAGCTGGCCAAAAACGGCAGCGTGCTGATCCCCGCGCTGAGCCAGCTGCTTCAGTGCAGCGAAGAGACCATCCGGCGGGATCTGCGGGAGCTGGAGGCCGGCGGCAAGCTCACCCGTACCCACGGCGGCGCCTATTTGATGGAAAAGTACGATAAAAGCTATCCCACCAAGCTGCGCAAGATCTATTTTCAGGATGTAAAATCCCAGATGGCCCGGTGCGCGTTCCAGTATGTGAGGGAAAACGACGTGCTCATGCTGGACTCCTCCACCACCTGTCTGGAGCTGGCCCGGCTGCTAGTGGAGGAAAAGTACAATGTGACCATCATCACCAACTCCCTTTTGGTCTGCGAGCTTTGCAGCGAGCGGCTGTCCAACATCAACCTGGTGTGCCTGGGCGGCACCTTCCGCCGGCGCACCTCCTCCTTCACCGGCTACCACACCACGGACATTCTGGCCGGCTACCACGCGGACAAGGCCTTTATCAGCTGTCCCAAGATCACACCGGAGCAGGGCCTGTCCGATAACCACCTCAACGAGGCCAAGGTCCGGGAGGGCATGCTGCTCCACGCTCAGGAGCGGATCTTGCTGATGGACCACACCAAGTTCGGCCCCAACGCCAACGTGATCTTCGGCAGTCTGAATCTCATCGACCGCATCATCACCGACCAGCCCCTGGACGAGCGCTGGACCGCCGTGCAGAGCCGCACCGGGCTGCAGATCGAGTACAGCAACTAGGTGTTTGGTCATTTTTTATACAGAGATTTCAGAAAGTTAATCGTTTTACACAAGGATCTTCTCAAAGGCGCAACTGCATCTTGACAGAGTCTCCCCCCGGGCGGTATAGTCGGGGTAATCGGTTAACTACCCTGCCGGCTTCCGCCGGGACAGAGTCTGGAGGATACATATGGAAAAACAGGTCAAGCGAATCGGCATTCTCACCAGCGGCGGTGACGCCCCCGGCATGAACGCCGCCGTTCGGGCGGTGGTGCGCTCCGCCATCGGCGAGGGCATCGACTGCATCGGCATCCGCCGGGGCTGGAACGGCCTTATCAACAGCGATTTCATCCACATGGACGCATCCAGCGTCAGCCATATCATCAATAAGGGCGGCACCATGCTCTACACCGCCCGCA
>CAUWEK010000108.1:0-6457 GCA_963557435.1 uncultured Dysosmobacter sp.
TGAGGACTCCCCCTTCGGCAAGGCCCTGCTGGGCGCCAAGGTGGGGGACCGCGTCACGGTGGAGGTCCCCAGAGGCTCCGTGGTGTACACGCTGAAGAAAATCGAACGCTGAGGAGTACGGGAATATGGCTGAACAGAAGAACAATCTGCCGGAGCAGGATCTGAGCCAGCAGACCAAGGTCCGCCGGGAGAAGCTGGCGGCGCTCCAGGCCGAGGGGAAGGACCCCTTCCAGATCACCCGCTTTGAGTGGGACGCCACCTCTGCCCAGATCAAGGAGCATTTTGACGAGATGGAGGGCCAGAGCGTCAAGGTGGCCGGCCGCCTCATGAGCAAGCGCGGCATGGGCAAGGTCAGCTTCTGCGATTTGCAGGACCGGGACGGCCGCATCCAGCTCTACGCCCGCCAGGACGAGATGGACGAGGCGGTTTACAAGGAATTCAAGAAGTACGATATCGGCGATATCGTGGGCGTGGAGGGCGAGGTGTTCCGCACCCAGCGGGGCGAGATGAGCGTCCGGGCCCGGACCATCACGCTGCTGAGCAAGTCCCTGCTGCCCCTGCCGGAGAAGTTCCACGGTCTCCAGGATAAGGAGCTGCGCTACCGCCAGCGGTATGTGGATCTGATGGTGAACCCGGAGGTGAAGAACAACTTCATCGTCCGTTCCCGCTTTATCAAGTTCATGCGGGACTATCTGGACAACATGGGCTATATCGAGGTGGAGACCCCCGTGCTCAACACCATCGCCGGCGGCGCCGCCGCCCGGCCCTTCATCACCCACCACAACACCCTGGATATCGACATGTACATGCGCATCGCCACCGAGCTGCCCCTCAAGCGGCTGATCGTGGGCGGCATGGACCGGGTGTATGAGATCGGCCGCATCTTCCGCAACGAGGGCATGGACCCCAAGCACAACCCGGAATTCACCTCCGTGGAGCTCTATCAGGCCTACACGGACTTCCACGGCATGATGGACATCGCCGAGGGCATCCTCTCCGGCGCTGCCAAGGCCATCCTGGGCACCTATCAGGTGAAGTGGCAGGGTGAGGACATCGACCTGACCCCCGGCTGGCGGCGTCTTACCATGGTGGACGCGGTGAAGGAGTACGCCGGCGTGGACTTCGGTGCCATCACCGACGACGCCGAGGCAGTGGCTGCCGCCAAGGCCATCGGCGTGGAGCTGGCGGAGGCCGCGGAAAAGACCTGGGGCAACGCCCTGTACGCCTGCTTTGACCAGAAGGTGGAGGAGAAGCTGATCCAGCCCACCTTCATCACCATGTATCCGGTGGAGGTGTCTCCCCTTACCAAGCGCAGCCCTGCCGACCCCCGGCTCACGGAGCGGTTCGAGCTGTTTGTCTGCCACAGCGAGCTGGCCAATGCCTACTCCGAGCTCAACGATCCCATCGACCAGCGCGAGCGTTTTGAAAAGCAGGTGGAGCAGCGGGAGCGGGGCGACGACGAGACGGAGATGCTGGACGAGGACTTCCTCACCGCCCTGGAGTACGGCATGCCTCCCACGGGCGGCATGGGCATGGGCATCGACCGCTGCGTCATGATGCTCACCGGCGCCGATACCATCCGGGACGTCATTTTGTTCCCCACCATGAAGCCCCTGGGCGAGGGCAAGAAGGCGGAAAAGACCGCCTCTGCCGCCGCAGTGGCCCCTGTGGAGAAGATCGACTTTTCCAAGGTGGAGATCGAGCCGCTGTTACAGGAGTTCGTGGACTTTGAGACCTTTGCCAAGTCCGACTTCCGGGCGGTGAAGGTAAAAGAGTGTGAGGCTGTGAAGAAGAGCAAGAAGCTCTTGAAGTTCGTTCTGGACGACGGCAGCGGCACCGACCGCGTGATCCTCAGCGGCATCCATGATACCTATGAGCCGGAGGAGCTGGTGGGCAAGACCCTCATCGCCATCACCAACCTGCCTCCGCGCAAGATGATGGGCATCGACTCCTGCGGCATGATCATCTCCGCCATCCATCACGAGGAGGGTGTGGAGAAGCTCCACTGCCTGATGGTGGATGACCACATCCCCGCCGGTGCCAAGCTCTATTGAGTTGAGGACGCCATTGCGCGGAATATGAAAAGAAGATCCCCTGTGCTTCGGCACGGGGGATTTTTTTCATTGTCAGCGCCGAGGGAATCAGGTATACTGAATCAAACCGACGCAAGCCGCCGATTCCGGCGGCCTGTGCAATCGAGACCACAGGCAGGTGAACCGTATGGACCAGCAGAACGAAACGAAGATCATCCACACCACGGGCCGCAACAACTGCGGCGGCCGGTGTATCATCCATGCCCATGTCAAAAACGGGCAGATCGAAAAGCTCACCACGGACACGCCCCAGGCGGCGGGGGACGACGTGCCCCTTTGCGCCTGCGTCCGGGGATTGAATTATCATAAGACCTTTCTGGGCCCCGACCGGCTTCGCTACCCTATGAAGCGGGTGGGCCAGCGGGGCGAGGGAAAATTCCAGCGCATCAGCTGGGAGGAGGCCACGGACCTGATCGCCCGGGAGTGGGTGCGCATCCGGGACGCCTACGGCCCCGGCTCCCGCTATGTGAACTACGCCACCGGCATCAGCGCCGCCATCAGCGGCAGCAGCCTTGCCAAACGGCTTTTGAAGCTGGACGGCGGGTACCTGGGCTATTACAACAGCTACTCCACCGCCTGCATCCGCAAGGCAACGGACCTGATGTACGGCACCTGCGAGACCGGTAACAGCCTCAGCGACTGGCTGAACAGCAACCTCATCATCCTCTGGGGCCACAACCCGGCGGAGACGAAGTTTGACAGCGAGACCATGTATTACCTGCGCCGGGCCAGAAAGAAGGGCATCCCCATCATCGTGGTGGACCCCCGCCGCAACGACACGGCAGAGCAGCTGGATGCCGAGTGGATCCCCCTGCGGCCCGCCACGGACGCGGCGCTGCAGGATGCCATGGCCTATGTGATCGTGGAGGAGGGATTGCAGGACCAGGACTTCCTGGACCGCTGCTGCCTGGGCTTTGACAAGGCCCACATGCCCGAGGGAGTGGACCCGTCGGAGTGCGTGCTCTCCTACCTCACCGGCGAGAAAGACGGCGTGGCCAAAACACCGGAATGGGCCCAGGCCATCACCGGCGTCCCAGCTCAGACCATCCGCTCCCTGGCTATCCGTTATGCCACCGCCCGGCCTGCGGCGCTGGTGCAGGGCTTTGGTGCCCAGCGCCATGCCTATGGCGAGCAGGGTGCCCGGGGCGGCATATTGCTTGCCTGCATGACCGGCAATGTGGGCGTCTCCGGCGGCTGGGCCAGCGGCAGCGGCCTTTGCACCCAGCACCCTTGGGTGGACATGCCGGACGTGTCCAATCCCTACCCCATGGAGATCCCCACGTACCTGTGGACAGAGGCGGTGGTGCGGGGCCACGAGCTGACGGAACTGGACGGCGTCACGGGAGGCGAGCAGCTGCAAAGCGACATCAAGATGATCTTGAACCTTGCGGGCAACTGCCTTATCAACCAGCACGGGGACATCAACCGCACGGCGGCGATCCTGCGGGACACCTCCAAGTGCGAGTTCATCGTGTGCAGCGACCTCTTTATGACGGCCAGCGCCAAGTTTGCCGACGTACTGCTGCCGGGCGTTTCCATGTTCGAGGGGGAGAATATCACCCAGCCCTGGCAGTACGGGGACTTTGTGGGCTTCAACAACCAGGTCATCGAGCCGCTGTACGAGGGACGGTTTGAGTACGACTGGCTGAGCGAGGTGGCGGAGAAGATCGGCCTGGGGCCCCAGTTCACCGAAGGCCGTACACTGGGACAGTGGCTGGAGTGGTGCTACGAGGACCTCAGGCGCAAGGAGCCGGAGCTGCCGGATTATGAGACGTTCAAAAAGGCGGGCATCTACCGCTATCAAAACACGCCGGTGCGTATCGCCTTTGCCGACCAGCGCCGGGACATCGACCATCACCCGTTCCCCACCCCCAGCGGCAAGGTGGAGCTGTTCTCCCCCAAGATCTGGCAAACCCAGTTCCGGGACTTCATGCCCGCCATCCCCCGGTATGTGGACCCGCCGGAGGGACCCAATGATCCGCTGCGGGAACAGTATCCCCTCCAGCTCATCGGCTGGCACACCAAGCGCCGCTGTCACTCCATCCACGACAATAATCAGGCGATGCATGCCATCGATCCCCAGGCATTGTGGATGCATCCCAAGGACGCCCAGGCCCGGGGCATCACCGAGGGACAGCAGGTGCTCATCTGGAACGACCGGGGCCGGGTGCAGATCGGCGCCCACCTGACGGAGCGGATCATGCCCGGCGTGGTGGCCCTCTCCCAGGGGGCCTGGTACGACCCCGATGAAACTGGCACGGACCACGGCGGCTGCATCAACGTGCTCACCTCCCTGCGTCCTACACCCTACGCCCGGGGCAACGGCCAGCACACCAATCTGGTGGAAGTGCGCCCAGCCGGGGAGCCGTGAGGTCAGGCGCCATGGCGGAGGTCTATGTGTTTGCCGCCTGGTCCGGTACGGGCAAGACGGCATATCTGGAAAAGCTCATTCCATGCCTTGCGCAATTGGGGCTGACGGCGGCGGTGGTGAAGCACGATGTCCACGGCCTTGCCCTGGACTGCTCCGGCAAGGACTCCCACCGGCTGTTTCATGCCGGGGCGGAGGCCACGGCGGTGGTGTGCGGCGGGGAAGTGCTGCTGCACCGCCGCGCTGAGCTTACGCTGGAGGAGGTGTTGGCCCTGCTGCCGCCCACGGATGTGGTGCTGGCGGAGGGGTTCAAGGCGTCCGATTACCCGAAGATCGCCATTTACCGCGCGGCGGCGGGGAAGCCGCTGGCGGCGGAGCCGGGGGAGTGCCTGGCAGTGGTGACGGACACGGCGCTGGACGTGCCCTGCCCCCAGTTTTCCCTGGACGAGCCGGCGGCACTGGCGGCGTTTCTGGCGGCGCGGCACAGCGGCGGATGAGTGCCAAATCATATAAAATATGGAAAAAAGAAAATACCCCATCGGGGTATTTTCTTTTTTTGCTCCCGGAGCCTTGACATATACCCTTGGGGGGTATATAATGCGGCACAGAAAGCGAGGGATCAGCCATGGAGACTTGCGGCTGTCACAGAACGAAAGAACGGTCGGAGGAGGAGTACAAGCGGCTCATCCACCGGCTCAACCGGATCGAAGGCCAGATCCGGGGCATCCGGGGCATGGTGGAAAAAAGCGCTTACTGCCCGGACATTCTGGCCCAGGTGGCCGCGGCCAACGCGGCCCTCAACGCCTTCAGCAAGGAGCTGCTGGCAAACCATATCAAAACCTGCGTGGCCCAGGATATCCGCGCGGGGAAGGACGAGACCATTGACGAGCTGCTGGTGACGCTGCGCAAGCTGATGAAGTGAGCGGCGCACCGCACAGGAGGAAGCTATGGAACAATATCAGGTCACGGGCATGAGCTGCGCCGCATGCAGCGCCCGTGTGGAAAAAGCGGTATCAAAAGTGCCGGGGGTCACGGCCTGCTCTGTGAGCCTTCTGACCAACTCCATGGGGGTGGAGGGCAGCGCCGAGCCGTCGGCCGTCATCGCCGCTGTGGAGCAGGCGGGCTACGGTGCCGCGGTCAAGGGCGCGGCGGAGGCATCGCCGTCTCCGGCAGCCCAGGAGGAGGCCCTGGCGGATCATGAGACGCCCCGTCTGAAGCGGCGGCTCCTTGCGTCCCTTGGATTTTTGCTGGTTTTGATGTACATTTCCATGGGACACACCATGTGGGGCTGGCCGCTGCCGTCCTTTTTGGCGGGCAACCCGGCGGCCCTGGGCCTTGCCCAGCTGCTGCTGACAGCGGCAGTGATGGTCATCAACCAGCGGTTTTTCATCAGCGGTTTCCGGGGCCTTTTACACCGCTCGCCCAATATGGACACGTTGGTGGCGCTGGGGTCGGGAGCGTCCTTTGTGTACAGCGTGTACGCCCTGTTCGCCCTGACCGCGGCGCAGACCCGGGGAGACAGTGCGGCCGCCATGGGGTATGTCCATGAGTTCTACTTTGAGTCGGCGGCCATGATCCTGACCCTCATCACCGTGGGCAAGATGCTGGAGGCCCGGTCCAAGGGCAAGACCACCGACGCCCTCAAAGGGCTCATGCGCCTGACGCCCAAGACCGCCGCCGTGGTGCGCAGCGGCGCGGAGCAGATCATCCCGGTCGCGCAGGTGCGCCGGGGCGACGTATTTTTGGTGCGGCCTGGGGAGAGCATCCCCGTGGACGGCGTGGTGCTGGAGGGCGAGAGCGCCGTGGACGAGTCCGCCCTCACCGGCGAGAGCATCCCCGTGGACAAAGCCGTCGGCGACGGTGTGTCCGCCGCCACGGTGAACCGCTCCGGGTTCCTCCGGTGCGAGGCCACCCGTGTGGGGGAGGACACCACCCTGGCCCAGATCATTCGCATGGTCAGCGACGCGGCAGCCACCAAGGCCCCCATTGCCAAGGT
>CAUWEK010000109.1:0-6390 GCA_963557435.1 uncultured Dysosmobacter sp.
AGTGTCCTCCGTACCGTAGAGCCAGTCTCCGGCCAGGGGGTGGCCGATGGAGGCCATGTGCAGCCGCAGCTGGTGGGTGCGCCCGGTCCGGGGCACCAGCTTCACAAGGCTCAAGCCGTCCTGGCTGGAGAGCACCTGGTAGTCCGACACGGCGGGTGCCCCGTCCGGCCGGATCATGCGCCGGATGGCAGAGTCCGGGTCCCGGCCGATGGGGGCGTCGATGGTGCCCTCCGGCGGATCGGGACAGCCCATGCAGATGCCCCGGTATTCCCGGTAAAACCGCTCCGTGTGGAGCTGGCGGCGCAGCAGGTCGTGGACGTAGCCGCTCTTGGCCACCACCATGAGGCCGGTGGTGCCCTTGTCCAGCCGGTTGACGGAGTGGAAGATGAAGTCCCGGCCCCGGGTGTAGGCCAGGGCCCCGGCCACGGTGGGGGTATCCGGCAGGAAGTTGGAGGCGTGGGCGGTCATGCCGGCTGGCTTGTTCACTACCAGCAGGTGGCCGTCCTCCCACACCACGGGAAGGGGCCAGTTGCCCGGCGTGGGCAGTACCTTGGGGGGCCGGTGGTCGCCCGTCTCCACGGTCAGTTTGTCCCCGGCATGGACGATGTCCACCGTGCGGGCGTGGCAGCCGTTGAGCAAGATACCGTTTTCCGCCCGGGTCAGCCGGGCCACGGCGTGGGTGGAAAAGTGCAGTCCGGCCTTTAAAATGTGGCGGACGGTGGCGCCGTCCTCCTGCGGCTGGATGATGCGGGTGATAGTCTCCAAGGGAGCGCCCCCTTTCTTTCTCCACAATAACACATCATCAGAAGTTTGCATAGCAAATTTGTCGGGAATGTGATAAAATGTTTTCATCTATGCAATCCAACCAGAGGAGGCACCCCATGCTGTTATCCGCGGAACATCTCTCCATCAACTTCGGCAGCCGGCAGCTGCTGGACGATGTGAATTTTTATTTGAACGAAGGGGACAAGACCGGCGTCATCGGCATCAATGGCACCGGCAAGTCCACGTTTTTGAAGGTCCTGGCGGGGCTTGCGGAGCCGGACGGAGGGAGGGTGACGAAAAATCCCAACGTGCAGGTGAGCTTCTTAGCCCAGAACCCGGCCATGGAGGACGAGGCCACCGTGCTCGAGCAGGTGTTCCTCCATCACGGCGCCCAGTTCCGGGAGCTGAACGAGTATGAGGCCAAGCGGATGCTGAATCTGCTGGGCATTCCGGATTTTGACCAGAAGGTGGGCACGCTCTCCGGCGGCCAGCGCAAGCGGGTGGCCCTGGCGGCGGCCCTTTTGAACCCGGCGGACGTGCTGGTGCTGGACGAGCCCACCAACCACCTGGACAGCGAGATGGTCACCTGGCTGGAGGACTGGCTGCGCCGGTTCCGGGGCGGCCTGGTCATGGTGACCCATGACCGCTATTTCCTCCAGCGGGTGGTCAACCACATCACGGAGCTGGACCGGGGCAAGCTCTACCACTACGAGGCCAACTACGAAAAGTATCTGGAGCTCAAGGCAGCGCGCATGGAGATGGCAGAGGCCAGCGAGCGCAAGCGCCAGTCCATTTTGCGGGTGGAGCGGGAGTGGATCATGCGGGGCTGCAAGGCCCGCACCACCAAGTCCAAGGAGCGGATCGACCGTTATGAGGCCCTGCTGAATCAGGAGGCGCCCCAGACGGACGATACCGTGCAGATGGCGGCGGCCTCCAGCCGCCTGGGCCGCAAGATCATTGAACTCAAGGATGTGACCAAGGGCTACGACGGAAAGACCTTGATCGACCACTTTTCCTATAATCTGTTGAGGGACGACCGCATCGGCATTGTGGGGCACAACGGCGCGGGCAAATCCACCCTGCTGCGGATGATCGCCGGGGAGCTGGCCCCGGACAGCGGCACCGTGGACATGGGCGCCACGGTGAAGATCGGGCACTTTTCCCAGGAGGGCCGGGAGCTGGACCTTGAGCAGCGGGTGTACGACTTCATCCACGACATCGCCGACGAGGTGAAGACCGATGAGGGGACGTTTTCCGCCAACCAGATGATGGAGCGGTTTTTGTTCCCGGGAGATTTGCAGTCGGTGCCCATCGGGCGGCTCTCCGGCGGCGAGCGGCGGCGGCTGTATCTGCTCTCCGTGCTGATGGCGGCGCCCAATGTGCTGCTGCTGGACGAGCCCACCAACGACCTGGACGTGACCACGCTGTCCATCCTGGAGGATTATCTCCAGGGCTTCCCCGGGCCGGTGGTGACGGTGTCCCATGACCGTTTCCTGCTGGACAAGCTGGCGGGCTCCATTTTTGAGGTACGTGATGGCCAGGTGCTTCGCTACACGGGCAACTGGTCGGACTGGCAGCAAAAGCGGCGGGAGGAGCAGGCGGAGGCCGCCCCCCAGGCTGCGCGTCCCCGCCCTGCTCAGGAGCGGCGGCGGGAGCGGAAGCTGAAATTCTCCTTCAAGGAGCAGCGGGAATATGAGACCATCGACGCCGATCTTGCCCGGCTGGAGGAGGCCATCCGCCAGTGCGAGGCGGAGCAGGGGCTGTGCGGCAGTGACTATGTAAAGCTCCAGGAGATCCAGGCGCGCCAGCAGGAGCTGGAAGCACAGCTGGAGGAAAAGACGGAGCGGTGGGTCTATTTGAATGAATTGAAAGAAAAAATCGACGCCCAAGGGGAATAAGAGGGAGCATTGGTGACACAAAGAGAAAATTCTGCTATAATGGCAGAGATTGGAAGAAGAGAGGCGGGATAGCCGTTGGATGTAAGATTCGGGAATAAAAGTCAGGAGGCGGCTATTCGGGAGGAATATCGCCGAATCGACGAAAAATGGCTGAAGATGCAGTGTCAGTTGATGCTGTTTTTGATGGTTTTCACCGTTGTGGCGGAAGTGTTCATGTACTTTGCCCTGCGGGCACTGCAGGTGGAGTTTGCCAGTGCGGGCGTGTACTTTACGAAGTATGTGCTGGTGCCGCTGGTGATCGATGCGGGGCTGTGGCTGGGCGCCAGACGGGCGCTGCACAGCGGCATGAGCAATCGCAAAAAGGCCTATACCGTCTCCTTTTTGATGGTGGCCATGGCCTTTGTGGTGTATACCATGCACTCGGTATTTCCCGCTGTGTTCGCGGTGTTCATCATCCCCATGCTGGTGACGGTGATCTACGGAGACCGGAAGCTGACCAGGGGAGTGGCTGTGGCCTGCTTTTTGGAAAAGATCGTTTCGGATCTGTTTATCTTCTGGGATCCGGCCAGGCCCAGTGTCCTGCAGGATGCGGATTCCACGGTGAATTTTGGCCTTTCTCTGGTGCTGCTGCTGATTTTTTACGGGATCTGCAACGTGATGCTCCTGGCGGAAAAGGAGAAAAACGACGCAGCCATCCATCTGGAGCGGGAGCGCCAGCGGTATCAGGAGGAATCCATGACCGACCAGCTGACCCGGGTATGGAACCGGCAGGCCCTGCGCCAGATGTTCCAGCGCATGGAAGAGGAGCGGGAGGAGATGCGCTTTTTCCTGGCCATGCTGGATATGGACGATTTTAAAAACCTCAACGATACTTACGGCCACAGCCAGGGAGACCGGTATCTCAAAAGCCTGGGGCAGGTGCTGCTGGACCTTTCCGGCGAGCAGATGGTGCCCTTCCGCTTCGGCGGCGACGAATTTTGCGTCATTTTCTGCGGCTGCGATGAAGACCGGGTGCGCGCGGCCTGCCGGGCCATTCAGGAGTGCTTTGTCCGCACGGAGGTAAATCAATCCCACAAGGCGGTGTCCGTCAGCATCGGCGTGGCGGAATTTCGCAGGAAGGAGCCGCCGGCTCAGCTGCTGGACCGGGCGGACGCGGCGCTGTACCGGGCAAAACAGAATAAAGGCAGTATTTGCTTTGAGATGTGAAAAAAGCCTCCGGCCATAGGCCGGAGGCTTTTTTATAGATCCTTTGTTTTTAGCAGACAGACACTCAGTCGTAGATGGGGAAGCGGGCACAAAGGTCATTGACCTCTTCCTTGACCCGGGCCGCGCAGCCGTCGAAGTCCTCGGCCACTTGGCGCATCCACTGGGCGATGCGCACCATCTCCGGCTCCTTGAAGCCCCGGGAGGTGACGGCGGGGGTGCCCACCCGGATGCCGCTGGTGACGAAGGGCTTTTCCGGGTCGTTGGGGATGGCGTTTTTGTTGACGGTGATCTGGACCTCGTCCAGGCGGTGTTCAAACTCCTTGCCGGTGATGTGGAAGTTGCGGGTATCCACCAGGCACAGGTGGTTGTCCGTGCCGCCGGAGACCAGGCGGAAGCCCTGCTTTTTAAGCTCGTCGGCCAGCACGGCGGCGTTTTTCACGATCTGCTCGCCGTAAGCCTTGAATTCCGGCTTGAGGGCCTCGCCGAAGCACACGGCCTTGGCGGCAATGATGTGCTCCAGAGGGCCGCCCTGGGTGCCGGGGAACACGGCGGAGTTGATCTTCTTGTAGATATCCTCGTCGTTGCACAGGATCAGTCCGCCCCGGGGGCCCCGCAGGGTCTTGTGGGTGGTGGAGGTCACCACATGGGCATGGGGGATGGGGGAGGGGTGGACACCGGCGGCCACCAGACCCGCGATGTGGGCCATATCCACCATCAGATAGGCGCCCACCTCGTCGGCCACCTGGCGGAAGCGGGCAAAGTCGATGATGCGGGGGTAGGCGCTGGCACCGGCGATGATGATCTTGGGGCGGCAGGCCTTGGCGGTTTCCAGGAGCTTGTCGTAGTCGATGGTCTCCGTCTCGTCATCCAGGCCGTAAGGCACCACGTTGAAGTATTTGCCGGAGATATTTACGGGGCTTCCGTGACTCAGATGGCCGCCGTGGGCCAGATTCATGCCCAGGATGGTGTCGCCGGGCTGGGCCAGGGCGAAGAACACGGCCAGGTTGGCGTTGGCGCCGGAGTGGGGCTGGACGTTGGCGAAGTTGCAGCCGAAGAGCTGGCAGGCCCGCTTGCGGGCGATGTCCTCCGTGATGTCCACAGCGTAGCAGCCGCCGTAGTACCGCTTGCCGGGATAGCCCTCGGCGTACTTGTTGGTAAGGCATGTGCCCATGGCCAGCATGACGGCGGGACTGACGATGTTCTCAGAGGCGATCAGCTCGATGTTGCGGCGCTGCCGGGCAAATTCCTCCCGGATGGAGGCGCCGACCTCGGGGTCGAACTGGGAGATGAAGTCCATGGTTTGCTGAATCATTGGAAGCTCCTCCTTACATAGTTTGAGATTCGCGGAAACGATCTTCATAGGGACATTGTAAGAGATTTTTCCCCGCTTGGCAAGCAGGAACTCCTTATGGCAGCCATTACCCCAGCCGCTCCGGCATGCCGTCCTCATAAAGGCAGACTTCCGTCAGTACCCAGGGGACGGGATAGTCGTGGGGCTCCAGGGGGATCTCCTGGCGCAGCAGCTTCTCCCGGCACAGCAGCACTGTACCGCCCCGGTAGTGGGAGAGAAAGCGGTCGTAGTAGCCGCCGCCCTGTCCCAGCCGGTGGCCCAGATGGTTGCAGCAAAGGCATGGGAGCACGGCGAAATCCACCTCGTCCGTATCCACTGCGCCGCACCGGACCGGGTCCGGCTCCAGAATGCCGTGGGTGCCGGGAGCAAGATCGGCGAGAGAGGAGATCTCCCGCAGCTCCATGATGCCGGGAGCGGTGCAAAGGGGCACGCAAACCCGCTTGCCTGCCTCTAGGGCGTGGGTCAGGATGGGCCGGGTGTCGATCTCGTGGGCGGTGCCCACGAAGCAAAAGACCGTGGATGATGCCTGGTATTCCGGCATGGCGAGAAGGTGCGCGCAGATCTTTTGGCTGCTCTGGGTCTTGTAGCGCTGGGAGAGCTGGGATTCCAGGCGGCGCATGGTCTGGCGCAGGGCGCGTTTTTGTTCTTGCTTGGTCATGGAAGGGGGTCCTCCTCTTTTTCGGGGTGGGCGGCGCCAAAGGTGATGGCGTCCGTGCCGTATTTTCCGCGGATGCGGTCCATGGCGGCCTCCAGCCGCTCCTGTTTTTCCTTTTTGGGGCCGGACGACACGCCGAACAGGTCCACCTGCTCGTAGGCGTCCTCCTCGCCCACCAGATGGATGGCGGTGACGGTCAGGGCCCGGACGGGGGCGGGGGGATGCCAGAGCGTCTCCGTCAGGGCCATGGCCTCCGCAGTGAGCTCCCGGATGAGACGGGTGGGGGCGGAGAGCTGCTTTTGCCGGGAGCGGTCGTGGAACTCCGGGTCCCGCACCGTCACCTGGATGCCGCCGGCGTAGAGCCCGCAGCGGCGCAGGCGGGTGGCCACGGAATCTGCCAGCACGGCGATGCCGCTTTGCACCTGAGTGCGGGTGGTGAGGTTTTGGGAGAAGGTGGTGCCGTTGCCCACGGACTTCACCGGCTCCGCCTCGTACCGGGAGCGGACGGCATCGCG
>CAUWEK010000110.1:0-6237 GCA_963557435.1 uncultured Dysosmobacter sp.
CGCTTACTATCCCTTCGATCTGGAGAGCGAAGAGGCCATCTACCGCAAGTGCTATTGATCCTTCCGTCCCACCCTATCAAGACGGTAAAAGAGCCGGAGAGGCGATCGCCTCTCCGGCTCTCTTTTTTTATTTCTTCAAAGGTCCTCCCGGGCCCACTGGGCGGCGTACAGGGCGGCGTAGGTACCGCCCCGGCGCAGCAGTTCATCGTGGGTGCCGGACTCGGCCACGGCTCCGTTTTCCAGCACCAGGATCCGGTCGGCGCCCCGGATGGTGGCCAGGCGGTGAGCGATGACAAAGCAGGTGCGTCCCCGGCGCAGCCGCTCCATGGCCTGGCTGATGGCCCCCTCCGTCTCCGTGTCCACGTTGGAGGTTGCTTCGTCCAGGATCACGATGTCCGCGTCCGTCAAAAAGCAGCGGGCAATGGCCAGCAGCTGCCGCTGCCCCTTGGAAACACCGGCCCCCTCGTCGGAGAGCACCGTGTCGTACCCATCCGGCAGGGACATGATATAGCGGTGGATGCGGGCGGCCTTGGCCGCCTGGATGATCTCCTCCCGGGTGGCGCCGGGTGCACCGTAGGCAATGTTTTCGGCAATGGTGCCGCCAAAGAGCCAGGTATCCTGCATCACCAGCGCCAGACGGCGGCGCAGGCTGTCCCGGCGGTAACGCTCGATAGGCACGCCGTCAATGGTGATGGTGCCCTGCTGGGGCGTATAGAACCGCAGCAGCAGACTCACCAGCGTGGTCTTGCCAGCACCGGTGGAGCCCACCACCGCCGCCAGGGTCCCCGCCGGGATATGGGCGCTGAAATCCCGCAGTACCGGCTTTTGCGGATCATAGCCGAACCACACATGGTCGAAGCGGATCTCCCCCCGCAGATGCCCGCTCTCCACCGCGTCCGGGCAGTCCTCCGGCTCGGCGGGCTGGGCGATCAGCTCCAGCACCCGCTCCGCCGCGGCCACACTGGCCTGGAGCTCTCCCAGCAGATCCGCCGCCTCCCGGATGGGGCCGGAGAATTTGCGGGAGTAGAGCACGAAAGAGGCCAGGGCGCTCAGGGGCAGCCCTCCCTGCAAATACAGCAGGGCTCCGAACACGCTGATGGCCGCAAGAGACAGATTGTTGATGAAGTTCACCGACGGCCCCAGGGCCACGCTGGCCCGGTCCGCCTCGTAGTAGGCCCGGGACGCGGACTCGTTGAAAGTCTCGAACTGCCTGAGGTCTGCCTCCTCCACGCCGTAGACCCGCATGGCCTGCCGACAGCCCATGCGCTCCTCCGCAAAGCCGTTGAGAGCGCCCAGCTCCCGGGAGCGGCGGCGGAACAGCGGCTGGATGCGCCGCATCTGAAAGCGGGTCAGCGCCACGGACAATGGCACCGTCACAAAAAACACCAGCGACAGCTTGGGCGAAAGGAGCAGCAGCATGATGAACGAGCCGCCCACGGTCAAAAAGCTGGTGGCGATCTGCAGAAGGTCCGTGGACAGCGTGGCGTTCACCGTATCCACATCGTAGCAGATACGGCTGATGAGGTCCCCGGCGGGGTGGGTGTCAAAGTACTCCACCGGCAGCTCGCTGAGGCGGTCGAATGCCGCCCGGCGCAGGTCATAGGACACGGACTGGGCCAGACGGATCAGCCGGGAAGAGACCAGGTAATTCAGCGCGGATGCCCCGACGCAGCATGCCAGCATCCCGGCGCAGTTGCGCCCCACCGCTCCGAAGTCCACCGCGCCCGGCTCCGATCCCACCGCCCCCACGGCCCAGCCGGAGAGCATGGGGATACACAGCGTCAGCAAATTGTTGACCACCAGCAGCACTGCCAAAATGGCCAGGCGGGCACCGTAGGGCCGCAGGAAGGGCCAGAGGCGGTGCCAAAGCGTCCGTTTCTTCTCGATCATACGGCCGCCTCCTCTCCCATTTGCAGCTGGGCCATGCGGCCATAGCGGGGGCAGCACTTCAGCAAGTCCTCATGACTGCCCTGATGCGTGATACGCCCGTCCTCCAGCACCAGAATGTGGTCCGCCCGGCGCAGGGAGGCGATCCGCTCGGAGATGACCACCAGGGTGATATCCGGGAATTCCCGGCGGATGGCGGCATGGAGCGCCGCGGCGGTACGGTAATCCAGGGCGCTGTCCGCGCTGTCCAGCACCAGCACCGGCGGCCGGCCAGCCAGAGCCCGGGCCACCAGCAGCCGCTGGCGCTGACCACCGGAGAGGTTGGCGCCCCGCAGCTCCACCGCCGCGTCCAGCCCGCCGGGCATTCCGGTGATGAACTCCCAGGCCTGGGCGGTTTTGGCCGCCCGCTCCACCGCCTCCCGGGGCAGATCGCGCAAAAAGGAGATGTTCTCATAAATGCTTCCGGCCAGAAGGGTATCGTTCTGGAACACCACGCCGAACCGGTCGGACAGCTCCCGGCGCTGCCGGGTGCGCACATCCGCGCCGCCCACCCACACAGTGCCCTCGTCCGCGTCGTACAGTCGCAGCAGCAGGCTCACCAGCGTGGTCTTGCCGCTGCCGGTGGGGCCCAGAATGCCCAGCGTCTGCCCCCTCCGGATGGCAAAGGAGGCGCCGCCCAGGTCCTGCTCCACGCCCAGATAGGAAAAGGAAACGTCCTGCATGCCAAGCTCCGCGCCGCTCTCCGCCTCCGACGAAATCACCGGCTGATCCATGGGCGCGCACAGCACCTGCTCGATGCGGCGGGCAGAGGCCGCGCCCTTGCTGATGCGCAAAAACGTCTTGGAAACGCCCAGGGTCGCCGTCTGGATCAGGGTGAAGTAGGACAAAAACGCCACGATCTGCCCGGAGGCCATCCGCCCCTGCTGGACCCGCAGCGCCCCTACCAGCACCACCAGAATGAGTCCCACATTCAAAAGGAAATCCGTGGTGGGATTGGCCGCCGCCATGACCACGCCGGCCCCGGACTCCCGGTCCCGGGCGGCGGCGCTGGCCCCGTCGAACCGCTGCCGTTCCCGGCTCTGGCAGCCCAGTGCCTTGATGACCCGGACACCGGAGGCGTTCTCCCGGATGATCCGCACCACCGTGTCCACCGCCGTCTGTGCGGCGGCATAGCGGGGGATGCCCCGGCGCGTCACCTGATAGATGGTAAAAAACGTGGCGGCGCAGACGCACAGCTGCACCAGCGCCAGCACCGGCTCCAGCAAAAACGTCAGCGTCAGCCCGCCCAGCACCAGCATGGGCGCCCGGATGCCGCCCCGCTGCACCTTATCCACCATCTGGTGGACATTGTATGTATCATTGGTCAGGCGGGAGACCAGGGAAGAGACGGAAAACCGGTCCATCTGGGCACAGGACAGGCGGACCGTCCGCTCATACAGGTCCCGCCGCAGATTGCGGGTCATCTCCATGGACACCCATGCGGCCATGCGGTTGGCCGTGATGTTGCAGCCGATGGCCCCGAAGGCCACCGCCGCCATGACCGCGCCGGTCCGCCAGATGGGCCCCATGTCCCCCAGCGGCACCAGATCGTCGATCACATGGGCCAGCAGCAGCGGCAAAATGAGTTCCAGCACCGCCGCCGCGAACTTGATGCTCACGCCGCAGGCCACCCGCAGTCCATAGGGCTTTAAATATCCCAGCACCGTCCGCACGGCCATCCCCCTCTCGCTCAAACGTTTGCGCCAATGGGATTTTTCCTGCTCCCATCATAGCACATCCCCTCCGCAAGTCAATCCTATTTTGTTGATAGATGCAACTATTTTTTTGTCGCAGCCTTTACTTTTTGAATTTTTTGTAAATAATCCCGATTTGCGGCGGCAGTTTTCTGTGTGTTTTGACGGCGAACAGCGCATTGACTTTAGCCCTTTGCATGAGTACAATAAAAAGTAATTTCCAGGCAATCTTGCAGAAAGGAGCCGGCACCATGATGTACGCTATGTTTTCTTCCCATGCGATGTCTCAGGGTGCGTCTGCCCATCAGGCAGAGGCTTCTTCCTGCGCGCATTGTGCCGCTCATACTGCCATCCGTGTGATTCTGGACGCCATTATTATGGCGTCCATTATTATTATTGCCCTGGTATGCCTGGTAAACATTCTGGTAGCAGGCATTTCCCTGCTGAACCTGGCTCTGCTGGTAGTATTGTTGGTTGGGATCTTACCCCCCATGCCGCGAAAGCGCACATTGCTGTTTTGATACAGTAAAGCGGTTCCGCCCATGGGCGGAGCCGCTTTTTTGTATAATATCTTTCAATAAAGGAGAAAAGAAGATGAACAAGAAGTTTGCATGTCTTGCCATGGCACTGGCCATGGTGGCCGGGCTCACCGCCTGCGGCCAGCAGGAAAGCAGCACCACCACGGAAGGCGCCGCCTTCAAGATCGGCACCATCGGCCCCCTGACCGGTGAAAACGCCATCTACGGCCAGGCCGTGGCCAACGGCGCCAAGATCGCCGTGGACGAGATCAACGCCGCCGGCGGCGACATCCAGTTCGAGATCAAGAGCGAGGACGACGTGGCAGACGGCGAGACCTCCGTCAACGCCTACAACTCTTTGATGGACTGGGGTATGCAGGTCCTGGTTGGCCCCACCACCTCCGGCGCCTCCATTGCCGTGGCGGATGTGGCCTACTCTGACCGCACCTTCATGCTGACTCCCTCCGGCTCCTCCACGGACATCGTCGCCGGCAAGGACAACGTATTCCAGGTCTGCTTCACTGACCCCAATCAGGGCACCGGTGCCGCCGACTACATGGCGGAGAACATGGCCGACGCCACCATCGCTGTGATCTATCAGAACGATATCGCCTATTCTCAGGGCATCCGGGATACCTTCGTGGCCGAGGCCGGTGCCAAGGGCCTGAACATTGTCTATGAGGGCACCTTTACCGCCGACACCGCCACCGACTTCTCCGTGCAGCTGACTGCCGCCCAGGCCGCCGGCGCCGACATGCTGTTCCTGCCCATCTACTATCAGCAGGCCTCCGTCATCCTCAACCAGGCCAACGCCATGGGCTATGCGCCCACCTTCTTCGGCGTGGACGGCATGGACGGCATCCTGACTCTGGAGAACTTTGACACCTCCCTGGCCGAGGGTGTCATGCTGCTGACTCCCTTCTCCGCGGACGCTGAGGACGAGAAGACCCAGAACTTCGTCAAGACCTATCAGGAGCAGTTCGGTGAGGTCCCCAACCAGTTCGCTGCCGACGCCTATGACGCCGTGTACATCGTCAAGGCTGCTCTGGAAGCTGCCGGCTGCACTGCCGACATGTCCTCCACCGATATCTGCGAGGCCATTGTGGGCGTCATGACCACCATCTCCTACGACGGTCTGACCGGCCAAGACATGACCTGGTCCGCCGACGGCACCGTCTCCAAGGCTCCCATGGCCGTGGTCATCGAAAACGGCGTGTATGTCCTGCCCCAGTAATTTCCCTTTACCCATGATCTTACCCTGACAGCAACCGCAGGGAAGCGGCTGCCGGGTCTCCGGCAGCCCTTCCCGGGTTCTATGGTGGAAACAGGGGCGGCAGCGCCGCTGCTGCCCGTATTTCTGCCATAGAATGAAAAAGAGAAGAAAAAGAGGTGTTTCCTGATGGAATTTCTCTCCTATTTGATCAGCGGCATCAGCCTGGGCAGTGTCTACGCCATCATCGCCCTGGGCTATACCATGGTCTACGGCATCGCCAAAATGCTGAACTTCGCCCACGGCGACATCATCATGGTGGGCGGCTACATCTCCTACTGTGCCATGAACTACCTGGGCCTGCCCAGCGTGGTGGCCGTGCTGCTGGCCATGGTGGTGTGCACCATCCTGGGCGTGGTCATTGAGGGTCTTGCCTACAAGCCCCTGCGCGCCGCTCCTTCCCTGGCCGTGCTTATCACCGCCATCGGCGTGAGCTATTTCCTGCAAAACGCCGCCATGCTCATCTGGTCCGCGGCCCCCAAGGTCTACTCCCCCGTGGTCACCGGCTCTTTGAGCCTGTTCGGCGGCCAGCTCTCCATTTCCTACGTGTCCCTGCTCACCGTGGTCACCTGCCTTGTCATCATGGTGGGACTGACCATGTTCACCAGCATGACCCGGATGGGCAAGGCCATGCGCGCCTGCTCCGAGGACAAGGGCGCCGCCCAGCTCATGGGCATCAACGTCAACTTCACCATCTCCACCACCTTTGCCATCGGCTCCGCCCTGGCGGCCATCGCCGGTGTGCTGCTGTGCTCCTCTTACGGCACCCTGATGCCCACCACCGGCTCCATGCCCGGCATCAAGGCCTTCACCGCCGCCGTGTTCGGCG
>CAUWEK010000111.1:0-6011 GCA_963557435.1 uncultured Dysosmobacter sp.
CACCGGCGAGGACTGCGCCGAGTTCCACTGCCACGGCTCCCCGGTGGTGCTGCGGGAGCTGCTGGGTGCCCTGTTCGCCGCCGGCGCCCGGCAGGCCGGGCCCGGTGAGTTCACCAAGCGGGCCTTTTTGAACGGACGGCTGGATCTGACGGAGGCGGAGGCCGTGGTGGACCTGATCGACGCGGAGACTTCCGCCGCCGCCCGCAACGCCGCCGCCCAGCTCTCCGGCTCGCTGCGCCGGGACTTCCAGGCGGTGACGGACGCCCTGCTGGACATCGCCACCCGGTTTTACGCCGTGGTGGACTACCCGGACGAGGACATCCCCGACATCCACCCGGAGGAGGTCTCCGCCTCCCTGGCCACCGCCCACGATACCCTGGCGCGCCTCTTGGCCACCTGCCGCCGGGGGGATGTGCTGCGCCGGGGCGTGGCAACCGTCATCGTAGGCCGGCCCAACGCGGGCAAATCCTCCCTTTTGAACGCCCTGGCCGGGTATGAGCGGGCTATCGTCACCGACATCCCCGGCACCACCCGGGACACGGTGGAAGAATCCGTGGTGTGCGGCGGGGTGCGGCTGCGGCTCATCGACACCGCCGGGATCCACGAGACGGAGGACACTGTGGAAAAGCTGGGCGTGGAGCGCTCCCGCCAGGCCCTGGCCTCGGCGGACCTTGCCCTGGCGGTGGTGGACGACTCCCGTCCCCTGACGGAGGCGGACGGCGAGATCTTGCGCCTGGCCGCCCAGTGCCCCCGGTGGATCCTGGTTTTGAACAAGCAGGACCTGGGCGGCGGACGCGGCGCCGTCTGCCGCCTGGACCCCGCTTTGCCCAAGCCCGCAGCGGCTGTGGAAGTCAGCGCCCTCCAGGGCGACGTTTTCTCCCTGGAGCGGGCTGTGGAAAAGCTCTTCCCCGCCGGGGACGCACCCGATGGCTCCATCCTCACCAACGTGCGCCAGCAAGAAGCCGCCCGCCGGGCAGCAGAGGCGGTGGAGCGGGCCCGGGAGGCTCTGGACGCCGGCTTCACCCCCGACGCGGTACTCACCGACGTGGAGGAGGCCCTGGACGCACTGGGCGCCCTCACCGGCCGCACCGCCCGGGAGGAGATCGTCTCCGGCATTTTTTCCCGGTTCTGCGTGGGCAAGTGACCACTTCGAAAACTCATTCTCAACTTTACAAAAGGCGGTTTACACAATCATATGCCGGTGCTATACTGGGTTGGAAATCGTTTTGAATGCGACAAAGGAGGAAGTTTCTGCATGGAACAGCCGTCTGACTTTCTGACCCAGCTGCGCTCCCAGCGGCCCGTGCCTTGGGAACAGCTGCCGGATTTCGCCCTGTATATGGATCAGGTCCTCAGCTATATGGACCGGCAGGTGATCCGCTTTGACGACGAGGACGCCCTCACCGCCGCCATGGTCAACAACTACACCAAAAACGGCCTGGTGCCCCGGGCCGCCGGCAAGAAGTACAGCCGGGAGCACCTGGCGTACCTGACGGCCATCTGCGTGCTCAAGCACGTCATGTCCACCCGGGACATGGACCTGCTCATCCGGGAGGAGCTCCAGGGCCGCCGCAGCGTGGAGGCGGGCTACGCCGCCTTCTGCGCCAGTCTTGACAAGGCCCTGACCCTCACCGCCCAGGAGATGGAGGCGCGGGGCGAGCAGGAGGATCTGGCGGACGCCGCCATCCACTTTGCCCTCATCAGCTATGCCGCCGGCGCGGCCTCCAGCCGGTATGTAGCCCTGCTGCGGGCGCGGCAGGAGGCGGAAGCATCGGCCAAAAAAACGAAAAAGGAAAAGGAGCGGGACTAAGCTATGCGGGATTTTGTCATCATGACGGACAGCTGCTGCGACCTGACGGACCAGATGGCCCGGGAGCTGGAGCTTTCCGTGGTGCCCTTGAGCCTTCACATGGGCGAGCACCTCTATCAAAACTGGCTGGACGGCCGGGACATCGGCTTTGAGGATTTTTACGCCCGCATCCGCGCCGGCGAGATGGCCACCACCTCCGCCGTCAGCGTGGGCGAATTTGAGGCCGTCATGCGGCCCATCCTCGCTCAGGGCAAGGACATTTTGTATATCGGCTTCTCCTCCGCCCTCTCCACCACCTATCAGTCCGCCGCCATCGCCGCGGACGACCTGCGCGCAGAGTTCCCCGACGCGTCCATCTTTGTGGTGGACTCCCTGTGCGCCTCCTTGGGCCAGGGGCTTTTGCTGTACCTGTGCGCTCAGCAGAAAAAGGAGGGCCACTCCATCGGCGAGGTGCGCTCCTTCGCCGAGGCCACCAAGGGCAACATCTGCCACTGGTTCACCGTGGACGACCTGAACCACCTCAAGCGGGGCGGCCGCATCAGCGCCGCCACGGCCCTCTTCGGCACCATGCTGGCCATCAAGCCCGTCATGCATGTGGATGACGGCGGCCACCTGACTCCCGTTTCCAAGGCCCGGGGCCGCAAGGCCTCCCTCATGGCCCTGGTGGACCGGATGGAAGAGACCGCCGTGGACCCCGCCCACGGCACCGTGTTCATCAGCCACGGCGACTGCGAGGGCGACGCGCTGCTGGTGGCGGACGAGATCGTCCGCCGGTTCGGCAACCACGACATCCATCTGAACTTCGTGGGCCCCGTCATCGGCAACCACTCCGGCCCCGGCACGGTGGCGCTGTTCTTCGTGGGAAGCAAGAGGTGAGCGCATGAAGTGGATGGAACTGCACATCGACACCACCCACGCGGGGCTGGAGGCCGTGGAGACCATGCTCTCCGCCCTGGGCATCGACGGCGTGGTCATCGACGACGAGGAGGAATTCCAGGACTTCCTGGAAAACAACCACCAGTACTGGGACTATGTGGACGAAGATCTGGCCCAGCGCATGCACGGCCGCTCCCGCGTGACGTTCTACCTGGAGGCCGGAGACGAGGGCTTTTCCACTCTGGCGCAGGTGCGGCTGGCTCTGGAGGACCTGAAGGCCCGCCGCAGCGACTGCGGGTCCCTCCTTTTGACCATGGACACCATGGAGGAGTCCGATTGGGAGAACAACTGGAAGCAGTACTATAAGCCCATGGAGATCGGCCGGCGGCTTTTGGTGGTGCCCCAGTGGGAACAGGATGACCCGGAAGTGCAAAAGGCTCTGGAGACCCGGGTGAGCCTCATTTTGGAGCCGGGCCTCACCTTCGGCACCGGCTCCCACGCCACCACCCGCCTTTGCCTGGAGGCGCTGGAGCGCATCGTGAAGCCCGGCTGCCGTGTGGCGGACCTGGGCTGCGGCAGCGGCATCCTCTCCATCGCCGCGCTGAAGCTGGGCGCCGGCACCGCCGTGGCCGTGGACATCGACGACAAGTGCCTGGACGTGGCCTATGAAAACGCCGCCATGAACGGCATCGGCAAGGACGTCTACACCGTACTGGCCGGGGACATCCTCTCCGACCGGGCGGTCCAGCAGGCCATGGGCACCGGGTTCGACCTGGTAGTGGCCAACATCGTGGCGGATGTGATCATCGCCCTCTCCGGCGCCGTGGACGGCCTGATGGCCCCCGGCGGACGGTTCCTCTGCTCCGGCATCATCGACGACCGGGCCCAGGAGGTGGTCGCCGCCCTGGAGGGCGCGGGCCTTGCCATTTTGGAGCGGCACGAGGACCAGGGCTGGTTCTGCTTCCTGTGCTGCCGCAAAAGCGAACTGAACTAAGCAAAAAGTGAGGAAATCCCCTTGAGACCAATGGAAAAACTGGACGCCTTCCTGGGCCGCCACATGGCGGTGCTCATCGTGGCGTTCGTGCTGGTGGGCATCGCCCTGCCGGACGTATTCTCCCCCATCAACGACTACACCATGGCCCTGTTCGCCTTCATGACCTTCGCCAACAGCCTGGGCGGCGGCTTTAAGGAAATGAAAGAGGTGGCCCTCCACCCTCTGCCGGTGGTGGTCATCTTTGGCCTGCTGCACATCGTCATGCCCCTTTTGACGCTGCTGCTGGGCTCTTTGCTGTTTCCGGACGCCCCCCTGTTCACCACGGGTCTGGTGCTGGAATACGCCATCCCCACGGGCGTTGCGTCCCTCATGTGGGTGTCTCTGGGCGGCGGCAACACCACGCTGTGCCTTTCCGTGGTGCTGCTGGATACGCTCCTGGCCCCCTTCGTCATCCCTCTGACGCTGCGGCTTTTGGTGGGCAGCGTGGTGGAGATGGACACCATGAGCATGATGGGAGACCTGATGATCATGGTGGCCATCCCGGCCCTCATCGCCATGACCATGTACCACTGCTCCAAAGGACGGGTGGCCCACACCCTGAAGCCCCGGCTGGCCCCCTACGCCAAGCTCACCATGCTGGTGCTGGTGCTGGCCAACGCCACCGGCTGCGCCCCCTTCCTCCGGGACATCACCCCCACGCTCTCCCGGGTCATCGCGGCGGTGTTCGCCCTGTGCCTGCTGGGCTTTTTCCTGGGCTACTGGGCCGGGCGGGCCATGGGGGTGGACTTCCCTACCCTGGTGACCATGTCCCTCAACTCCGGCATCCGCAATATTGCCGCCGGGTCCGTGCTGGCCATTGCCTACTTCCCCGGCGACGTACTGTTCCCCGTGGCCTTCTCTCCCCTTTTCCTGCAGGCCACCACCGCCGTCATCGTCAAGATCCTCCATGCCACAGCGCCGGGCCGGGCCTGGGCGGCGGCACAGGCAAAAGGCGTACCGGCATCCGAATAACGGCGCTTTCCCCCGTTTTCCCGCGCGCGGCCCGTGGCCGCGCGCTTTTTTTCACGCCTTTTGGCCATTCGACACCGTTCTCCCCTCTTTTTCCACCGGAGGCCGTACAATGGGGAAAACAAAGGAGGTGAGCCCTGTGATCCACAGGACGAAACGCCGGGTTCTGGAGCTGCCCACGGAGTCCATCCGCCCCAATCCCATGCAGCCCCGGCAGGTATTTGAGGAATCTGGCATCCGGGACCTTGCGGACTCCATCCGCCGCCACGGCATTTTGCAGCCCCTGACCGTGCGCCGCACGGCCACGGGCTGGGAGCTGGTGGCCGGGGAGCGGCGGCTGCGGGCGGCCAAACTGGCGGGTCTTAGCCGGGTGCCCTGCCTGGAAACGGAGGCCGACGACCGCCGCTCCGCCCTGCTGGCCCTGGTGGAAAACCTCCAGCGCCGGGATCTGCACTATTTTGAAGAGGCCGCCGCCATCGCGGCCTACCTGAAAAAAACCGGCTCCACCCAGGAGGAGGCCGCCGCGGCCCTGGGCCGCTCCCCCTCAGCCCTTGCCAACAAGCTGCGGCTTTTGCGCCTCTCCCCGCCCTGCCGGGAGATTTTGGTCTCCGCGGGCCTCACCGAGCGCCACGCCCGCTCCCTTTTGCGGCTGGAGGACGAGGAGGAGCGGCTGGCGGCCGCCCGGTACATGGCGGACCACCACCTGAACGTGGCCCAGGCGGAACAGTACATCGAGCGGCGGCTGGCGGCCATCCAGTCCACGCCGCCCCAGCGGCGCAGCACCTACATCATCAAGGACGTGCGGCTCTTTCTCAACAGCGTGGACCGGGGGCTCAAGCTCATCCGGGCGGCAGGGGTGGACGCGGTCACCGACCGGGAGGACACGGACGAGGCCATTTTGCTGACCATCCGCATCCCCAAGGGGCGCAAACCCTCCTGACGGGCCGGGTTGTAACGGGATTGTAATGCTTTCTCCCACGGATCTGTGCTAAAATGGGGAAAAAAGGAGGAAGCGTCCCCACAATGGCCCGCTTTCCCCCAAACGCAGCAACAGGAGGATGCGTCATGGAAGAGATGGAAAACGCCATGGTGCAAAAGAGCGGCGGTGCCCGGCTGAAAAAGAGCGGGAAGAAGCCGCTGATCGTCATCGGGATCATTCTGGCAGTGCTCGCCGCCGCCTATTTGGGTGTTTGCGCCTACGCAGGGTCGCTGGATGTCTTTTACCCCAACACCACCATCAACGAGGTAGACGTGGCCGGCTGTACGGTGGCCCAGGCCGCCGAGCGACTGCGCGCGGAGCTGCCGGGTCGGCAGGTGGAATTT
>CAUWEK010000112.1:0-6004 GCA_963557435.1 uncultured Dysosmobacter sp.
GGTCTCTGCCGTGATCTCCCGGGAGGGGCGGCGCATGAGCGGCGGGGCCGTGGCCCGGAGCATGGTCCCCATGCACGAGCGTTCCAACGGCCTGGGCGGCGGCTTCGCCGGCTACGGGATCTATCCGGCGTTCCGCGATCACTTTGCCCTGCATGTTTTTTTCCGCAGCCACAGCTGCCGGCGGGAGTGTGAGGCGCTGCTCAAAGAGCGCTTCGACATCGCACAGGCGGAGGAGATCCCGGTGGAGAAGATCCCTCAGATCACCGACGAGCCGCTGATCTGGCGGTACTTTGTCACGCCGCTGCCCTCCGTTCTGCGGTCCATGCAGGTGGATGAGCAGGAGCTGATGGTGCGCACGGTCATGGAGCTGAATACCAAGGGAGCCGGGACGTATGTCTTTTCCAGCGGCAAGAATATGGGCGTTTTCAAAGGGGTGGGATACCCGGAGGACATCGCCCGGTTCTACCGGCTGGAGGAGTACGAGGGCTATTGCTGGACGGCCCACGGCCGCTATCCCACCAACACGCCCGGCTGGTGGGGCGGAGCCCATCCCTTCGCCCTGCTGGACCGCTCCGTGGTCCACAACGGGGAGATCTCCTCCTACGACGCCAACCGCCGTTTCATGGAGATGTTCGGCTATCGGTGTACGCTTCAGACGGACACGGAGGTCTTTACCTATATTCTGGATTACCTGCTGCGCCGCCAGGGATTGACGCTGCGGGAGGCGGCCAACGTGATGGCCGCGCCCTTCTGGAGCACCATTGCCCGCCGCCCGCCCCGGGAGCGGGAGGAGCTGATGTACCTGCGCACGGTGTATTCCAGCCTGCTGGTCACCGGGCCCTTCTCCATCATCCTGGGCTTTTCCGGCGGGCTCATGGCCCTCAACGACCGGCTGAAGCTAAGGAGCATGGTGGTGGCGGAAAAGGACGATAAGGTGTATATCGCCAGTGAGGAGGCGGCCATCCGCACCATGGAGCCGGAGGCGGAGAACCTCTGGGCGCCCATGGGCGGCCAGCCGGTCATCGTCCGGGTAAAGGAAGGAGCGTACTGATGCAGATTCGAGATTTTTATCCGGAATTTGAGGTGGAGCGCAGCGACAGCCGCTGCACCCGCTGCCGCCTGTGCGAAGCGCAGTGCGCCAACGGCGTCCACCGCTACGATGCACAGCACCATGTGATGCTGGCCGACGACAGCAGGTGCGTCAACTGTCAGCGGTGCGTGTCCGTGTGTCCTGCCCGGGCGCTGAAGATCGTGGAAAGCGGCTGCACCCTGCGCAAAAACGCCAACTGGGACGGCGATACCGTCCGGGAGATCTACAAGCAGTCCGCCTCCGGCGGCGTGCTGCTTTCTTCCATGGGCAATCCCAAGCCCATGCCCATCTACTGGGATAAGCTGCTCCTCAACGCCTCCCAGGTGACCAACCCCTCCATCGATCCCCTGCGCGAGCCCATGGAGACCCGGGTGTTTCTGGGGAAAAAGCCCAACCAGATCAAGCGGGACGCCCAGGGCCGGCTGGACTGCACCCTGCCGCCCCAGCTGGAGCTGAGCATGCCGGTGCTGTTTTCCGCCATGAGCTACGGCTCCATCAGCTATAACGCCCACGCCAGTCTTGCCCGTGCGGCTCAGGAGCTGGGGATCTGCTACAACTCTGGCGAGGGCGGCCTCCACGAGGATTTCTACCCCTACGGCGCCAACACGGTGGTGCAGGTGGCTTCCGGCCGCTTCGGGGTCCACAAGGATTACCTCAACGCCGGCGCGGCGGTGGAGATCAAGATGGGCCAGGGAGCCAAGCCCGGTATCGGCGGCCATCTGCCCGGCGCCAAGATCGTAGGCGACGTGTCCCGCACCCGCATGGTGCCCGAGGGCTCCGACGCCATTTCCCCGGCGCCCCACCACGATATCTACTCCATTGAGGACCTGCGCCAGCTGGTCTACTCCATCAAGGAGGTCACCGAATACAAAAAGCCCGTCATCGTCAAGGTGGCCGCCGTGCACAACATCGCCGCCATCGCCAGCGGCATTGCCCGCAGCGGCGCGGACATCATCGCCATCGACGGCTTCCGGGGCGGCACCGGCGCCGCGCCCACCCGCATCCGGGACAACGTGGGCATCCCCATCGAGCTGGCCCTGGCCGCGGTGGACCAGCGGCTGCGCCAGGAGGGCATCCGGGGTGAGGTGTCCATCATCGCCGGGGGCAGCATCCGCTCCTCCGCCGATGTGGTCAAGGCCATCGCACTGGGGGCGGACGCGTGCTATATCGCCACCGCCGCCCTGTTGGCCCTGGGATGCCACCTGTGCCGCACCTGTCAGTCCGGAAAGTGCAACTGGGGCATCGCCACCCAGCGGCCGGAGCTGGTGGCGCGGCTGGACCCGGAGGAGGGACAGCGCCGCCTGGTGAACCTGATGACCGCCTGGAAGCACGAGATCCAGGAGTTTCTGGGGGCCATGGGCATCAACTCCATCGAGGCCCTGCGGGGAAACCGCCTCATGCTGCGGGGCATCGGCCTTACGGACCGGGAGCTGAAGGTGCTGGGCGTGGCCCATGCGGGAGAGTGAAAGATTGGTTGAAAATACCCGGAGGTGTGATACTATGATACTTGATGCATCCGCACTGTCCTTTTCCCAGCTGAACGAGGCCGTGCGCCGGTGCGGCGGCACATGCCGCATCCGGGGGTGCCTGGGCCAGCGGTTCCTGGGCGCCGGACTGGACGCGGGCGAGATCGCCGTGGAGGGCGTCCCCGGCAACGCCCTGGGCGCCTATTTGAACGGCGCGGCCATCCGTGTGGAGGGCAATGCCCAGGACGCGGTGGGCGACACCATGAACGACGGCACCATTGCCGTGGACGGGCGCGTGGGCGACGCGGCGGGCTACGCCATGCGGGGCGGCGCCATCTATGTCCGTGGAGACGCCGGCTACCGGGCCGGCGTGCATATGAAGGCCTATGGCGAAAAGCGGCCCGTCCTGGTCATCGGCGGCCGGGCCGGGAGCTTTCTGGGAGAGTACCAGGCCGGCGGACTCATCGCTGTGCTGGGGTTGGGAGACGGCCCGGGACCCATTGTGGGAAATTTTCCCTGTACGGGCATGCACGGCGGCGAGGTGTTTTTGCGCGGGGACTGCCGGGAGGTGGTCTTCCCGCCGCAGGTCACCGCCCGCTTGGCCTCGGCGGAGGATGTGGAGCGGCTGCGGCCGGCGGTGGAGGCATTCTGCCGCCTGTTCGGCGCAGACCCGGCGGACATCCTTGCCGGTCCCTTCACCCTGGTGACGCCGGACTCCGCCGCGCCCTACCGGCGGATGTATGTTGCAAACTGAACGAAGAAAGCAGGTGTGGCCATGAAGTATACGGCCCGGGAGGTCATCCAGTATGTACAGGAGGAGGACGTGAAGTTCATCCGCCTGGCCTTCTGCGACGTCTACGGACGGCAGAAAAACCTATCCATCATGCCCGGCCAGCTGCGGCGGGCGTTTGAGAGCGGCATGGCCTTCGATGCCTCCGCCATCGCGGGCTTCGGCGGCGCCGTGCGGTCGGACCTGTTCCTGCGCCCGGACCCGGCCACGCTGGCGGGGCTTCCCTGGCGGCCGGAAAACGGCGCCGTGGTGCGGATGTTCTGCGATGTGATCCGGCCGGACGGCACGCCCTTTGAGGCGGACACCCGGCGCCTGCTCAAGTCCGCCGTGGAGACGGCCCAGGCGGCAGGCTATGACTTCTCCTTCGGCCCGGAGATGGAGTTTTACCTCTTCAAGACCGATGAGACGGGCACGCCCACCGCCGAGCCCTTTGACCGGGCCGGATACATGGACATCTCCCCGGCGGACCGGGGAGAGAACGTGCGCCGGGAGATCTGCCTGACGCTGGAGCGTATGGGCATTTTTCCCGAGAGCTCCCACCATGAGGAGGGACCGGGGCAAAACGAGATCGATTTCCGCTATGCCGACCCTCTCAAGGCGGCGGACGACGCGGTGACCTTCCGCTCCGTGGTGGAGACCATCGCGGACCGCAGCGGATTGTGGGCGGATTTTTCCCCAAAACCCCTCAGCGGCTTCCCCGGCAGCGGTCTGCACGTCAACCTCTCCGCCCGGGGCGGGCAGGGAGACCTTCTGCCCGGCATCACGGCGGGGCTCCTGGCCCATATCCGGGAGATCACCGCCTTCCTCAATCCCTGCCGGGATTCCTACCGGCGCCTGGGCGGCAGCAAGGCCCCGGGCTATGTGACCTGGTCCGGCCAGAACCGCTCCCAACTCATCCGCGTGCCGGCGGCCCAGGGGGATTACCGCCGGGTGGAGCTGCGCTCGCCGGACCCCACCGCCAATCCCTATCTGGCCTTTGCGCTGCTGATCCATGCGGCGCTGGACGGATTGGAAAACCAGCTGCCGCTGCCCCCCAGCGCGGACCTCAATCTCTATGAGGCACCGGCGGAGCAGCTCTCGCGCTATGAGCGTCTGCCGGTCTCCCTGGAGGAGGCCCGGGCGGCAGCCTCTGAAAGCGCCTTTGTCCGTGCCCATGTACCGGAGGCCATTTTGAAAGCCTACGGGATGTAAGGGCCCGCATCAGCAAAAAGAAGGGAGGGAGCGCATGGTTTTCCAGGAACATACATACAGCGTTTTGCTGGTATCCTCCGGCGATCAGTTTACCAAGACGATCAAAGAGCTCATGCCTCCCACCCATTTCTGGCCGGTCAACGCCGTCCGGAGCGCGGGAGAGGCCCGCCGGACGCTGCTGGGTACCGGCTACGATATCGTGCTCATCAACACGCCTCTGCCCGACGACTTCGGCGCGCAGCTGGCCATGGACCTTTGCGAGCGCAGCGATGCCGCTGTGCTGCTGGTGGTCAAGAGCGAGCGGTATGAGGACGTCTATGCCCGCGTCACGGAGCACGGTGTGCTGACGCTGCCCAAGCCCACCTCCACCCAGCTGGTGCGCCAGAGCCTCAGGGCGTTGTGCGCCGTGCGGGAGCGGCTGCGCCGGGTGGGGGAAAAGCAGGCCACCGTGGAGGAGAAGATCCAGGAGATCCGATTGGTGAACCGTGCCAAGTGGGCACTGATCCAGTGCCTGGGCATGACGGAGGAGGCTGCCCACCGCTACATCGAAAAGCGGGCCATGGACGAGCGTATTTCCCGCCGGGAGGCGGCCATGCGGGTGCTGAGCGTCTACCAGCCCCAGGATTCGGAACAGTGAACCTTTTTGAATAAACAGCAAGCGGACAGACCATGGCGGCGTGTCCGCCTGCTGCTTGTTATGAGATCAGAACGGCCAGTCGATGACGCGAAGGAAAACAATGTGTCAAAAGGCTCCCGGCACATGGACAAAAGTCCATGTGCCGGGAGCTTTTTTTCTGTCTGGAAGTGGACGAAAAAAGGAGTGGAGACGGAGATGGAATTGCGATAGTTTTTCGGTTTTTTGGTGACCGGGGCTTACGGAACCATCTTTGAGCAATGCGCTCGAAAACCGTCGAAAGCCGTCGAAAGTTTTAAAAAATGTAAAATTGAAAGAGATAAAAATAGCACTTTTGACGAAAGAAAAAACAGACGTATCCACTGTACAAATACAAATTTCAATATTGTGTTTTTGAGACCGAATTTGAGAAGAAAAGCGCGTTTGACGCAAAATGGCCGGCTCCGTATGATGACGGCAAAGCAGACCTGCGGGGCGATCCCCCAAAGGAGTTTGGACAAAAAGGGGAGGTTCTCCGGCTATGTGGGATGTCGTGATTATTGGAGCGGGCGTGTGCGGCGCAGCTGCGGCACGGGCGCTGGCACGCTACCGGCTTCGGGTGGCAGTGGTGGAAAAAGGCAGTGATGTGTGCGCGGGAGCCAGTCGTGGAAACTCCGCCATGGTGCATGGTGGATTTGACCCTACACCCGGTACGCTGAAAGCAATTTACAACGTGCGGGGAAACCGGATGTTCGACGCGCTGTGTGAAGAGCTCCAGGTACCTTTTCAGAGGAGCGGCACGCTGATCCTGGCTACCTCCCAGGAGGACATGGAGGAGGTTTGGCGGCTGCATC
>CAUWEK010000113.1:0-6002 GCA_963557435.1 uncultured Dysosmobacter sp.
TCTCCAGCTTGGCGATCTCGCCCATGTGCTTCATGACTTCCTTCTTGGGCAGCATGTCGAAGGTGCCGTCAGCCTGCATGTTCTTCAGCTGGGTCAGACGGTCCACGCGGGTGCGCATGGTCTTGAAGTTGGTCATCATGCCGCCCAGCCAACGAGCGTTGACATAGTACTGGCCGCAGCGGGTAGCCTCCTCACGGATGGCCTCCTGAGCCTGCTTCTTGGTGCCCACGAACAGCAGGGTCTGGCCGTTTTCACTGAGCTGACGGACGAAGTTGTAGGCCTCCTCCAGCTTGCGGACGGTCTTCTGCAGGTCAACGATATAGATGCCGTTGCGCTCGGTGTAGATATAGGGAGCCATCTTGGGGTTCCAGCGACGGGTCTGGTGACCGAAGTGGACGCCCGCCTCCAGCAGGGCCTTCATGGATACGACGTTAGATGCCATAGTGTTTTGTTCCTCCGAATCAGTTTAGTTTTTACCTCCGGCGGTTTCATCCCCCCTGCCAATCCCCGTAGGGACACAGACAGAGAGTCGACGCACCGTGCGGAATGCTGAAATATAATACCATAGGTGGTGGGTGAATGCAAGTATTTTTTCCAGAAAAATACGGAAAATACCTGCTTTTCCCGAAGATTCCCCGGGCATTTCACAGCAGCTTGCGGCGTTTGCGCTCCATAGCGGGGTCACGCCGCTGAAACTGCTTATCCACCAGGATGATATCGTCCCCCACCCGCTGGATGCACTCCCACGGGATATAGAACTCCTCTCCCCTGCCGAAGAGGCCGAAAAAGCGGCATGGGCCGTATACCACAATGGCCACCACCTGCCCCTCCGGAACCCGTACGTCCACATCGTCCACAAATCCAAGCCGGCAGCCGTCGCAGATGTTGATGACCTCCTTGCGCCGTAGATCCCGGATTCTGCACTGCATGGCGCTCCCTCCTTCCGCTTTATGCATATGCGGCCCGGCGGACGTCCCATGCCCACAATGCGACAAAAGCTCCCAGTATAGGAAAAAGCGGCATGGGCAATACTGAGCGCAGATTGTTGATTAGGCAGGAGACGGATGCATGCAGGGAAAAGTGGAGATCGCCGGCGTCAATACCGCCAGGCTGAAGGTGCTGAAAAACGATGAGACCATGGAGCTTCTGCGAAAGACCAAAAACGGCGACCAGGAGGCCCGCCGGCAGCTGATCGAGGGGAACCTCCGGCTGGTGCTCTCGGTCATCCAGCGATTTGCCAGCCGCGGTGAGAACGCGGACGATCTGTTTCAGGTGGGCTGCGTGGGGCTCATCAAGGCCATCGATAATTTCGACGTGGACAAGCCTGTGCGCTTTTCCACCTACGGCGTGCCCATGATCATCGGGGAGATCCGCCGGTACCTCAGGGACAACAGCGCCATCCGGGTCTCCCGCTCCATGCGGGACACAGCCTACCGGGTACTGCAGGTACGGGACCGCTTTATCGCGGAGAATCAACGGGAGCCCACCGTGGAGCAGATCGCCAAGGAACTGGATATTCCCCGGGAAGAGGTTGTGTTCGCTATGGATGCCATCGTGGATCCGGTATCCCTTTATGAGCCTGTCTACGACCATGGCGGGGACGCCATTTGCGTGATGGATCAGCTGCGGGACACCCGGGATACGGACGAGGACTGGACGGACCGCATCGCGCTCAAAGAGGCCATGAAGCGGCTGGATCCCCGGGAGCGGCGCATCCTCTCCCTGCGTTTTTACGAGGGGAAGACCCAGATGGAGGTCTCTGCCGAAGTGGGAATCTCCCAGGCGCAGGTCAGTCGGCTGGAAAAAGGGGCTATCAATACCATTAAGAAAAATCTGTAAGCCTTGACATTGACGGGCGGGCCGGTTTCGGATAAACTGATTCTGAAATTCCGAAAGAGAGGATCTGGCCCCATGGATTTTGAAAAGCTGAAGGAATTCCGGAATACCCACAACCCGTTTTGCCAGCGGCTGGGTGTCCGGGTGGAGGAGATCGGTCCGGGATATTCCCGGATCACAAAGCTGGTGACACAGGAAGACCTGAACCCGGCGGGACTTGCCCATGGCGGATTATATTTCACCATGGCGGATACCGCTTCCGGTGCCGCCTGCGCCTCTCACGGCTACTACGGCGTGACGGTGAATGCCAATTATAACTACCTCAAAAGCGGCAAACCGGGAGAAACGCTGATCGCGGAAGCCACTGAGACAAAAGCCGGACGCACCATCTGCGTGTATGATGTGCGTGTGACGAATCAGGATGGGACTCTGCTGGGAACGGGGACGTTCACTTATTATTTGCTGGATCGAAAGATCGAGCTATAAAAAAGACGCGGCGAAAGCCGCGTCTTTTTTGCTGCATATCAAACGCCCATGGTGCTGGTCTCCGGCAGTGTGGAACCGCCGTCGATGACGAACTGGGCGCCGGTGAGATAGCTGGCTTCGTCGCTGGCCAGAAATGCCGCCAGCTCGCCCACCTCCTTGGGATCGGCCAGCCGTCCCAGAGGAATGGCGGAGGCGATGCCGTCTACCACGCTCTGGGGATTTTCCGGGCAGGACTGGACCGCCATGCCCTGTACCATGGGGGTGAGCACATAGCCCGGGCAGATGGCATTGACGTTGACATAGGGGGCAAATTCCCGGGCCAGGGCCTTGGTCAGGCCCACCAGAGCGGCCTTGCTCATGGCATACGCCGCCTCGCCGGGATCGGCCACCATATCGCCGGTGACGGAGGACATGATGACGATCTTGCCCCACTTGCGCTCTACCATGGCGGGAAGCACCGCTTTGCAGGTGTTCCACGCGCCCTTGACGTTGATGTCCAGATGGGCGTCCCGGTCGGCGTCACTCTGAGTCAGGAAGTCGCCTAAGCGGCAGATGCCCGCGTTGGAGACGAGAATATCGATGGCACCGAAGGCCTTCACACCCGCTTCATATCCGGCGCGGACGCTGTCCATATCCGCTACATCCATCCGCACGGCCACAGCCTGGGCCCCCTCTGCGCGCAGCTGGGCGGCCAGATCCTCCACGGCCTGGCCGCGGGCGGCAAGCACCACATTGGCCCCGTGCTTGACAAACGTGCGGGCGATCCCCTCGCCGATGCCCTTGGAGGCACCGGTGATCAGCGCGGTTTTTCCTGAAAGCTTTCCCATAGGTTGTACTGCTCCTTTCCAAAATTGCGTGACAGCCGGCGCGATAAGATTTCTTATCGCGCCGGCTGAAACGAATCATTTCTTAAAGCTGTCCTTCAAGCTCACGCTCCGGTTGAATACCAGATGGTCCGGGCTGGCGTCCTTGCTGTCAGCGCAGAAATAGCCCTGACGCATGAACTGGAAGTGGTCGCTGGGCTTTGCGCTGCCCAGAGAGGCCTCCACCTTGCAGCCCGTGAGGATCTCCAGGGAGTCGGGGTTCAGGCACTCCAAAAAGTCCTTGTCAGCTGCGTCGGGATCGGCATCGGTAAAGAGGTTGTCATAAAGGCGCACCTCGGCGTCCAAAGCGGTGGCGGCGTCCACCCAGTGAATGGTAGCGCCCTTCACCTTCCGGCCGTCGGCGGGGTCGCCGCCGCGGCTGTCGGGATCATACTCCGCCTTGATCTCCGTCACATTGCCCTCCGCGTCGGTCTCATAGCCCACGCAGCGGATGAGATAGGCGCCCTTGAGGCGGCACTCGGGGCCGCCGGGGAACAGACGCTTGTACTTGGGAACGGGCTCGGGCAGGAAGTCCTCCGCCTCGATCCAAAGGTTCCGGGAGAAGGTCACTTCCCGGGTGCCGGCGCTCTCGTCCAGGGGATTGTTCTCCACGGTGACGGTCTCGTGCTTGTCCTCAGGATAGTTGACGATGGTCAGCTTCACCGGGCGCAGCACGGCCATGACCCGCTGGGCGGTCTCGTTGAGGTCCTCCCGCAGGCAGTGCTCCAAAAAGCCGTATTCCACCACGTTGGCGGATTTGGCCACGCCGATGCGCTCGCAGAAGTTGCGGATGGAGCGGGGGGTGTAGCCTCGGCGGCGCAGACCGCACAGCGTGGGCATCCGGGGATCGTCCCAGCCGGAGACGCGGCCATCTTCCACCAGGCGGCGCAGCTTGCGCTTGCTCATGACCGTGTGGTCGATGCCCAGGCGGGCAAACTCGATCTGCCGGGGCTTGGAGGGCAGATCGCAGTGCTCGATGACCCAGTTGTACAGGGGACGATGGGCCTCAAACTCCAAAGAGCACAGGCTGTGGGTGATGCCCTCCAGCGCGTCCTGGATGGGATGGGCGAAATCGTACATGGGATAGATGCACCACTTGTCCCCCTGGCGATGATGGTGCATGTGGTTGATCCGGTAAAGCACCGGGTCGCGCATATTAAAGTTGCCGCTGGCCAGATCGATCTTGGCCCGCAGCGTCATGGCGCCGTTGGGGAACTCACCTGCCCGCATGCGGGCGAACAGATCCAGGCTCTCCTCGATGGGGCGGTCCCGGTAGGGGCTCTTGGCGGGCACGCCGATGGAGCCGCGGTATTCCTTGAACTCCTCGGGGCTGAGCTGGCACACATAGGCCAGACCCTTTTTGATCAGGCCCACCGCCTGGCGGTAATCCTCCTCAAAATAGTCGGAGCCGTAGAAAAAGCGGTCGCCCCAGTCAAAGCCCAGCCAGTGGATATCCTCCTTGATGGCCTCCACAAATTCCTCGTCCTCTTTGGTGGGGTTCGTGTCGTCCATCCGCAGGTTGCACAATCCACCGTACTTTTCGGCAGTGCCGAAGTCGATGGTCAGGGCCTTGCAGTGGCCGATGTGCAGGTATCCGTTGGGCTCCGGGGGAAAACGGGTGTGGACGGTCATACCCTCGTACTGACCGCCGGGGCCGATGTCCTCCTCGATGAAGGCATGGATGAAGTTCCGGCTCTCCGGCGCCTCATCCTGCATGGTTTTCTTTTCTTCTGCCATGGGCGTCAGTCCTTCCTAAATGCATGTTTTCAAGTCAAATCCGTATTATACAGAATTCTTCCAGAAAAAGCAAGGAGGAAAGGCTCTTTTCCGTCGACCTGGAATATTCCCGCCCAGCGGCCATACAGCGCGCCCTATTCCAGCAGCCAATCGTCTACCACGTCCCGGACTGTAACAGCAGTAACGCTGCCGGCAATCAGGCGGCGCATCAGCGCTTCCGCCCGGCTGCGGGAGACCGTCAGGTCCAGGACGGCCTCTCCCTCTCCGCCCGTTTCCACGGCGATCCCATAGGACGTGTGTCCGGCGGTGCTCCTGAGCAGCAAATAGTACCGCACCGCAATCGCTCCGCACATCCGCATTCCCTCCAACTGCATCTGCACAAAACCACTCCCTTTTGTTTTCCTGCCACACACAAACAGGCACCATTTGCAGACTAGCATGTCCGAAAACGAAAGCTTGTCGAATTTTGTCGAATAGAGCGAAAATTTTTAAATCTGCGCTTCTTCCAGGAGCTGATACAGGCTTTCCCGGTCATAGAGCAGGTTCAGCGCCTCCAGCATGCCGCCGGTGGTCAGATGCTCGGGGAGCGCCAGATGCTTGAGCAGCGCCTGGCGGCGGGCAGCACTGCCGCTTCCTCCGGTCAGGCCCATGGAAAAAAGGTCCGCTTTTGTGATGGGCGTGCCGCCTGGGGCGGCTTTGCCGGGCGTTTCATCCAGAAACGTAGCGCCGGCCCGCTCCAGTGCTTCCAGCAGTACCTGGGGCTTCATTCCCTCCACGCCCAGCTTTCCCTCCTTGCCGGGCCGCCGCTTGCGCCGCTCCTTGCCGGCAATATCCGGGATGTAGGCCTGTTTGACCATTTCCTTGGGCAGTGCACCCTTGAGATAGTTTCGGATGACGAATCCAGCGCCGTCGCTGTCCGTCAGCAAAATGAGTCCCCGCTCCTGACCGAGGCGCCGCAGAAAGTTCAGCTTTTCCCTGTCGTTGAACACGGCAAAGCCGCCCAGGGGGATGACGGTGGCGTCCACCACCTGGCGCAGGGCGTTTTTATCATACCTGCCCTCCACCACGATCACTTCCCGA
>CAUWEK010000114.1:0-5875 GCA_963557435.1 uncultured Dysosmobacter sp.
GGAGACGAAGCGCCCTGCGCCGGCGTTTTGTGCCGGCGCAGGGCGGCGTTCCGGGCATGCCCGGCAAAGAGGGAACGGGCGGAAAGAGGGGAGGAACCACCCGTTACACGTGACGCAGGGCGTTATCCAACTCTTCGATGATGTCGTCGGCGTTTTCCAGGCCGATGGAGAAGCGCAGCTGGCCCATGGAAATGCCGACCTTGGCCATCTCCTCGGGAGAATAGGCCCGGTGAGAGGTCTTGGCGGGATAGGAGATGGAGGTGGCCACACCGGCCAGGCTGGGCACGAACTTGATGGACTCGCAGGCACGGATGAAATCACAGGCGCCCTTTTCGCCGCCGGCGATGTCCGCGCTGAGCATGCCGCCGCAGCGGCCGTCCCGGAACAGCTCCATGGCCAGCTTGTGGTAGGGGGAGGACTCCAGGCCGGGATAGTAGACCCGCTCCACCTTGGGGTGCTTTTCCAGGAACTGTGCCACTTTCAGCGCATTGGCGCTGTGGCGTTCCATGCGCATGTCCAGCGTGCGCAGGCTGCGGGTCAGGAGCCAGGCCTCAAAGGGCCCCATGATGGCGCCGTAGAGGGTGAAGCAGCGGCGCACCTGGGCGATGGTCTCGGCGTCGGACAGCACGGCGCCGCCGATGATGTCGCTGTGGCCGTTGAGATACTTGGTGGCGCTGTACACCACGATGTCGGCCCCCAGCTTCAAAGGCTGCGCCACGGCGGGGGTGGCGAAGGTGTTGTCCACCATGAGCTTGCAGCCGTGGGCGTGGGCGATTTTCGCGATCTTGGGCAGATCCTCCACCGCCATCAGGGGGTTGGAGATGGTCTCCGTATAGAGCAGCTTGGTGTTGGGACGGATCAGGGAGGCGATGTCCTCCTTTTCAAAGTCGGCAAAGGTGACTTCCACGCCGAAGCGGGGCAGCTCGTTTTTCAGATAGTCGTAAACGCCGCCGTAGAGCACGGGGGAGGAGAGAATGTGGTCACCGGACTTCACCTGGGAGATGATGGCGTTGACGATGGCGGCCATGCCGGAGGAGAAGACCAGCGCGCCGTCGCACTCCTCCGCCTGGCAGAGCACCTCCTCCACGCAGTCGGTCCCGGGGTTGGACATGCGGGAGTAGACGTAGCCGTCCTGCTCACCGGCGTAGACCGCGTCCAGAGACTCCACGTCGTCAAAGGAGAACACGGAGCTCATGTAGATGGGCAGCACCTTGGGCACGGAGACGGAGGCGGCGGCCCGTTTGGCCATGGTGTTTTCGCCTGCGTGCATCAGCCGGGTATCCAGATTTTTCTTGCTCATTGTTTTCACCTTTCTTGTTCCATTCTTAAAATGCATGGAAAAACATAACGGGATTCAAGGGACAACAGCCGCTTTTTTGCGTTTTTGAAGGTTTTTTCCTATTTCCCTTGGACTATTTTTATGGTATCATAGAACGAGAAAAAGATAAAATGCTGTTTTTCAGAATATATCCATAGCTTTTTTCTATGGAAGGAGGCGGGCCATGACACTGGAACAGATGCGGTATGTGGTGGCGATCTCCCAGTACGGCTCCATCACCGCCGCGGCAGAGAGCCTTTTTATGGCGCAGCCCAGCCTGAGCCGGGCGGTGAAGGAGCTGGAGCAGGAGCTGGGCATCACCGTGCTGGAGCGCAGCCGGCGGGGCACGTCGTTTACGGCGGAGGGGCTGAAGCTGCTGGAATATGCCTGTCAGATCCTGGAGCAGACGGACCGGTGCAGGGAGTATTTTCAAACGCTCCACACGGCACAGAATGTCCTGAGCCTGCGGATCTCCATGCACCACTATATCTTCCCGGTGGACGCGCTCATCAACGCCATCAACCGGCTGGGGGACTCCGCGTCCTACATATTCTCCGTCAGGGAATGTCAGACCTCCCAGATCCTCAACGATGTGCTCACGCAGCAAAGCCAGCTGGGCATTTTGTTCGTCTCTGACGTGACCAAGAACTTCATGGAGCGGCTGTTTGCCCAGAAGAGGCTGGAGTTCCACCCGCTGGCCTCCTTCCGGCCCCATGCGTACCTCAGCTGCCGCCATCCGCTGGCCCGGGAGGCGGCGCTCTCCCTCAAGCAGCTGGAGCCGTATCCCTATGTCTGCTACGAGCAGACGGAAAAGAGCCAGTATTATTCCGAGGAGTTTGTGATCCCCCAGAGCCGGGAGCGCCAGATCTTTGTGACGGACCGCTCCACCATGCTCAGCGTCATCAAAAACACCAACGCCTACAACATCGGCTCGGGCTGCCTGCTGCCCCACATCATCTCCCCGGGGATCGTGACCATCCCTCTGACGGAGCCCATGTCCAGCGTGCAGATCGGCTGGATCAAGCTGAAAAACGTGAAGTTCTCCCAGGAGACCCTGGACTATCTTTCGCAGATGCTGGAATCCCTTAAAAGCGTGCTGAAGTGATGCCTGCCTTCCGGATCGAGGAAATAAAAGCATAAAAGGCGCCGGACGTTTTTTCGTCCGGCGCCTCTTTTTACGGGATCGGCCTCAGAAGCCGATGGCGATGGCGATGCCCAGCGTCACGAAGGACAGCAGGAAGTAGATGATCATCAGAGGGACAAAGAACTTGTACCACTTGTTGACAGGGACCTTGGCATAGTTCAGGAAGATCATCAGCGTGCCGTAGCTGAACCAGAACATGTTGGTGATGCCGTCGCCGAACTGATAGGCCAGCACGGCGGTCTGGCTGGTGAGGCCCAGCTCGATGGCGATGGGGACGATGATGGGGCTGAGCAGGGCGCCCTTGCCGGAGCCGGAGGGGATCAGGCCGTTGATGAGGGAGACCAGCAGCACGATGCCGATGGCGGCAGCCAGGGGAGGCAGGCCCTTGAGCAGCTGGGTGGCGTTGTAGACGATGGTGGCGTTGACGTTGGCGTTGTTCATGACCCAGTACACAGCGCGGGCAAAGCCGATGACCAGGGCGCCGCTGATGGCGCCGCCGGCACCCTTGACGAAGGCATTGGCGATGTCGCCGGGCTTCACGCGGGAGACGGCGCCGGACACCAGAGCGGACACCAGGAAGATGGCGGACACGTCGTCGATGCCCCACTTCACGCCCTCATAGCCGATCTGGAAGCCGATGACGCACATGACCATGGCAACCAGGATGGAAAGCAGCACCACCACATGGGCGCCGGTCACCTTCACATCCTTGCTGGTATCCATCATCAGGTCGGACACGTCGGTGCCGTAGACCAGGGACTTGGTGGGATCCTTGGCCACCTTGTTGGCATAGCGCAGGACATAGAGAATGCCGATGATGGTGATGACCACCCACACCACGGCGCGGAAGCCCAGGCCCACGAACACGTTGTCGCCTTCCAGCAGGCCCATGGACTGGAGGATGCCGTTGCAAACGCCCACGGTGTAGAGGTTGGTGGGACCGGCAATGAAGCCGCCCATGAGGCCCACGATGAGCAGCGAGCAGGCCACGATGCCGTCATAGCCCAGGGCCAGCACCACGGCCACCACCAGGGGAGCGAAGGGGATCAGGGTCTCGATCCAGCCCAGCCAGCCGCCGATCAGGGAGAACAGGGCCATGAGGATCACCAGCAGGGTGGTCCGGGAGCCGGAGCCGAACTTTTTCACCATGGCGGTGACGCCGGAGTCAATGGCACCGGTGGCCTTGTAGATCTCCAGAGCGCCGCCGATCACCAGCACCAGGATGACCAGGTTGGCCGTGTCCTTGATGCCGTAGGGGATGGCGCGGAAGAGGTTGAAGACGTTGTTGAAGGTGAAGCCGTTTTTGGGCAGCGCGGTGTAGACGCCGTCCACCAGCGTGCCGGGAGTGATGAGGAACGTGGCCAGCCAGGCAAGGACCAGAACGCAGGAGAGCAGAACGAATGGGTTTAGGTTCAGCGGCTTTTTCTGTTTCATAGTTTTTACCTTTCCTTTCTCTCTTTCGAGCCGGACGGAGGGCCGCTCCGCCGGCGTTAAAGGACCGGGAACTGCCGTCCCGGGCGCTTTACTTGGGGTTGTTGCACAGGGCGGTCACGATGGCCATGGTGCCCACGCTGGCCTCGGCCATCATCTGGATGTCGATGCTGTCGGAGGTGGTGTGGCAGAGCTTGATCTCCGCGGGGGAGTAGCCCAGGCATTTGACGCCCTGGGCGGCATAGTGGCCGGTGTCCGTGGCGAAGGCCCAGGGCTTGCACTGCACGGCGTGACCCACGGCGGACTCCACCGCCGCCTTGGCCTGGACGATGTAATCCTCCTCGGGGCTGACGCTGAAGGGGTATTCGCCCTGATAGCCCCGGCCGTCCACGCCGGTGTAGGTGGTCAGGGGGAAGTAGAGGGCCTCCACCTTGGCGGTGATGCCGTCCATGGTGCCGCAGCGGTCGATGGCCGCCTGGATCTTCTCCAGGGCGTGGGCCTCGGTGTCGTCGCCGGTCTGGCGGTAGTCGATGTACACGGTGACCTCGTTGGGGATGATGTTGGTGCCCTTTTCGGAGGACTCGATCTTGGTGATGGACATGGTGGAGCTGCCGAACAGGGCGTCGCTGCTCATCTCCACCTTCTCCAGCTCCGGCAGCAGCCGGGTGAGGAAGTTGAAGGGGTTATGTCCCTCGTGGGGGATGGAGGCGTGGCAGGACTTGCCGGTGATGGTGAGCACAGCGCAGAAGCGGCCCCGGGAGCCGATGGCGATGTCGTTTTCCGTGGCCTCGCCCACCACGGCGTAGTCCGTGAGCATGCGGCCCTCCCGGGTGTGGACCATGGCGCCGTAGCCGGCGATCTCCTCGGAGATCACCTCCGCCACCACGATGTCGCCCTTGGGCAGCAGCCCGGCCTCCCGCAGCATCACGGGCACGTACAGGTATACGGCCATGGTGCCCTTGGTGTCGGACGCGCCGCGGCCCCACACGCGGCCCTCCGCGATGGCGCCGCTGTAAGGGGGATACTTCCAGCGGGACTCGTCGCCGCCGTCCACCACGTCCATGTGGCAGTTGAGCATGATGGACTTGCCGCCGCCGGTGCCCTTCATGGTGCCGAAGACGTTGCCGTACCGGTCCACCTCCACGGCATCATAGCCCAAGGCCTTCATTTTATTGACAAGGTAGTCCGCCAGGTTCCCCTCATACAGGGACTGGGAGTTGATCTGGATCAATTCCGAGGCGGTCTGCACGATCTCATCATGGTATTTCGCCGCAATGGCGGCCAGTTTTTCGTTCATGGTCCTCACCAAACCTTTCCGCTGTACCGGGCGTTCCGCGCTGTGAAACGTCCGCGGACACAGCTGCTTCAATGTTAAAAGGGGGTCGTCCGCCGCAGGCCGTGCCGGGCACGGAAAGGCGGACTGCGGAAAACTTCCGCTTTCGGGCAGGGCTTCTGTACATCCCTCCTTTTGAAATCTATCCATGCTTAAAATGCATGGAAAATATATTGCTGCTTGGGGGATAATGCCACAACAGATCCGGGCAGATCACAGGTTTCTATACGGTTTTTTCTGCTTTCTATGTTATCATGTTAAATGAAAAACATAAAATGCGATTTTATTAAACATATCCATAGCTTCTCTCTATGGAATACAGGGAAAAGAAAGCAGAGCAGAGGGCGTTTATAGCGGTTCTCTGCTCTGCGAGACTGCTGTGTACCGGACCCAAAAGGCGGAGCGCCAGGAAAAACGGACTCTTTGGCCGGGCGGCTCCGGACTTCCATGTGGTGATTTGCTTCCATTATACAGGACGGCACCGGAAATGGTAGCATGGATTCGAGGGAATGCGCCATCGCTTTTTTGTATAGCGGTCAACGCCTGAAATGGGAATGAAGGCAGCAGGAGCGCCGTGCCGGGAGACCGGCATGGGGACCCTTGGGTTCGGACCTTTGTGCCTGCGCCGGATCGGGACACGAAAAACCCT
>CAUWEK010000115.1:0-5856 GCA_963557435.1 uncultured Dysosmobacter sp.
TATCGTTCAGAGGGTACGGAAGAATAAACGGCGCAGGACTAAGATGGATGAACAGAACAAGTATTCCGGACTGGTAGTGTGTGCGGACTGCGGAACCACGATGGTACTGCACAGGGCGCATACGATGAAACCCACCTGGAATAACTTCACCTGTCGTACCTACAAGAAAGAGGGTTCCGAGGTCTGCACTGCCCATTACATTCGGGAATGTATTTTGGACGAGGTGGTCTTGGAGGATCTGCGGCGGATGACAGCGATAGCCAGAGAGCATACCAAGGAGTTTGCGGAGTACATCAGCAGCAGGCAGTCCACCGAAATACGGCAGGAAATCCGTGGGCTGGAAAAGGAACTGACTGCCATGCGGAAACGCGGCGCTGAATTGGACGCCATTTTCAAAAAACTGTACGAGGATCTGGTATTGGGCCGCATTTCAGTGGAGCAGTTTCAGATGCTGTCCGATGGGTACAGTGAGGAACGGGAAAAGCTGGCGGAGGGCATCCCTGATAGAGAATCTGCCATCCAGTGGCTGAAGGACACCGTATCCAACACGGACAATTTCATCGCCAAGGCCAAACGTTATACCGACATTACGGAACTGACTCCGGAGTTGCTGCGGCTGTTCATTCAGAAGATCGTGGTGCATGAGAAAAGCACAAAGTGGTCGAAAAAAGCGCTGCAAACTATTGAGATTCACTATACCGATATCGGCTGTATCAGCAAGGATACCCCGCAGGGCAAAGAAAGTCCCCGGCAGGAAATCTCAGCGTGATTCCTGCCGGGGAACTTCCCCAGATTGTAGATACCCATATGAGGGGTAGCCCAATGCCCTCCGGCTCTTTTTTGTAGTTGGTTCTGCGGCTGCCCCTCACTCGTCCAGCTTGAGGACCGCCAAAAATGCCATCTCCGCGCCAAGTGCCGCCGCTTTGCGGCGGTTGCGCTCCGAAACGCCTGCCTGCGGGCAGGTGTCCGTGGGGATCTGCACACTGCCCAGAGAGCGCATCTTCTTTTTGGTCCCCACCGGATGTTCCATCCGGCGGGGACCCCGATTTTTACTTGCGCGGCGGAAGTGAATTCCGCCTGCGCCAAGGTTTTCGCTCCGGCGAAAACGCTTGTACGGCGCATTGCGCCGCCCCGCGCTGCGGGGCCCCGGGCAAAATGAAGATGCCCCCTCACTCGTCCAGTTTAAGCACAGCCAAAAATGCCTCCGTGGGGATCTGCACCGATCCCAGAGAGCGCATCTTCTTTTTGCCCTCTTTCTGCTTTTCCAGCAGCTTTTTCTTTCGGGTGATATCGCCGCCGTAGCACTTGGCCAGCACGTCCTTGCGCATGGCCTTGACGGTCTCCCGGGCGATGACCCGGCCGCCGATGGCCGCCTGGACAGGCACCTCGAACAGCTGACGGGGGATGTTCTCCTTGAGCTTTTCGCACAGCCGCCGGGCACGGGGATAGGCCTTGTCCTTGTGGGCGATGAAGCTCAGGGCATCCACGCCCTCGCCGTTGAGCTTCATGTCCACCTTTACAAGCTCGCTGGGCCGATAGCCGGAGAGCTCATAGTCCAACGACGCGTAGCCCTTGGTGTTGGCCTTCAAGGCGTCGAAAAAGTCGTAGATGATCTCGTTCAAGGGCATCTGATAGTGCAGCTCCACCAGGTTGGTATCCAGGTACTGCATATCCTTGAACTCGCCCCGGCGCTCCTGGCACATGGGCATGATGTTGCCCACATACTCGTTGGGGGCGATGATGGAGACCTTCACATAGGGCTCCTCCGCGTGCTCGATGGTGGCGGGGTCCGGGTAGTTATGGGGGTTGTCCACCGCCACCATCTGCCCGTCGGTCTTATAGACATGGTAGATAACAGAAGGCAGCGTGGTCACCAGGTCCAGGTCGAACTCCCGCTCCAGCCGCTCCTGGATGACCTCCATGTGCAGCATGCCCAAAAAGCCGCAGCGGAAGCCAAAGCCCAGCGCCACGGAGGACTCCGGCTCGAAGCTCAGCGAGGCGTCGTTGAGCTGGAGCTTTTCCAGCGCGTCCCGCAGGTCCGGGTACTTGGAACCGTCCTCCGTGTAGATGCCGCAGTACACCATGGGCTGCACGGGCCGGTAGCCCGGCAGGGGCTCGGCGGCGGGCCGGGCGGCGTCGGTGACCGTGTCACCCACCCGGGTGTCCTGCACGTTTTTGATGCTGGCGGTGAAGTAGCCCACCTCGCCGGCCTCCAGCTTGTCGCACGGTTCCATGCCCAGCGGCAGCAGGTGGCCGCACTCGATGACCTGGTAGGTGGCGCCGGAGGCCATCATCTTCACCTGCTGGCCCGCGCGCAGCGTGCCCTCCATGATGCGGAAGTACACGATGACGCCCCGATAGCTGTCATACTGGCTGTCGAAGATGAGCGCCTTGAGGGGCGCGTCCACGTCCCCCGTGGGCGGCGGTACGTTTTTCACGATGTCCTCCAGCACGGCACCGATGTTGGTGCCCATCTTGGCGGAGATCTCCGGCGCGTCCATGGCGGGCAGGCCGATGATGTCCTCCACCTCGTGCTTGGCCTTCTGGGGGTCCGCCGCCGGCAGGTCGATCTTGTTGAACACCGGCAAGATCTCCAGGTCGTGCTCCAGGGCCAGGTACGTATTGGCCAGGGTCTGGGCCTCCACGCCCTGGGTGGAGTCCACCACCAGCACGGCGCCCTCGCAGGCGGCCAGAGAGCGGGACACCTCGTAGTTGAAGTCCACGTGGCCCGGGGTGTCGATCAGATTCAGTTCATAGTCCTCCCCGTCCTGGGCATGGTAAGTCAGCCGGACGGCCCGGGCCTTGATGGTGATGCCCCGCTCCCGCTCCAGGTCCATATTGTCCAGCAGCTGGGACTCCATCTCCCGGGCGGTCACGGCACCGCACTGCTCCAGCAGCCGGTCCGCCAGGGTGGACTTGCCGTGGTCAATGTGGGCGATGATGGAAAAGTTTCGGATATTGCTTTGCTTCATAGGTCAATGATACCTCCGTAAGGCAAGTCCGCGCCGCCTGCCGCAGGCAGGGCGGCGCGCTGCGCCGTAAAATCAAATCCCATCGGGGGTCCCCGCCGCACGGCGTGCGGTGGGGAGAGGCGGGGCAAGAAAGCGGATGCGGCTTTCGCCGTCAGGCGGAAGCTGCGTCAAGCGGACTTTGCCCCGACGAGGTCGCTGTGGGATGCGTTCCAGGCGATCCAGAACGACTCGTCCCAGAATTTCTCATAGTCGTAGTTTACCACAGTCTCCCGCCAGTTTTCCAGCGTGGAGCCGATATTTTCCACGGTGAGCTCCTCCTCCCCTGCCGCCAGCTTTTCAAGCAGCAGTCGGCACACCTCACCGGAGTGGTGGACATAGTCGCAGTAGTAGTCCAGGTCCATAACGATGTCCTCATCCAGCAAGAACCCATAAACATGGACGTTTTCATAGGGCGCCAGCGTCTCCACCGCCAGCTCCAGTGCCGCCAGCATGGCATCCGTGGTGCCCTGGCGGGCGGCCTTGTCCCAAAAGAGGATGCTGTACGGCGGGAAGAAGATGTCAAACTGCGTGTCGGGGTGGGCCGTCACCCAATCTTCCACCACCGCCAGGTTGTCCGCCGCCGCGGCCAGGTACGCGTCGGACGGCAGCGTCTCCCCCGACGGCTCCGGGCGCTCGTAGTTATCCAGGGCCGTCATGTGGTTCCACCAGATGCCCTCGTCCCAGGTAAAGCCCTCGTCCATGGTCTGCTCCGTGCCCCAAAGGCCCGTCATGATGGTATAGAGGCTATAATAGAGGGTGTCCTTGTTGAGAAGATAGCGCACATCGTCCACCGGGTTGACGTTGTAGAGATAGTCCGGCATGGCACCGGTGAGTCCGCTCTCGTCCCGCACCAGGATGTTCAGGTCCAGGCCGAAGATCACCCGCTGGGGGTCCTGGGTGCGGAAGAGCAGGCCCATGGCCTGGTCAAACTCGCTCAGATACCCGTCGGGGATGGTGATGCGCAGGCCCGTGCCGCCGAAGGTCCCGCCGATCCAGGAGGCGCGGTAGTTGGCGGCCATGGAGGTGCCCACAAGCACCGTGTCCGCCGGGGTATTGCGGATCATGCCCGCGGACTGATACCGCTCGTTGAAAAAGGCGCCGCCGTCGCCCAGCCGGTAATAAAAGCAGGGGTCCACCCGGTATACCACGGCGGCACACAGCCCCAGCAGCAGCAAAAGCCCCGCCAGGAGGCCGCAAAACCACCGTCTGCAAGTTGCTTTCATGGCCGCCTCCTTAAAAGTTGGAATAGATGAACGTGGTGATGCCCGTGAAGGACAGCACCGCCCACCCCATCGCCAGGGCCAGCAGCGCCGTGCGCCACGCGGACGGAGGCACGAAGTCCTCCATACGCCGGGCGGCGCTCCGGGCAGGCAGCAGCGCCGCGGCGCAGGCCGCGCCGAACAGCACCAGGCCCTTTCCCCAGGAAATCCAGGCAGGGTCCAGGCCCGGCACCAGCAGGGCAATGGCAGCGGTCTCCCGTGCAAAGGCGCCCTCCAGGAGCCATGTGCCGGGCAGGGACACGGTGCCCGTGCAGGCCGTGGCCAAAAGCGTCAGGGCGTCGTGCAGCGACGGGGCCCGGAAAAAGACCCAGGCAATATTCACGAACAAAAAGGTCAGCGCCCACCGAAGCCACGCCGGCCGCCGCCCCAGGCCCGCTCGGCGATCTGGGCCAGGCCGTGGAGCGCGCCCCACACCAAAAATGTCCATCCGGCGCCGTGCCAGAAGCCGCTGACAAGATACACGATCAAAATATTCCGATACGTCCGCCAGGCCCCCCGCCGGCTGCCGCCCAAGGGGAAGTAGACATTCTCCCGCAAAAAGGTGGTGAGGGTCATGTGCCAGCGCTTCCAGAACTCCCCCACAGAGAAGCTCCGGTACGGGGAGTCGAAGTTCAGGGGCAGCCGCACCCCCAGCAGCCGGGCCGCGCCGGCGGCAATGTCGCAGTAGCCGGAAAAATCAAAGTAGAGCTGCATGGTGTAGCCCAGGATCACAAGCCACGCGTCCGTGGCGCTCAGGGCCGCAAGGTCGCTCCAGCCGCTTGCCACCACGGTGCCCAGAGGGTCCGCCAGCAGCACCTTTTTGGCCGTGCCGCAGCAGATGCCGTAGAGTCCCGCCGCAGCATCGGACCAGTCGGGCCGCAGGAAAGCGTCCGACTCCATCTGGGGAAAGATGGCCGATGGCCGCAGGATGGGGCCGGAGGTCACCGTGGGGAAAAAGAACGACGCCAGGGCCAGCTCCCAGGGGCTTTGCAGGGTAAACCGGCCCATGTACACCTCCCGCAGAAGCCACAGCTGCTGGAAGGTGAAAAAGCTCAGTCCCAGAGGCGCCCAGCCGATGGAAAGGGCGCCGCCGGTGAAAAAGCCCGTATACTTGAACGCCAGCAGCACGGCCACATGATAGAGCGAGCCCGCCGCAAAGACCCGCCGCCGGCTCGCGGCGCTTGCGGTCCGCTCCATGGCGCGGGCTGACAGGGCCGTCACGGCGCACCCGGCGCACAGCACGGCAAAGGCCGCCCAGCCTCCGCCGCTGAGATAGAACACCAGGCACGCCGCGCCCAGTGCCGCCCGCCCGGCCAGGGCGCTGCGGCGGCGCAGCAGAGTGCAGCCGGCAGCGGTCAGGGCCAGAAATGCCAGAAAGGAAAGGGACTGAAAGCTCATGTTACTTCTCCTGCTTGTCCGCCAGGGCGCAAAGGCGCGCGTCGGCAGTGCTGAGCACCTGGGTCAGGCTCTGGCAGCGGCCGGGATAGCCGTTGGTCAGCGCCTCGGGGGAAAGGTCCGGGAAGGACTTTTTCTGGCTCTGGCAAAGGCGCATGGCCCGGGCGTAGCGCACCTCGGACACCTTCATG
>CAUWEK010000116.1:0-5774 GCA_963557435.1 uncultured Dysosmobacter sp.
CTGGCACCAGGCAATCCGCTCGTCATAGGTCATGGGGTCCTGGTCCAGGGTCAGCGGCTGGCCGAAAAAGGCCACGTCGGCGGGGGAGTAGTCGCTCTGAACGGCAGCCTGTGCTGCCGCAGCATCCACTGCGGCGCGCCGCTCCACCTCGCTCAAAAGCCGCTCGTAGGCCCCTCGGCCCTCCGCCGTCAGAGCGGTGGAGTTCCACGCGAGATTCTGCAAGCCTCGTTCCAGCAGATCTCCATCCTCCTGTCCCGCCATGGCGGCGGCACAGGCCGCCAGCGCCTGCATGGCGTGGTCCTGCTCCTGGGCGTCATAGGTGCCCATCAGGTTGAGGAATCGGGTCTGATTGTTGTAGAAGAGATAATATAGATCCACGTCCCGGATCTGAGAGGGCGTCAGCAGGCCGTTTTCCAGGAGCGTCTGCGCGAGGCAGGCGGCAAATACGGGGCTGTCGCTGGTGTTTCCCACATCCGAGGGAATGTCGTTTTCCAGCAAAGTGGGGCCGCTGCTGGTCATGGTGTGGAACACCAGGTAGGGGGACTCCACATACATGCCGCCCACCCAGCCGTCCTCGTCGATATAGGTGCCGCCGGCAGTCATGACCCGCTCCGGAATGGGGGTGTGGAGCTCAAAACCCAGCCCATAGACCTTGATCCCCAGCTCCGGATAGGCAGGTGCCTCGTCCACCAGCTCCAGCGAGGTGATGCGCCAGTCGTCCCACTCCGGGGAAGCGTCGATGGCCGTGTAGTCCTCGTTCCAGGCCATGCCCTGGAACTGCTCCATATAGGCGTACACCTTGTCCCGGGCGGCATCCAGCACCTCGTCCGGTACGTCGACACCGTCCGCCACATGGTCGGTATAGGTGGTGCTGTCCTTGTAGACCAGCAGATTTTCCCCGTCGAAATACACCTGACGCCAGGCAGTGCCGGTAGCATCAGCATCCTCATGTCCTGTAAAGGGGACACTTCCCCACAGTTCCAGGCACCGATGACTGAAGTCCCACCAGTTGAACTCCAGGTGCTCCGCCTCCGGCCAGGCCGTCTCCAGCAGCGCAGCGATGTCCGCCTCATAGACCGTCCCGTCCCGCTGGAAAAGCAGCTGCGCAGTGACGCCGGTGGCAGCGGTCAGCTCGTCGGTGCCGTCGCCGTTCAGGTCCATGGCCTGGGGCTGTTCCGTTCCGTAGGCCCGGAACAGGAAGGTGATGGTGCCGTCATCGGACACGGCGTAGTAGTCGTAGTGGGTAGCCTTATACCCGCCGGTCTCGGCACTGCCGGTAACGTAGTCCTCATAGGAGACCACCACACCGGTATAGCCGAAGAGGGAGAAGCTGTCTATGGTCAGGCGGTCCACGTCGCTGTCCTCCGGATAGGTAAAGAAGCAACCCGCATCCCACGCCGCCATGCCGTCCCGGCCTGCAGCCTCGTCGTAGATCACGGCGGCGTACACATGCCCGTCGGTAGAGAGGTAAGGCCGGAAGCTGTATTCCTCGCCGCCTTGTGTGGTGATGCGGATGCCATAGCCCCGGTCGGCGCAGTCGTCCTGCCGGCGCGTCACGTTCACCGGCACCGGCACGCAGGGAACCGCGTCCTCCAGCGAGATGGACAGTGCCGGATCGCCCTCCGGGTAGACGGTGGCAATGGCGGGCTTTTCGGAGGGCAGGTTGGAGACAAACCAAAGGCTTCCGTCCTCCTGCACCTCCAGCGTCACGCACAGCCAGTCATAGTCCGGATAGCGAGCGAAATTGTCCGGGTAGTACAGCCGGATGGTATCCCCCTGGCGCTCTCCGGCGGTGACGCGGACACTGTGAAAATAGTTGGTGTCCCCGTGGCTATGGTAATAGGTCTCGTATTCCGGCAGGTATTGGAAGTACTCCATGCCGATCTTGCTGGTCTTATCCAGCGTCAGTCCGGTGTTTTCCAGCAGCACGGTATCGATGTCCGCCACAGGCAGCCTGTCTGTATCGCAGATCTTCACACCGTTTGCATCCAGGCTTCCCACCAGCAAAAGCTCCCCGTCGCTCACTTCCTCGGAGATGCCGGTGCCGCAGTAGAACAGCTCGAAGAGGTCGATGTCCTCCGGCCGTTCATAAAGGGAAGTTAAGAACTGGTTGTGGATGTGCATACCCTCTGCGTCGTTGTTGAAAAATTTCTCATTGAAATAAGCCAGCTCGTCGCCGGTGAGGGGACGGTTTTTCTCAGAGGCCGCGCCGGTGAAGGTGACGGCGCACACGGCCGCCGCCAGGGCCAGAACCGCAAACAGGGCCGCGGTGCGGGTCTGCCGGTTTTCCGCGATGCGCACGATGCGCTCTTTCAGGTGCCGTTTGTCCGCCGTCATGGTGGTGGCGGTCAGCAGGGGATTGGCCGGGCCCCGGCGCACAGGGATGAGGGCCAGCAGCGTCCTGCCGTAGGCAATGCGCTCCGCCTGGCCCAAGGACGCCATGGCCGATTCGTCGCAGGCCAGCTCGCAGTCTGTCTTGGACACGGCCGCCGCGATCCACACCAGCGGGTCAAACCAATAAATGCTCAGGCACACGCACCGCAGCAGCGACCACAGGGGATCGCCATGGCGGGCGTGGGCGCTCTCGTGAGCGATCACATGCCGCATCCGTTCCGGAGTAGAAACCGCTTCCGATGTAAGATAGATGGCCGGGCGGACCAGGCCGAAGAGACAGGGAGAGGGAAGTCCCTCCTCCACCAGATAGACGGGATATTTGCATCCGTCTACTGTGTAAGGCATTCTTCCTTTACGCAATTTTTGCCAAAACCGCAGATTGCAGACAAGGAACCAGAGCCCCGTCACCGCCATGCCGGCATACCAGATGTACGGCAGCAGGGCACCCAGCGTCAGCGTCTTCTGTGCGATGACCGGGTAGGCGTAGCGCTCCGTGTCCGGCGTCTGGGCCGCCGTGCCGGTCTCGGCGGCAGGGGCATCCGGTACTGCCTGCGCCGGGAATTGAACCGGCGTTGTGTCCGTTTCGGTGGGCTCCCAGGTAAATACCGTCCGGTCCCCGATGGCCTCCGCCCGGTCGGCCAGCTGCCGCTCCACGGGCTGCGCCGCCGTCAGCACGGAAAAGTCCGTCCCCGGCAGGGAAAAGGGCACCAGCAGCCGCACCAGCACCAGCGTCCACAGGGCGTACTGGGCCCGGCGGGTAATGCGGCTGCGGAATGCCCACCGCAGCGCCAGCAGAACCAGGATCAAAACCGAGGATGTGATCAAAATCTCTTTCATGCCTGCTCACCTCCCGCGCGCTCCAAAATAGCCGTCAGCTCCGCGATGTCCGCCTCTGTCAGCGAGCGGCTGTCCACCAGGCTGCTGACCATCAGCCCAAGGCTCCCGCCGTAGACCTTGGTCAAAAAGCTCTCCGTCTCCGCCAGGGCCGCGTCCTCCCGGGCAACAGCAGGGAAGTACCGCTTGGCCCGGCCGCCCTCCTCGTAGCGGACGGCGCCCTTGGCCTCCAGTCGGGAGAGCATGGTGATGACGGTGTTCTTGCTCCACCCGGTCTCCGGGTGCAGCGCGGCGGTCAGCTCCATGATGGTGCGGGGAGACTGCTCCCAAAGTCGGTTCATCAGCTTCCACTCACTGTCGGATAAATTGACCTGCATCTCGTTCACCTCCTGTTTGGTATACGAATGTCTACCATTTTCTGATTTGACTGTATCAAATAGGTAGACATTTGTCAACCACAAATTCGTTACAAAACGGAAACGGTCTCTTTCCCGGTTGACCCGGCGGCGGTTTTGCCGTAAAATAACCCTCGAGACTTTAGAAATCTGGTGAACATATGACTGATTTTGAGCAGCGCTACATCACGGCCCGGCGGGCCGTCATCGCCCGGGACTTTGCCCGGCTCAACCCCATGCAGCGCCAGGCGGCCATGACCACCGAGGGGCCCCTTTTGCTGCTGGCCGGTGCCGGAAGCGGCAAGACCACCGTGCTGATCCAGCGGGTATATAACCTTTTGACCTATGGCCGGGGCAGTGATTGTGACGAAGTGCCCCCATGGGCCACGGAGGAGGACCATGCGATCATGGAGACCTACCCGGACAAGACGGACGAGGAGGAGCGGCGGCGGGCCGTGCGCCTTTGCGCGGTGGACGTGCCCCGTCCCTGGGAGATCATCGCCATCACCTTTACCAATAAGGCGGCAGGGGAGCTGAAGGACCGTCTGGCCGCCCGGCTGGGCCCCCAGGCAAACGATGTGTGGGCCTCCACGTTCCACTCCGCCTGCGTGCGGATCCTGCGGCGGGACATCGACCGCATCGGCTTCGACAAGGACTTTACGATCTACGATACAGACGACGCCAAGCGGGTCATCAAGGACATCTTGAAAGAGCTGAATCTGGATGAAAAGGCCTTCAATCCCCGCAGCGTGCTCTCCGTCATCTCCGCCGCCAAGGACGCCTATCAGGGACCCGAGGCATTTTCCAAGGCCCACAGCGGGGAAAACGACTGGAAGATGAGCCGCATCGCCAAAATTTACGAGGCATATGAGAAAAAGCTGCGCACTGCCAACGCCCTGGACTTTGACGACATCATCTTCCATACGGTGACGCTGCTGCGCCAGGAGCCGGAGGTGCTGGCCTACTATCAAAACAAGTTCCGCTATGTGCTGGTGGACGAGTATCAGGACACTAACCACCTCCAGTATCTGCTGACCGGGCTTCTGGCCGGAGGACGGGAGAACCTTTGCGTGGTGGGCGATGATGACCAGTCCATCTACCGCTTCCGGGGTGCCAACATCGAAAACATTCTGAACTTTGAGAAGCACTATCCCGCTGCCCGTACCATCCGGCTGGAACAGAACTACCGCTCCACCCAGAACATTCTGGACGCGGCCAACGCCGTCATCCGCAACAACGAGGGCCGCAAGGGAAAGACACTCTGGACGGACAACGGCAGCGGCGAGAAGGTCACCGTCAAAACCAACTTCAACGAGGGAGACGAAGCTAACTTCGTGGCCGGGGACATCCTCATGGGCGTCAACCGGGGCCGCAAGTTCCGGGATACGGCGGTGCTCTACCGGATGAACGCCCAGTCCAACGCCCTGGAATACGCCATGAAGCGCAACGGCATCCCCTATAAGGTCGTGGGCGGCATGAAGTTCTTTGACCGTGCGGAGGTCAAGGACATGCTGGCCTATCTGTGCGTGCTCAACAATCCCATGGACGATCTGCGTCTGCGGCGGATCATCAACGTGCCCGCCCGCAGCATCGGCGCCGCCACCGTGGACAAGGTGGCCATGCTGGCCCAGGCCCAGGGCGCGTCCCTTTACGAGATCCTCCGAAATGCCGACCTGTTTCCGGAGCTCAAGAGCGCCGCGTCCAAGCTCATGAAGTTTGCCGACCTCATCGACGGACTGCGCCGGGCCGGCGGCGAGCTGGCATTGCCGGAGTTTTACGACGAAGTGCTGGAGCGCACGGGCTATGTCCGGGCGCTGGAGGAGAAAAACGACCTGGAGAGCCGGGGACGTATTGAAAACGTCCAGGAGCTCAAGTCCAACATTCTGGGCTTTTTGGAGCAGGACCCGGAGGATGCCACTCTCTCCGGCTTTCTGAACGAGATCGCCCTCTATACGGATCTGGACAGCGTGGAAGCCGGGGACGACTGCGTCACCATGATGACCGTCCACTCCGCCAAGGGCCTGGAGTTCCCCACGGTGTATGTGGTGGGTATGGAGGAGGGGATCTTTCCCGGCTCCTCCGCCCAGTACGACCATGAGGAGCTGGAGGAGGAGCGGCGGCTTTGCTACGTGGCCATGACCCGGGCCAAGG
>CAUWEK010000117.1:0-5744 GCA_963557435.1 uncultured Dysosmobacter sp.
CCGGTTCTTGTTCCATGCCAGGGCAATGTCCCAGTATTTCATGCTGTCCGTCAGCGGGATACAGACCACATTGGGGTCCGGGTGCTTGTCCAGCACCGGCTTGGGCAGGATGGACACCGCGTGGTTCTTGGCCACCAGCTCCACCATAAAGTCCCACTGGCTGCTCAGCAGGGCGAATTTGGGCCGGAAGCCGGCGCTGTGACAGGCGGAGACGATCTGGCGGTGCAGGATGAAATCCTGACTGAAGATGGCAAACGCCTCCTCCCGCAGCTGCGCCACCGTGAGGCTCTTCTCCCCCGCCAGCGGATGGCTCTTGTGGAGCAGCGCCACGTTGCGCTGGGTGGTGAAGTGGCAGTTGTTGAATGTGGACAGGCGCTCCGTTTTCAGCGTCACGGCGATGTCCACCTGACCGTTGGCGATCCGCTCGTCGATCTTATAGGCGCCGTCCTCGATCATGGTGATCTGGATGTTGGGGTATTCCTGGTTGAATTTGGGGATCAGGTCGCCGAAAAAGCAGGCGCCGAACAGCGGGGAAAGGCCCAGAATGAAGGAGCCGGAGCGGCTTTTTCGGCTGCTTTTCACATTTTCCAGCGTCTGTTGGTAGGCATCCAGCAGATGGCGGGAGCTCTCCAGCAGAGCCACGCCCTCATCCGTCAGCTCCTGGCGCTTGTTAAAGGAGTAAAACAGCTTTACCCCCAGCTCCTCCTCCAGCTTCTTCACCGCCAGCGATAAGGTGGGCTGGGACAGCGAGAGCATCTCCGCCGCCTTGGAAAAGCTGCCGTTCTGGGCCACGGCCACAAAATAATTGATCTGTCGGATATCCATAGGCATCTCCCCAAGGGGCGGCAGGGCCGTCCCCTGTATATCGATTGATTTTTTCTATATGTATCTCAAAGCAATTGCTATTATCATACGCCGGCCGGGCATTTCTGTCAACCGACCCCCGGCGGCAGGACAGGCGCCAAAACAAAAGCCTCAGCGCCGCAAGACGCTGAGGCTTTTGTTTTGGCGGAGACTACCGGACTTGAACCAGTGACCTCCTGCGTGTGAAGATCCGACCGGGGAGGAAAGAACGGGCCGTCCCGCCCTTTTCTCCCCTTTTGGCCAAAAGGATCTGCTATCCACTCCGCCGTTCGTGTTGCCTGCTGCCTGTCTCGTTTCCAGAACAGGGCACGGTTTGGGACAGAGGCTCAAATATCCTGTTGACGCGGCCGATACGCTTGCTTTATGCCTCCATGGCCCGGAACAAATTCACCATCTCGATGGCGCCCTGGGCGCACTCGGCGCCCTTGTTTCCGGCCTTGGTGCCGGCACGCTCGATGGCCTGCTCGATGGTGTCCGTGGTGAGCACGCCGAAGAGCACAGGCACGCCGGTGCTCAGTGCCGTGCTGGCCACGCCCTTGGACACCTCGCTGCACACATAGTCGTAGTGGCTGGTACTGCCCCGGATGACGGCGCCCAGGGCGATGACCGCGTCGTACTTGCCGCTCCCCGCCATTTTGGCCGCTGCCAGGGGGATCTCAAAGGCGCCGGGCACCCAGGCCACAGCGATGTCGTCGGGCCGGACGCCGTGGCGCAGCAATCCGTCCTCGCAGCCGCTGAGCAGCTTGGAGACGATGAACTCATTGAACCGGGCAGCAACGATGCCCACCCGGATGCCCTCAGCGATCAGTTTTCCCTCATAGATTTTCATAGTACAGTTCCTCCTTATTGCTTATGGTCGAAATACGATTCTGTAAGCTCAGTAGTGGATCCAGTGTCCCATGCGGTTTTGCTTGGTGCGCAGATAAAAAAGGTCCTCCCGGGTGGCTTCCACCTGGATAGGCACCCGCTCCACGATCTCCAGACCGAAGTCCGAGAGCTGGTAGACCTTGTCTGGGTTGTTGGTGAGGAGCCGCATGGTGCGCACCCCCAGATCCCGCAGGATCTGGGCACCGGTCCAATACTCCCGCAGATCCGGCGCAAAGCCCAGCTTCACATTGGCGTCCACGGTATCAAAGCCCTGCTCCTGCAAGGCGTAGGCCTTGAGCTTGTTGATCAGGCCGATGCCGCGGCCCTCCTGGCGCATGTACAGCAGCACGCCCCGGCCCTCCGATTCGATCTGGCTCATGGCGGCGGCAAGCTGCTGGCCGCAGTCGCAGCGGCGGGAGCCGAACACGTCGCCGGTAAGGCACTCCGAGTGCACCCGGCACAGCACGTCCCGGCCGTCGCCGATATCGCCCTTGACCAGGGCCACATGATGCTCCCCCGTCAGGTCGTTCACATAGCCGTAGATCTGAAAGTCCCCGTATTTTGTGGGCATCTTGGCCGTTGCCTCCCGCACCACGTGCTTGTCGTGGAGGCGGCAGTAGTCCTGAAGGGCCTTGATGGTGATGACCTTGAGCCCCCACTCCGCCGCCTTTTCCAGCAGCTCGGCAGTGCGCATCATGGTGCCGTCGGAGCGCATGATCTCGCAGCACAATCCGCAGGGCTCCAGCCCCGCCAGGCGGCACAGGTCCACCGTGGCCTCCGTGTGGCCGTTGCGCACCAGCACGCCGCCCCGCCGGGCCACCAGCGGGAACACATGGCCGGGCCGGCGCAGGTCCCCGGGCCGGGTGGACGGGTCCACGCACTTGCGGCAGGTGTAGCCCCGCTCCTCGGCGGAGATGCCGGTGGTGGTATCCACATGGTCGATGGACACGGTGAAGGCGGTGCAGTGGTTGTCCGTGTTGACCTTGACCATCTGCTCCAGCCCCAGCCGGGCGGCCACCTCCTCGCTCATGGGTGTGCAGATAAGGCCCTTGCCGTGGACTGCCATGAAGTTGACGTTTTCCGTTGTGGCAAACCGGGCCGCGCAGATAAGGTCGCCCTCATTCTCCCGGTCCGGGTCGTCGATGGTGATGATGAGGCGGCCCGACCGCAGTTCCTCCAGGGCCTCCTCCACCGTGCAGATTTGCTGTTGCATGACGCTGTTCCTCCTTCACCGGATCAAAATCCGTTTTCCGCTAAAAATTCCAGGGTGATGCCCCGGGCCGCCGTCTCCGGCGCCGGGCGCAGCAGTTTTTCCACATACTTTCCAATGATGTCCGTCTCCAGGTTCACCGTGTCCCCGGGGCGTTTGTACCCCAACACGGTACAGCGGGCGGTGTGGGGGATCAGGGAGACGGAAAACCGGTCCGCCTCCACCGACGCCACCGTAAGGCTGATGCCGTCAATGGTGATGGACCCTTTTTCCACAATGTAGCGCAGCAGTCCCGGCGCTGCCTCCACCGTATACCACACCGCATTGTCCTCCGGCCGGACGGCGGCGATACGGCCGGTGCCGTCGATGTGGCCGGAGACGATGTGACCGCCGAAGCGGCCGGCGGCGGCCATGGCCCGCTCCAGATCCACCCGTCCCCCCGGGCCCAGCGCTCCCAGAGAGGACCGGCGGAGGGTCTCCGGCATGACGTCGGCGGTAAAGCCGCTGTCATCCAGACTGGTGACCGTCAGACACACGCCGTTGACCGCCACGCTGTCGCCGATCTTCAGATCCTCCAGCACCGTCCGGGCAGCAATGGACAGCACGGCCGAGCTGGCGCCACGCCGAATGGAGCGGATGACTCCCATCTCCTCAACGATTCCCGTGAACATCCGTATCCACCTCGCTCTCCAGCAAAATATCCTCGCCCACCCGGCTGACCCGGGTATGCTTCAGGGCCACAGCCTGATCCGGCAGCGCCACGCCCTGCCCCTCCACCGGAGATTTTGCGTCGCCGCCAAACAGCTTGGGTGCCACATAGGCCTGCACCCGCTGGACGATACCGCTTGCCAGCGCCGCCCAGTTCAGGGTGCCGCCGCCCTCCAGCAGCACGCTGTCAATCTCCGCAGCGCCCAGCCGCTCCATCAGGGCGCAGAGGTCCACATGGCCGTCCTTTTCCGGCAGGGTCCAGACCTGACAGCGCGCATCCAGATAGGGCCCGTACAACGACGGATCTGCGCAGGTGGCCAGGATGGTGGGGATCTCCCCGGCCGTGCGGACGATCTGACTGGTCAGAGGCGTACGCAGGCGGGTATCGCAGATGATGCGCACCGGGTTCTTGCAGCCTTTGATGCGGCAGTTGAGCATAGGATCATCCGCCAGCACCGTGCCCACCCCCGCCATGATGGCGGTGTAGCGGTGGCGGTCCCGGTGCACCCGCCGCCGGGCCGCCTCCCCGGTGATCCACCGGGACGCGCCGGTGCGGGTGGCGATCTTGCCGTCCATGGTCATGGCGTACTTCATGACCACATAGGGCCGCTTCGTGCGGATGTAGTGGAAAAAGACGTCGTTCAGGGCATCACATTCCGTCCGCAGGACCCCGGTCTCCACCTCTACGCCGTTTGCCCGGAGCAATTCCAGTCCCCTGCCTGCCACCAGCGGATTGGGGTCATCAGAGCCCACCACCACCCGGGCGATGCCGGCGGCCAAAATAGCGTCGGTGCAGGGGGGTTGGCGGCCCTGGTGACAGCAGGGCTCCAGCGTTACATACATGGTGGCGCCCCGGGGCGAGGCGGTGCAGTCCGCCAGCGCCGCCCGCTCTGCGTGGAGACCGCCGCAGCGGGCATGATAGCCTCGCCCGATCACCGCGCCGTCCTTGACCACCACGGCACCCACCAGGGGATTGGGCGCCGTCCACCCCGTACCCCGCCGGGCCAGTGCCACTGCCTGGCGCATATACACAAAATCATCCATAGGCTTCCTCCCTAAAAACAAAAATGCTCTGAACCAAGGTTCAGAGCATTGGCAAATGCCGAAGACCCCCGGCGCAAACAAAAAGCTCCGGAATGATCCCATTCCAGAGCAAATCCATTTGCGCCGGGACTATGTCCCCGCGTTCTGCGATCTTCTTTCATCCAGACTGTACTGTCGGCTTCGGAGTTTCACCGAATCATGCCTTGCGGCTCGTGGGCTGTACCACCGGTGGGGAATTGCACCCCGCCCTGAAGATTCCTGTTCAATTGAGGTAAGTATACGCCGGAGATGGCAGATTGTCAATCCCTATGACTCCCTTCCAAAACACCGCGAACAATTTATAAAGGGGATCATTTCGCGACGGGAAAATATTTGAAAAACGTCCCGCCATCAAATGAAGTGCCCTCCCTCTATCTGATAGCAAAGCATTTCAGAACGTGAAAGAGCTGCTGAAGTATGTGGATCTCATCGCGGCCATGCTCCGCGCCGCGCCGGAGACGATGCAGGAGGCGACGGATATGATGGGAGATATGTAACCGTCAAAATAACCATCACGGCAGCACCGGGCGGGTAAATTCCCGCCCGGTACTGTCCCATTCTATCGGCTGCTATCGCCGTATTGGTCAGTGTATTGGTCGGAGAAAAAGCTGAAAATATAAACAAATTTTTTCTCGGCAAATAAAGAAAAGAACCTGATTTCCTTTGAAATCAGGTTCTTTTTGGTGGAGACTACTGGACTCGAACCAGTGACCTCCTGCGTGTGAAGCAGGCGCTCTAACCAGCTGAGCTAAGCCTCCGAAACGGATATGCAATTGTTATCCCCCATAAGACGCCGTGCTGTCACGGCGTCTTACGGGATGGTGACCCGTACGGGATTCGAACCCATGTTACAGCCGTGAAAGGGCCGTGTCTTAACCACTTGACCAACGGGCCAGGTTTGGTTCCATGAAGCGCCTGACGGCGCTTCATGGATTGGTAGCGGCACCTGGATTTGAACCGGGGACACTGCGGGTATGAACCGCATGCTCTAGCCAACTGAGCTATGCCGCCA
>CAUWEK010000118.1:0-5686 GCA_963557435.1 uncultured Dysosmobacter sp.
TCCGCTCCATCCACTGGACGGAGGCGGTCATGGGGGCGTTCATGGCGTCGGCCATGAGGTACCGGGCCAGGGAGCAGATGCGCTCGCAGCGCATGGGGTTGCGCTTGTAGGCCATGGCGGAAGAGCCGATCTGGTTTTTCTCAAAGGGCTCCTCCACCTGACGGTCGTGCTGGAGGAGGCGGATGTCGTTTGCCATGCGGTAGCAGCTCTGGGCGATGGCGGACAGGCACGAGAGGATGCGGCTGTCCACCTTCCGGGGATAGGTCTGGCCGCACACGTCGAAGCACTTGTCAAAGCCGAACTCGGCGCTGATCTGCCGGTTCATCTCGTCGATCTTGGCCTCGTCCCCGTCAAAGAGGTCCAGGAAGCTGGCCTCCGTGCCGGTGGTGCCCCGGCAGCCCAGGAATTTCAGGTTGTCCAGAACGAAGTCCAGCTCCTCCAGGTCGGCCAGGAAGTCCTGCATCCAGAGGGTGGCCCGCTTGCCCACGGTCACCAGCTGGGCGGGCTGATAGTGGGTGTAGCCCAGGGTGGGGGTGGCCTTGTAGGTCTCGGCGAAGCGGCTGAGGTTGGCCACCACCGCCAGCAGCTGGCCCCGCAGGTACCGCAGGCCCTCCCGGTAGATGACAAGGTCGGCGTTGTCGGTCACATAGCAGCTGGTGGCGCCCAGGTGGATGATGCCGGCGGCAGAGGGGGCAGCCTTTCCGTAGGTGTAGACGTGGGCCATCACGTCGTGACGGACCTCTTTTTCCCGCTGGGCGGCGGTCTCATAGTCGATGTCGGTGATGTGGGCCTCCAGCTCCGCCACCTGCGCGGCCGTGATGGGCAGACCCAGGTTGTGCTCGGCCCGGGCCAGGGCCACCCACAGACGCCGCCAGGTCTGGAAGCGCATGTCGGGGGAGAACAGATGCAGCATGAACGCGGAGGCGTACCGGGACGCCAGAGGGGATTCGTAGCGGTCTTTGGACATGGCAATGCCACCTTTCTTCCGTTCAAAAGTAAGGAGGCACCCGGGCGGGTGCCTCCGAAGGGATCGTCGGTTTCGCCGGAGGCGAAGCGATTGGATCAGAGCCATCATGGAATCTGTTTTTGTCGGGGCATGTACCTGACAAAAACTCCTTGACTCAAGCGCCTTGGGCGCGTTCACCAGTGACCGATGTCACTGGTGGTGGGGGAGATCGAGGGGGAGCTTGCTCCCCCTTGAATCATTACCGCAGGATGATGGCGTCCCGCTCGGCGCCCACGGACACGTAGGTGATGGGGCAGCCGATGGCCTTTTCCACATACTCCACGTAGTCACGGGCAGCCTGGGGCAGATCCTCCCACTTGCGCACGCCGGAGATGTCGCACTTCCAGCCGGGCATGGACTCCCACACGGGCTTGGCGTCGGGCAGCACGGCGGGGAAGGGGAAGTAGTCGATCTGCTCGCCGCCCAGGGTATAGTGGGCGCAGATGGGGATCTCGTCCATGTAGCTGAGCACGTCCAGCTTGGTCAGGGCGATGTCCGTGGCGCCCTGGCACTGCACGCCATAGCGGGTGGCCACCAGGTCGATGGGGCCCACCCGGCGGGGACGGCCGGTCTTGGCGCCGTACTCGCCGCCGGCCTGACGGAGCTGCTCGGCCTCCTCGCCGAACCACTCACAGGTGAAGGGGCCTTCGCCCACGCAGGAGGAGTAGGCCTTCACCACGCCCACGACCTTCTCGATCTTGGCCTCGGGATAGCCGGAGCCCACGGGGGCGTAGGCGGCGATGGCGTTGGAGGAGGTGGTCATGGGGTAGATGCCGTAGTCCAGGTCCCGCAAAGAGCCCAGCTGGGCCTCAAAGAGGATGGACTTGCCGGCCTTGCTGGCCTCGCGCAAAAAGGCGCCGGTATCGCAGATAAAGGGCTTGATCTTTTCGCCGTAGTCCGCCACCCAGGCCTTCAGGTCGTCCATGGTATAGGGCTTGGCGCCGTATACCTTGGTGAGGATCAGGTTCTTCCACTCCAGAATGCCCTCCAGGTGCTCCCAGAGCTTTTCGGGATAGAGCAGCTCGCCGGCCATGACCGTCTTTTTCTGGTACTTGTCAGAGTAGAAAGGCGCGATGCCCTGCTTGGTGGAGCCGTACTTCTTGTCGGCCAGGCGCGCTTCCTCCAGACCGTCCAGATCCCGGTGCCAGGGCAGCAGCAAGGAGGCACGGTCGCTGATCTTCAGGTTCTCGGGGGTAATGGACACGCCCTTGGAGGCCACGTCCTGCATCTCCGTCCACAGGCTCTCGCAGTCCAGCGCCACGCCGTTGCCCAGGATGTTGACCACGCCCTTGCGGAAGATGCCGGAGGGCAACAGGTGCAGGGCGAACTTGCCCAGCTCGTTGACCACGGTGTGGCCGGCGTTGCCGCCGCCCTGGTAGCGGACGACCACGTCATAGTCGCTGGTGAGCAGATCCACCATGCGGCCCTTGCCCTCGTCGCCCCAGTTGATGCCTACGATGGCGCAATTTGACATAATAAAAACCCTCCCGGTTTTACATTTACGGGTGTAATGTATTGGGCCATAAGCGCCCAACCTAACCTATTATATCGGGTGTTTTTTCATAAGTAAAGAACAAAGTCGTTATACCGGGAATAAATTTCCCTAATAGGTCGACCTTTTTTTCGGCGCCCGCCGCCGGACAAAGTCCTTTCCAAACAGGGCGGGCTGTGATATACTTTTGCAGAAAATATAAGGAGAGGTCGTGCGTTACCTATGAGAGCCATCGGGTTTGATAACCAGAAATACCTGACCACCCAGTCCGAGCAGATCAAGCGCCGCATTGCCCAGTTCGGCGGTAAGCTGTATCTGGAATTCGGCGGCAAGCTGTTTGACGACTACCACGCGTCCCGGGTGCTGCCGGGCTTTGAGCCGGACAGCAAGATCCGCATGCTTCAGCAGATCAGCGACGATGTGGAGATCGTCATCGCCATCAACGCCTCGGATATCGAAAAGAACAAGGTGCGGGGCGATCTGGGCATCACCTATGATGACGACGTGCTGCGGCTGATCGACATTTTCCGTCAGCTGGGGCTGTATGTGGGCAGCGTGGTCATGACCCGGTACAGCGGCCAGGCGGCGGCGGACGCCTTTTTGAAGCGGCTCACCGCCCTGGGCATCCGCTGCTACCGCCACTATCCCATCGCCGGCTACCCCTCCGACGTCCAGCACATCGTCAGCGACGAGGGCCTGGGCAAAAACGACTATATCGAGACCAGCCGCTCTTTGGTGGTGGTGACGGCGCCGGGCCCCGGCAGCGGCAAGATGGCCACCTGCCTTTCCCAGCTCTATCACGACAACAAGCGGGGCATCACCGCCGGCTACGCCAAGTTCGAGACGTTCCCCATCTGGAACCTGCCCCTCAAGCACCCGGTGAACCTGGCCTATGAGGCGGCCACGGCGGACCTCAACGATGTGAACATGATCGACCCGTTCCACCTGGAGGCCTACGGCAAGACCGCCGTCAACTACAACCGGGACGTGGAGATCTTCCCGGTGCTGAGCACCATCTTTGAAAAGATCCAGGGCAAGTCCCCCTACAAGTCCCCCACGGACATGGGCGTGAACATGGCGGGCAACTGCATCGTGGACGACGCGGCCTGCTGCGCCGCCAGCCGCATGGAGATCCTGCGCCGGTACTACACCGCCTGCGTGGAGCGGCTCCAGGGCAAGAGCGGGGACGAGCCGGTGCGCAAGCTGGAGCTGGTCATGCAGCAGGCTGGCGTCACGCCGGAGATCTGCCCGGCGGTGTCCGCGTCCCTTCTGAAGGCGGAGACCACCGGCGGCCCCGCCGGCGCCATGGTGCTGCCGGACGGCCGGGTCATCACCGGCAAGACCTCCGACACCCTGGGCGCGGCCTCTGCCCTGCTTTTGAACGCCCTCAAGGCCCTGGGCGGCATCGACGACCAGTTCGAGCTGATCTCCGCCCAGGTGCTCGAGCCCGTGTGCAAGCTGAAAACGGCGTACCTGGGCCACAAGAACCCCCGGCTCCACACGGACGAGGTGCTCATGGCATTGACCATCTCCGCCCTGACCAACCCTCTGGCGGAGCTTGCCCAGCAGCAGCTGCCCAAGCTCCGGGGCTGCGACGCCCACTTCACCGTGGTGCTCAGCGAGGTGGATGAGAACCTGCTGCGGCGGCTGGGCATTCTGGTCAGCTGCGAGCCCCGGTATGAGACAAAAAAGCTCTACCACAAGTAAGCGCAAAAAGAAAATTTTCCTTGTTTTTTCCATTAAATCCCGTATAATCAATAGTAACGGCAAGATGCCGCTTCGCAATGGCGCGTAGTTCCCGGCGAAGCGGCATTTTTGCTGATATCCGGCTCCTGACGGAGCAGCACCGGCAGCGCAGCTGCCTACATAAGAAAGGAGAATCTTTATGCGCAAACATCCGCGGATTTTCACCGGAGTGCTGGCGGCCGTTCTGGTCTTGGCCATGGCCTTCCCGGCAGGTGCCAGCCTGGTGGAAAAGACCATTGAGGTCAAGTCGGGCATCGGCATTGTTCTTGATGACAGCAAGCTCCAGCCCAAAGATGCCACCGGAAAAACGGTGGATGTATTTTCCACGGAAGGGACCACCTATGTGCCTGCCCGGGCGCTGAGCGAGGCGCTGGGCAAGAGCGTTGTCTGGGACAGCGCTGCGCAGGCGGTACGGATCGGCGGATACGAGGCGGATGAGAAGAACGAGGAGTATCTGGAGACCTACTTTGACATTGCGCCCTTCTCTGCCCAGGTGACCCGGGCGGAGTTTGACGCGGCGCTGAAGAAGATCGGCGGCAGCGCCACCGGCGGCAGCGGCACGCTGACCGTGGCGGAGGCGGCCAAGGCCGCGGTCTGCGCTGCGGGTATGGAGGAGCTGGCTCTGACCTACACGGCGCCTGTGGACACCGGAAAGGCGGCAGACCGCCTGGCGGCCTACGGGGTCACCGGCGTGGCCGAGGCGTATGCGCCCTATGTTGCCTGCGCATTGGATACGGATATCGCCATGTCCACCTATTCCTTCGGCGCGGCACTGGATGCTGACACCGCTGCGGACATGCTGATGGCCGCGGTCAACATCTCCGGCCAGGGCCGCAATTACCTGGGCATGGCCAGCGATCCGGATATCTACGCCAAGATCCAGTCCACCTGGAACTCCTTTGCCAACTTTGACGATGCCACGCTCTCCGAGCTGGGCGCCCAGCTGGTGATCCAGGGGGCCAGCACCGGCTTCAACCTGAAGTATGACGGCTACAACGCCAACTTCCTGCCGGAGTACACCCTGCAGTATGGCCACAGCGACATCACCCACGCCGTGCAGCTGATCGGCCTTTTGAACAGCGAGGGCATCGACGCCAAGGTGCAGATGGAGCCCAAGGTGTCCATCTACGAGTATATGACCGACTGGGGCGATCCCACCAAGGTGGAGACCACGCCCACCTATGAGCTGCGGGCCATCGAAGGCGGCCGCTGGCTGTGCTACGCCATGGAGTACGACATGAAGCTGGAATTTGAAACGGTGGCCGACAAGGAGGCCTTCCACGGCATCGTGGAGGACTATGCCAAGAAGTACGACGACCGGGTGGACGCGGACGGCAATGCGACTACGCCGCTGCTGGCCGGCGCCTGGTGGCAGCCGCTGTATACTTCCACAGTGCCCATGCAGAACGGCGACTTCAAGCTCATCTATGATAACGTGATCC
>CAUWEK010000119.1:0-5607 GCA_963557435.1 uncultured Dysosmobacter sp.
ACCCGAATCTTTTTCGAGTCGACCTCACCCTTGGAAAGCAAGACAACCGTCTCCACATGGCAGGTGGCAGGGAACATGTCCACGGCGCAGGCCCGGACGGCCCGGTAGCCAAGCCCGGCGAAGCGCTTGATGTCCCGGCCCAGCGTGGCCGGGTCGCAGGAGACGTATACCACCCGGCGGGGCCCCATGCCCGCCACGGAGGCCACCACCTCCTCGCTCAGGCCCTTGCGGGGCGGGTCCACGGTGATGACGTCCGGCCGCAGCCCCTCCCGCTCCAGCTTGGCAGCGATGTCGGCGGCGTCGGCGCAGAAAAATTCCGCGTTGTCGATGTGGTTGCGCAGGGCGTTTTCCCGGGCGTCGTCAATGGCCGCCGGCACGATCTCCGCGCCCAGCACCCGCGCGGCGCTGCCCGCCATGCACAGCGTGATGGTGCCGGTGCCGCAGTACAGGTCCAGCACCGTCTCCTTTCCCGTCAGGCCCGCAAACTCCAGCGCTTTCTGGTACAGCACCTCTGCCTGGTCCCGGTTCACCTGGTAAAAAGACGGCACGGAGAGCTTGAACTCCAGCCCGCACAAGGTGTCCATGAGGAAGTCCTGACCCCAGAGGGTGCGGTAGCGGTCCCCCAGGATCACGTTGCCCCGGCGGGTGTTGGTATTGAGCACCACGCCCACCGTCCCCGGCGCGGCGGCGCAGACATAGGCGGCCAGCTCCGGCTCCCGGGGCACCTGGCGGCCGTTGGCCACCACGCAGCAAAGGCTCTGTCCCGCCCGGTTCACCCGCACATAGATGTGGCGCACCAGGCCCTTGCCGGTGGTCTCATCGTAGGCGCTGATCTTATAACGGCGCATCCACTCCCGCACCGCCTGGGCGGTCTTGTCGGACACCTCCGACTGGATGAGGCAGCGCTGGATGGGCACCACCTGGTGGCTGCGGGCGCGGTAAAAGCCCACGGTACCGTCGGCGCCCACGGGATACTGACTCTTGTTGCGGTAGCGGAAGGGGTTTCTGGCCCCCAGGATCTCCTCCACCTGCAGATCCGTGCCTCCCAGGCGCTCCAGGGCGTCCTGCACCCGCTGCCGCTTGGCCCACAGCTCCTCCGTGTAGCTAAGGTGCTGGAAGTCGCACCCGCCGCAAACGCCGAAGTGGGGGCACTCCGGCTCCGCCCGTTCCGGCGAGGGTGTGCGCACGCGCACCAGCTCCCCCGCCGCCGCGGTCTTCATGACCCGGGTGATCTTCAAGTCCACCGTCTCGCCCCGGACGGTGCCCGGCACGAACACCACCGCTCCGTCCAGCCGCACGATGCCCAGGCCCTCGCTGGAGTATCCCTCCACGGTGCCGGTGTACACGCCGCCCGTTTTCAACTTCTCCATGTCTTTCTCCTCTTAACGCTGATCGCTGCGGCCCACCAGATAGTCCAGGGATACCTGAAAACAATCCGCCAGCGTCAGCAATCCCTGAAAATCAGGATAGCGTTTTCCCTCTTCATAGTAATGATAGGCTCTGACAGTCACGCCCAGGCGCTCTGCCAGTTCCTTTTGCGGAATCTTCCGCTCCGTTCGCAATTCTTTCAATCGGTTTGCAAAAACTTCCATACATGCTCCTTGGCAAGAACTTTGTGTTCCTGTTATAATAGGAACACAAAGTTCTTATTGGGGGTGTTATTATGACAGACCTCATGCAATGTCTGTACGACTACACCACAGACACCGGCTTCACCGCCCGCCTTTCGGCGGACCGGGACTACCGCCAGCTCACCGCCCTGACGGAGCGCCTGGGCGGCGTGCTGCGGCAAAAGCTCTCCGGTGACAGCTGGGACACCCTGGAAAAATATCAGGATGCCATGGCCCAGCGGCAGTCCGCGGAGCTGGAGGCCATGTTCCTCTCGGCGCTGGAGCTGGCCCGCACGCTCTGGTAGGTCAGCTCTCCCACTTTTCAAGCAAAGCCCGCAGCTGATCGGCGAACTTGGCCAAAGACTTGTTGTCCCGGCCCTTGGAGCGCTTGATGGACTCCATGACCATCTGGCCCACAGCCACCAGACGCTCGTAAGCGGGCGTTGCCTTGGCGCCGCCGCCGAAGCTCTTGGTCTTGCGCTCGGGCAGATAGCCCGGGGAGAGCTGGGTGTTGGTGATGAGGTCATAGACCTCCGTATACTGGGGCGCATGGGCCTCAAAGCCCAGCGCCGCCACGGACTGGGCAAAGTACGGCGCCACCTCCCGGTCGCCGTGCACCACGAACACATGGGTGGGGTGCGGGGACTGGAAATCCTTGATCCAGCCCAGCAGGTGGTCCCGGTCGGCATGGGAGGAAAGGCCCTGGAAATTCACGATTTTGGCGTTGACGGCGATCTCCTCGCCGAAGAGCTTCACGCTCTTGGCCCCGTCCAGCAGGTGGCGGCCCAGCGTCCCCTCACCCTGGTAGCCCACGAACACGATGGTGCATTCCTTTCGCCAGAGGTTGTGCTTGAGGTGGTGGCGGATGCGGCCGGCGTCGCACATGCCGGAGGCGGAGATGATGACCTTGGGGGTGCGGTCCTCGTTGAGGGCCTTGGACTCCTCGCTGGTCTCCGTCATGCGCAGGTTGGTGAAGTTGAACATGTGGGTGCCGTCCTTCACCAGCTTCATGGCGTCGTCGTCCAGATAGCCGTGGAGGTCGCCGGTGAAAATGGTGGTGGCCCGCTTGGCAAGGGGCGAGTCGATGTACACGGCAAAATCCGGGTTGGAGCGCACCAGACGGCGGTCCTTGATCTCCCGGATGAAGTACAAAAGCTCCTGGGTGCGGCCCACGGCAAAGGAGGGGATGATGACGTTGCCCCCCTGGGCCATGGTCTCGTCGATGATCTTCGCAAGATCGTCCGTATAGCTCCAGGCCTCGGCGTGGTTACGGTCGCCGTAGGTGGACTCCATGACCACATAGTCCGCGCCCCGGAAGTGGACCGGGTCCCGGATGATGGGCTGCTTGATGTTGCCCAGGTCGCCGGAAAAGACGATGCGGCGCTTCTCCTCTCCCTCGGTCAGCTCCAGGGCGATGCACGCGGAGCCAAGCAGGTGCCCAGCGTCCACGAACTCCACCTCCACGCCGGGACACAGGTCGATGACCTGGCCGTACTCGCAGGTGGTCACATACTGGCGCACCCGCTCGGCATCTTCGATGGTGTAAAGAGGCTCCACATGGGGCGCGCCGGAGCGCTCGCCCTTGCGGTTTTTCCACTGGGCGTCCTGCTCCTGGATATGGGCGGAGTCCAGCAGCATGATGTCCAGCAGCTCCGCCGTCAGCCGGGTGGTGAGGATGCGGCCCTGGAACCCCTGCTTGATGAGCATGGGGATGCGGCCGGAGTGGTCGATGTGGGCGTGGGTCACCAGCAGGTAGTCGATGGAGCCCGCCGCAAAGGGAAACTCCTCATTGGACACCTCGTCCCGTCCCTGCTGAAGTCCGCAGTCCACTAAGATGCGCTTGCCGTTGACCTCCAGGCAGTGGCAGCTGCCGGTCACACACTGATCCGCACCGAAAAAGCTCAGCTTCATAAGGAGACCTCCTTTATATCCGCGCCCGCCGGGGGCACTATTTTCTGTTTCTATTGTACCACGCCGGTGCCTAAAGCACAATCGGCGTTTTCCCCCGCCCCGGCTTGTCATTTTCTTCCGGGACGGGTATACTGATCTTATTCATTTTTCCCCGGACAGGGAGGTGCGCCTATGGCTCCCCGCACGCTTTTGATCCCCTCGTTTCTGGACGACCACTTCCCCCTGCTGCGCCACGCCTTTGACTCCGACCGCTGGCAGCCCATCCTGCTGCCCCCGGAAGCAGGCCTTGCGGACCTGGGGCTGCGGTATATCCACAGCGAAATGTGCTACCCCGCCATTTTGATCGCGGGGCAGATCCTCCGCGCCCTGGGCTCGGGGCGCTATGATCCGGCCCGCTGCGGCGTGCTGGTGGGGCAGGTGGGCGATGAATGCCGGGGCTCGTGCCTCATCCGCCTGCTGCGCCGGGCTCTGGACCGGGCGGGCTACCAGGCAACGGCCCTGGTCTCCCTGAACATCCGGGGCATCGACCGGCCCGACCGGCTGACGCTGCATCCGGCCATGGTGGGCAAGGCCCTGGCCGCCGCCGTGTGGGGCGATGCTCTGGCCGTAGCCCGGGACCAGACCCGCCCTCTGGAAGCGCGTCCCGGCGCCGCCCTGGCCCTATGGAGCGAATGGATGGACGAGCTGGGGGCACAGCTTACCCACGTGCCCTCCCGGCGGGAGATCCTCCGCCGCTGCGAGGAGATCACGGACTCTTTCCGCCGCCTGGAGACGGTGGACCGCCCGGTGCAGGACGTGGCCGTGGCGGGCGAACTCTACACGAAAAACTGCCGCCTTGGCAACTGGGGCCTGCGGGACTACCTGGCCCAAAACGGCTGCCGGGTCCATGTGGGCGGGCTCACCTGGCAATCCCTCTATTTTATGGACACCCGTACCCTCAAAGGCCCCGCCGCCCACCGGGCCGCCTACCGGGCCGTGCGCTGCGCCGCGGCGGCACTCCAACAAGATCTGGTGGATATCCTGCGCGGCGGCGGCTTTCGGACACTGCCTCCCCTGCCCCGGCTCAAAGCGGAGTCGGTGGGCCTTGCGCCGCTGAACGTCACCGTGGCGGACGGCTGGCTCATCGCCGCCGAGGCGGCGGGCTGGGCCCGCCAGGGCTGCCGCAAGATCCTCTGTGTCCAGCCCTTCGCCTGCCTGCCGGGCCACATTTTCGGCAAAGGGCAGTACGCCGCGCTGCAAAGGAAGCTACCCGGCGTCCGCCTGGTAAGCGTGGACTACGACGCCAGTACCGGCGAGGGCACGGTCCAAAGCCGGGTGCGGATGCTGCTGGACGAGTCCATGGAGCCGTCATTTTGACGAAAATCCTCCCCATCTCTCTGACAGCTATGGAACATGCGGCGTGCAATTGTTAATTTTTTTCGCGTCCCCCCTTTTTTCTTTGCAATTTGCAGGCACTTGTGGTATGCTACATTTGCTTTTTTGCAGATTTTTCTTCCCTTTTTCAGGAAAGAGCCGAAATCGGAAAGGATGTTTACAATATTATGGGTCTGATGAAAAAAATCTTTGGCGATTACAGCTCCCGGGAGCTGAAGTCCATCTATCCCATTGTGGACAAGATCGAGTCCCTGGCCGACGAGTACAAGGCCATGACCGACGCCCAGCTCCAGGCAAAGACCGCGGAATTCAAGGAGCGTCTGAAAAACGGCGAGTCCCTGGACCAGATCCTGCCCGAGGCCTTCGCCACCGTGCGGGAGGCCGCCGACCGCGTGCTGGGCATGCGCCCCTACCGGGTACAGCTGGTGGGCGGCATCGTGCTGCACCAGGGCCGTATCGCTGAGATGAAGACCGGTGAGGGCAAGACCCTGGTGGCTACCCTCCCCGCCTACCTCAACGCGCTGACGGGCCGCGGCGTCCATATCGTCACCGTCAACGACTACCTGGCCAAGCGCGACAGCGAGTGGATGGGCAAGGTGCACCGCTTCCTGGGTCTGAAGGTGGGCCTCATCGTCCACGGCCTGACCAGCAAGCAGCGCCAGGAGGCCTATGCCGCCGACATCACCTACGGCACCAACAACGAGATGGGCTT
>CAUWEK010000120.1:0-5566 GCA_963557435.1 uncultured Dysosmobacter sp.
CAGAATGGTCACCGCGTCGTCGTTGAGGGCGGTCACATCCAGAACCTTTTCCCGGGCGCTGACCTCCATGGCCAGACTGGGATTCACGTCCAGCGTCACGATGGAGTCCACTTTGTTGAGCCCCATCCAGCGCAGTACCCCGGCACCGCAGCACATGACTGCCAGCGCCGCGGCCACGGCCAGGGAAGCCCAGCGCCGTTTGGGCCGCTTGGCAGGGAAGGGAATGACGGCCTTGCGCTCCGCTCCGGCACAGGAGGCCAGGACCTGATCCAGGCAGTCCGGTGCCGCGTGTTCCATGGCGGTGCGGATCCGCTGTTCCATCTGCTGTTCATCCATTGTCAGGTCGCCTCCTTCCATGCGTGCTGTAATTTTTTCAGCGCCCGGGCGTATTTGGATAACACGGTGGCCAGGGGCAGTTCCAAAAGCGCCGCGATCTCCCGGTGTTTGAGGCCGGTCAGGGCGTGGAGCGTGACGATCTGCTGCTCATCCTGGTTCAGATCCTCCAGCAGCGCCGCCAGAGTCAGCCGGTCCTCATGGGTGACGGCGGGCCGGTCTGCCAGCTGTTCCAGCCAGTCCTCATCCCCCAGCGACTCGGTCCGCGCCCGCTGACGCAGCCGGTCGTAGGAGAGATTGCGGGTGATGGTCATGAGCCAGGCCATGGCTTTGCCGTGGGAGTGATAGCTCCCCGCTGCCTGCCAGACCTGCAAAAGGGTATCTTGCAGGACGTCCTCTGCGTCATGGGCGTTTTTTAGGATGGATAAGGCAAAGCCGTAAACCGCGGGCCGGACCTTGTGATAGAGCTCGCCCATCGCCTCCTGCTCACCGGCGGCGATGCGGGCGATGCAGCTGTCCAGCAAGGCGCCGTCCTGCGGAGCGGGCGATGCCACAGTCATGAAAAACATGATGGCGTTCCTCCTGTTTCACCATTTTAACGGAACAAAAAGCCGTTTTATTGCACGGCTCAGAAAAAAACTTCTATAACAAATCCATCATACCATGCCCGGGGACAGGGGGCAACGGAAAACCGCGTGAAAAAAGCAGAAAAACACTTGACTTCGTCAAGCTGGTTATTTATACTTGATAAAGTCAAGTGACGGAGGGAACGTTATGATGCAGACATTTGCCTATTATGCCACCGTGTTTTATAAGCGCTTTGCCGCCTACACGGCCGGCAGGCTCCAGGAACTGGGACTCAATTTCGGCGCGCTGTTTTTGATATTGTATGTCGGGCGGCATCCGGACTGCACCCAGGCGGAGCTGACGGAAGCACTGGGGCTGGACTGGGGCTATTCCCAGCGCAGCATCAAGCGGCTGGAGGAGGATGGCTTTTTGTCCCGGCAGAAGGACGGGCGGGCCTATCATCTGGCCCTCAGCCAGCGGGGGCAGGAGGCCTTTGCCGTCAGCCACCAGGTGTTCTATGACTGGGACGAAAGTGCTCTGGCGGCGCTGACGCCGGAGGAACAGGCACAATTGCTGCATCTTTTGGGGAAAATCAAGCGGAAAGAAGCGAATAAGACCTGATGTATGAGATTTTGAACACCCCCGTGAACTATGGGGGACTGGAACTGAAAAACCGGGTGATCTTTGCCCCCACCAGTCTGGGGCTTTCCCAGGAGGAGCAGCTGGAGCGGCTGCGGGCCATTGCGGCGGGCGGCTGCGCCATGATCATCATCGGCGATGTGCCGGTGGGCAAACACGGCTTCGGGCCGTCCCTCTATTCCAAGAAGGGATTTGCCTGGTATGCCCGGCTCACCCGGACCATCCATGAGGAGGGCTGCCTGGTCTGCGCCCAGCTGCACCAGTCGGACTCCAACGTGAAGGCCATGCTGAAATATGTACCGGGGGTTTTGACCAAGCGCATCACCATGGAGGAACTGCGGCCCCTTTTGAACCAGGAGGTAGGGCCCTACATTACCCGGATGCCTGCTCAGAAGGCGGCGGCCATTGCCGATTCGTTCGGAGAGGCGGCGGTGCTGGCGAAAAAGGCGGGCTTTGATATGGTGCAGGTCCACGGGGACCGGATGTGCGGCAGCTTCAGCTCCACAGTCTATAATTTCCGTACGGACTGCTACGGCGGAAGCCCCGAAAACCGGGCGCGGTTTGCGGTGGAGGCGGTAAGCGCCATCCGCCGCCGCCTGCCGGACCTGCCCATCGATTATAAGCTGGCCGTCCGCCAGGAGGATCCCCACTATGGCAATGCCGGCGTGGTGGAGGCGGAGCTGCCCATCTTTGTGCCGCTGCTGGAGCGGGCGGGCGTCACCAGCTTCCATGTGACGCTGGCCAACCACGGCAGCCTCACGGATACGATCCCGCCGGCCAATCACCCGTATTTTCAGGGGCAGGGCTGCTTTTTGAAATATTGCGACCAGGTCCGCGCCCTGACGAAACTGCCCGTTTGCGGTGTGGGCGGACTCAGCGACCCGGCATTCATTGCCGATCAGATCGCGGCCGGGCGGATCGACTGCGCGGCCATGAGCCGCCAGCTCATTGCGGACCCGGCGTGGCCGGAGAAGGTCTTTTCCGGGCGGGAGAAGGAGATCCACCGCTGTGTGCGGTGCAACAAGGCGTGCCTTGGCGGCATGATGGCCCACCAGGGCGTCCACTGTATTTATGAAAGGAAGGCAGCAGTATGAGTTACGCTGTGGTATTCAGCAGCAAAACCGGAAACACAGAGCTTCTGGCAAAGGCCATCCGGGAGGAATTGGGCACCGACGGGTGCGTGTATTTCGGCATGCCCGACGCAGAGGCGTTGAAGGCGGATACGCTCTATGTGGGCTTCTGGACGGATAAGGGCACCTGTGATGGGGCCAGCGCCGCCTTTTTGTCCACACTGGAGGGTAAACGGGTATTTTTGTTCGGCACCGCAGGCTTTGGCGGCGCCCAGACGTATTTTGACCAGATCCTGGCGTCTGCTGCAAAAAACTTGCCAGAGAGCGCGGTGGAGATCGGGCGCTTTATGTGCCAGGGAAAGATGCCGGAGACTGTCCGGCAGCGGTATGAGGCCATGGAGGAAAGCCCCCGTCGGCAGGCCATGCTGGAAAACTTCGACCAGGCCCGCAGCCACCCCAACGCGGCGGATCTGATGCGTGCCCGCGCTGCTGTGGCAGTGGCGCGGTAAAAGAAAAGACACGGCGTGAGCCGTGTCTTTTTTGTGTGCACTTCATGGAGCGGCTTCCCGGCACAGGCGGATGAAGCACTCCATGAGCGGACTGAGCCACTTGTTTTTGTGGTGGGCGCATACGGCGGAGATGGTGGTGCCCGCAAGTGCGGTGGGGATTTCCGTCAGTTCGCCGGAGGCCAGCTCCTCCGCTGCCGCGAATACAGGCAGGAACGAGATGCCCACATTGCTCTTTACCAGGTTTTTGATGGTGGGAATGCTCCAAAGCTCGATGGTGTGCTCCAGCCGGATGTCCCGGGCGCGCAGGTACTCCTCGAAGATCTGGCGGAAGATGCAGTTTGGCTCGTTGATGATAAAGGGGACGGGGATGGTCCGGTCCGGGGTGATGAAATCCGGGCAGCGCTGTTTTGTCTCTGGTGAGGCTACCAGCGTCAGAGGGTACGTTCCCATGGAGTAGGTGGTGAGGTTGGAGCCAAAGCCGCCCACGTCCTCGTAGAATACGCCCAGATCCAGTGTGCCCTCCAGCAGTTCGTTGCGGATATCGTAGCAGTTCATGGAGCGCAGGTGCAGCTGCGCCCGGGGCGCTGCCTGGTGAAATGCCTTCAGAACAGGGCCCATGCGGTAGCAAAGCAGCGTCTCGCCCACGCCTACACGGAGCGTGCCCCGGCATGCGGCCAGATCATCCTCAAAAGCCCGGAGTTTTTCCAGTGAATTCAGGACATCATCCACGTAGGGGACCAGCAGCGCACCTGCCTGGGTCAGGGACATGCTGCGCCCCAGCTTTTCAAAAAGGGGAACTCCCAGCTCCCGCTCCAGCTGCCCCATCTGAAAGGTGATGGCGGATTGGGTGTAGCTGAGCTGCTCCGCTGCCTTTGCAAAGCTGCCCGTATCTACCACCGTGCGAAACGTGTGCAGGTATTTCAGTTCCATGCCCGCCTCCTGATACTTAAAAAATATTGAAGTTTACATTTAAAAACTTGAAATTGTTTTAACTTTGCCTGGGTGCTATTGTATAGGAAAACAATAGCGCGCGCAAGGGCCTGTGGAGGAAGCGGCGCGGGCGGAAGGAGCAGAAAATGATCCGGTTGGAATTGGCGGTTATGGAGGAACTTGCGGACTGCTATAAGGCGGTGGACAGCGGCAGGGCGTTCCAGCAGGAGCAGGGCTTTGTCCAGTGGACGGAGGGGTATCCGAACTTGGAAACCCTTCGGTCGGATATCGCGTGCGGAAAGGGTTACGCGGTCAAGATAGACGGTGTGGTGGCGGGGTATCTGTGCATTGACTTTGACGGAGAGCCGGCCTATGATACCATTGACGGCGCGTGGAGGACAAAGGAGCCGTATGCGGTGGTCCACCGGATGGCATTTGACCGGGCCTTTCGGGGCCGGGGACTGGCGGACGCCGCGTTTTCCCGGATCGAGGCCCTGTGCCGGGACCGGGGTGTGAGAAATATCCGGGTGGATACGGATTTTCCCAACCTGCGCATGCAGCACGTACTGGAGAAGAACGGCTTCGTCCGCTGCGGCGTGGTGGTGTTTCAGGGGAGCGGCAAGATCGCTTACGACAAGATCCTGACGTGAAGCAGTAGGCCGATGAATGGGGAAGGAGGCGCGGCGGATGAATACGCTGGAACGGGCTAAAATGGAAGAAGCGGCGGTGTGCTATGGGATCATAGAGGATGGCCGGGCCTTCCAGCAGGAGCAGGGATTCGTCCAGTGGACCAAGGATTACCCCAATCTGGATGTGATCCGAGAGGATATCCGCGCCGGAGATGGCTACCTCATCCGGGCGGACGGAGAGATCGCCGGATATGTGAGCGTGGGATTTGACGGAGAGCCGGCCTATGACTCCATTGTGGGGCAGTGGCACACGGCAGAGCCCTACGCGGTCATCCACCGGATGGCGTTTGCCCGGCGGTTCCAGGGAACGGGCTTTTCCGGTGAGGCCTTTGCGCTGATCGATACGCTGTGCCGGGTCAAAGGGGTGCGGAGTATCCGCATCAATACGGCGCCGCCTAATCTGCGCATGCAGCATGTGCTGGAGAAGAACGGCTTTGCCCGCTGCGGCGTGATCGTGTTTCAGGGAGGCGAAAAGATCGCCTATGATAAGACGCTTTCTTGAGCAGAGCGTTCTGCAAGAAAAGATAAAAAGAGCCGGTGTAAACCAAATTATTTGGTTTACACCGGCTCTTTTCTGGCACCCCTGACCGGATTCTAACTGGTGGCCTACCGCTTAGGAGTACGGCGTACCATTTCGTAAATTGTTCATATCATATCTTCCCGTGTTGTTTCTTCGCAAATTGTGCTGCCTGGAGGCAGGTCAATTTGCACAAATTCCCCTGAAATATGCTGCCTTACAACGGCTTTTCAAATGTCGTATTAGCAAGGTATTAGCAGGAACCCCTTGTGACAGAGGGCTTCCAGGGGCCATTTCAAAATGCTATTAGCA
>CAUWEK010000121.1:0-5486 GCA_963557435.1 uncultured Dysosmobacter sp.
CGTGGAGTTCTGCCACCGCACGGGCCTGGACTATGTGTCCTGCTCTCCCTTCCGGGTGCCCATCGCCCGTCTGGCCGCCGCTCAGGCCGCCATCAAGGACGCTGAGTAATTCCAGTTCCACAAATCGCTGCAGCCCCGCTCCGGAAAGGAGCGGGGCTGCTTTTTCCGTCTTGCCCTGGGCGCAAAAATATGGTACAGTCACCTCATAGTCGATCCGCAGTCAATCCACTTTGAGAGGAGATACGATATGGAACTCACCAACGCCATTTTGCAGAGAAGATCCATCCGGGGCTTTCGTCCGGACCCGATCCCCCAGGAGACCCTGCGCCGGGTGATCGAACTGGCCAGCCGGGCCGTTTCCGCCCAAAACACCCAGCCCTGGGAGTTTGCCATCGTCACCGGGGAGCCGCTGGAGGCCCTGCGCCGGGCCAACATTGAGGACCTGGAGGCAGACCGGGAGCCGGACTATCCCGACGTCCCCCTGGAAGGCGTGGGCCTGGACCGGGCCAGAGTCGTGGGCAAGCAGCTCTATGGAGCCATGGGCATCGAGCGGGGCGACCGGGAACGGCGGCACTGGTGGCTCCAGCGGGGGTTCCGGTTCTTTGACGCCCCCGCCGTGATCCTGCTCTATATGGACGAGCACTGGGACGAGATGTCCCACCGCTTTGAGATGGGCACCATCGCTCAGAATCTCTGTCTGGCAGCCATGGAATTCGGCCTTGGCACCTGCGTGGAGTATCAGGCCATCATGTACCAGCGGGGCATCCGGGAGCAGCTGGACCTCCCAGCCGGCAAGCGTTTCGCCTGCGGCATCGCCATCGGCTATCCCGATGACAGCTTCCCCGCCAACCAGGTGGTCACTCCCCGGGAGGATGTGGACGCCATGACCCATTGGTACGGCTTCTGATCCATTTCAACGGAAAAACCGGCTCCCATCCACGCAGGATGGGGGCCGGTTTTTTGATCACTCTGTTCCCCTCTCCTGGGCCTGGGAATCCTGATCGGCTTTGGTCTGTTCGGGAAGTTCTTTGGCGCCCCTTCTCCGGAGCCGGTTGTAGAACCGCTCCGCCGTGTAAAAGGTAAACCCGCCGGGAAACAGGCTATTCACCGCCAGCGCCGCCACCACCCCCACGCCGGTATCCAGAATGCGGTTCAGGGCATAGCTGACATAGCTCTCCACCGGGGTGTTGAACAGGATGATGCACAGCACCACGCCGCCGGGCTGAACGCCCCCCACCCAGAAGATCTGACACAGCACGATCAAAAGCACCGTTCCCACAAACATCAGCGGCACCAGCAGCAGAGAGTGTCCTCCCTCCGGGTGGAAGATCAGATAGATCCGGAACAAGGCCATACCCAGCAGGCCGCCGATGATGGTGCCAAACAGCCGGTTTCCGCCGTGGCGCTTGGAGTCGCTCAAATCGCTGCCCATGCCGAAGATGGCCCCGATACAGGCAAAGGCCGGGCTCCGCTCCAGAAAGTAATAGATCAGCACGCAGAGGGCAGCGGCGATAGCCGTCTTCAAAGTGCGCATCCCGATCCGGGGCATATGGCAGGCCTGGGTGGGTCTTTTTTCCATCACAGTTCTCCCCGATCGTGTTGATTTATGAATAATTATATCATGTTTTACGAAAAAAAGAAAGCTGATCTCTTTCCTTTTCCCCGGGAAATCTTCATATAATAGGCAGACCGCCCCGGCATCCTGTGGGATGCCGGGGCGTCTTTGCTGATCGCTCTTAATACTCGATCTCGCCGGTATAGACCAGTTTTGCGTCGCCGGTCAGAGTCACCTTCTCATCGGTGTAATGGACCACCAGATCGCCGCCCTTGACCCGGACGGTCACATCGCTGTCCTTGGCGCAGTAGCCGTTGGCCACAGCGGCCACCACCGCCGCGCAGGCGCCGGTGCCGCAGGCCAGGGTCTCGCCGCTGCCCCGCTCCCAGACCCGCATCTTGATGGTGTTGGGGTTCACCACCCGGATAAACTCCGTGTTGATGCGCTCGGGGAAATAGGGCGCGTGCTCGAACCGGGGGCCGATGAAGTCGATATCCACCGCGTCCACCCGGTTACAGAACACCACACAGTGGGGGTTGCCCATATCCACGCAGGTGATGTTATAGGGCCGTCCGCCGATGCGCACGGGATAGTCCACCACGGTCTTTTCCGGGATGGTGAAGCGCAGGGCCGCCGTATCCAGCGTGGCATAGCCCATATCCACGCAGGCGGAGGTCACCTTGCCGTTGGTGGTGTACACCTGCACCTGTTTGACGCCGGTGCCCGTCTCGATGGCCAGGACCTCCTTTTTCACGATGTCGTTGTCGTAGAGGTACTTGGCCATGCACCGCAGGGCGTTGCCCGCCATGGCGCCCTCGCTGCCGTCGGCGTTGAACATGCGCATTCTGGCGTCGGCCTTGGCGGAGTACTCCATGAGGATGATGCCGTCGGCGCCGATGCCGTAGTGCCGGTCGCACAGCGTGACGCACAGCGACTCGGGGCAGGTGATCTCCCCGTGGAAGTTCTCCAGGAAGATATAGTCGTTGCCGCAGGTCTGCATCTTGGCAAAGCGCAGCTTCTGCCGCTCCGTGCGCAGGTGGCAGATGTCGATGAGCTCCGTGTTCTGCTGGTTGTAGCGGGAGGCCAGAATGTCCGTCAGGGCACCCGCCGTATCCAGAGAGGTCAGGCACGGGATGCCCAGCTGGACGCAGCGGTGGTTGAGGTGGATGAAGTCCCGGATGTAGGCGGGCTCCGTGGAGCCGGTGAGGATCACATAGTCGATCTTCCCCTGCTCCAGCATCTCAAAGACCCGGTTGTCCTGGCCCAGCTTGCCCACGACCTCCACGTCGGTGCCCAGCTGGGAGATCTCGTGGGCGGTGCCGTCGGTGGCGTAGAGCTTGTAGCCCATGTCGTCCAGCTTGCGGGCGATGCCCACGATCTCCGGCTGGTCCCGGCGGTTGACGGAGATGAGCACGCCGCCCCGGGTCTCCTTTTCCACCTTGTAGCCGGCGGAGACCAGACCCTTGAACATGGCCTCCTGGAGGTTCTTGCCCAGGCCCAGCACCTCGCCGGTGGACTTCATCTCCGGGGAGAGGGCTGCGTTGGCGTCGGTGATCTTCTCAAAGGAGAATACCGGCACCTTCACGGCAACGTAGGGAGGCTGCTTGTAAAGGCCCGTGCCGTAGCCCAGGGACTTGAGGCTTTGGCCCACCATGACCCGGGTGGCCAGGTCCACCATGGGCACGCCGGTGACCTTGGAGATGTAGGGCACCGTGCGGCTGGCACGGGGGTTGACCTCGATGACGTACAGCTCGCCCTGGTAGATGAGGTACTGGATGTTGATGAGGCCCCGGGTCTTCAGGGACAGCGCCAGCTTCTCGGAGCAGTCGATGATGACGCCCAGCATCTTGTCGCCGATGGAAAACGGCGGGTAGACGGCGATGGAGTCGCCGGAGTGGACGCCGGTGCGCTCGATGTGCTGCATGACGCCGGGGATGAGCACGTCGGTGCCGTCGGAGATCACGTCCACCTCCAGCTCCTTGCCCATGAGGTACTGGTCCACCAGCACGGGGTTTTCGATCTTGCCGGAGAGGATGACCTCCATGTAGGTGCGCACGTCCTCGTCGTTGTGGGCGATGACCATGTTCTGGCCGCCGATGACGTAGCTGGGACGCAGCAGCACAGGATAGCCCAGCTCATTGGCCGCCTGGAGCGCCTCGTCCATGCCCAGCACGCCCCGGCCCTGGGGACGCTTGATGGAATAGCGCTCCAGCAGCTCGTCGAACCTCTCCCGGTCCTCGGCCATGTCGATGGACTCGGCGCTGGTGCCCAGGATCTGGACGCCGTGGCTGTCTAAGTACTGGGTGAGCTTGATGGCCGTCTGGCCGCCGAAGGCCACCACCACGCCCACGGGCTTTTCCACGGCGATGATGTGCATCACGTCCTCGGGATAGAGGGGCTCGAAGTACAGCCGGTCGGCGGTATCGTAGTCGGTGGAGACGGTCTCGGGGTTGTTGTTGACGATGACCACATCATAGCCCAGCTCCTTGAGGGTCCACACGCAGTGGACGGAGGAGTAGTCGAACTCGATGCCCTGGCCGATGCGGATGGGGCCGGAGCCCAGCACCATGATGACGGGCCGTCCGCTGCGGGGGAAGGTCCGGGACTCGCAGAAGCGGTCGAAGGAGGAGTAGAAATAGGGGGTCTCCGCGTCGAACTCCGCGCCGCAGGTGTCCACCATTTTGTAGACGGCCTGGGCCGCGGGGGCGGGCAGCTCGGATGCGCCGGAGAGGCGCAAAAGCGCCGCGTCGGGATAGCCCATCTTCTTGCCCAGGGCATAGCGCTCCGCCGTCAGGCCCTCCTTTTCCAGGGCCTTTTCAAAGTCCGCCATCTTCTTGAGCTTGGAGAGGAACCAGCGGTCGATGCGGGTGATGGCGAAGATCTCGTCCACGCTGACGCCGGACTTGAGCGCCTCGAACACGGTGAAGAGGCGATGGTCGTCCACCCGGCGCAGCCGCTCCCAGATGGGGGCGTCATCGTCCGGGTCCTTTTTGCGGTTCAGGGTATCCTGGCCGATCTCCGCGCCCCGGACGGCCTTCATGAGGGCCATCTCGAAGCTGGGGCCGATGGCCATGACCTCGCCGGTGGCCTTCATCTGGGTGCCCAGCTTCCGGGAGGCGTCGGCAAACTTGTCGAAGGGCCACTTGGGCATCTTCACCACGATGTAGTCCAGGGTGGGCTCGAAGCAGGCGCAGGTCTTGCCGGTGATGTCGTTTTTGATCTCGTCCAGGGTGTAGCCCAGGGCGATCTTGGTGGTGATCTTGGCGATGGGGTAGCCGGTGGCCTTGGAGGCCAGGGCGGAGGAACGGGACACGCGGGGGTTGACCTCGATGACCGCGTACTCGAAGGTGTCCGGGTTCAGCGCCAGCTGGCAGTTGCACCCGCCCACGATGCCAAGGTGGGTGATGATGTCCAGGGAAGCGGAGCGGAGCATCTGGAATTCCTTGTCCGCCAGGGTCTGGGTGGGAGCCACCACGATGGAGTCGCCGGTGTGGACGCCCACGGGGTCCAGGTTCTCCATGGAGCACACGGCGATCACGTTGCCCACAGAGTCCCGCATGGTCTCAAACTCGATCTCTTTCCAGCCGAAGATGGCCTTTTCCACCAGCACCTGGGTGATGGGCGAGGCGTCCAGGCCCGTCTGGGCGATGATGCGCAGCTCGTCGGCGTTCTTGGCCGCGCCGCCGCCGGCGCCACCCAGGGTGAAGGCGGGACGGACGATGACGGGGTAGCCGATGCGGTCGGCCACCTCCAGGGCGCCCTCCACCGTCTCGGCGATGTCGGAGGCGATCACCGGCTGGCCGATCTCCGCCATGGCCTCCTTGAAGAGCTCCCGGTCCTCGGCCCGGGAGATGGCGGCGGCGTCGGTGCCCAGCAAGCGGACGCCCTCCTCCTCCAAAAAGCCCTCCTTGTCCAGCTGCATGGCAAGGGT
>CAUWEK010000122.1:0-5469 GCA_963557435.1 uncultured Dysosmobacter sp.
TGACCGCACCGGATCGGGCGGAGGAGCTGCTCTCGCTGTGGCGCCAGGCGGATCATGTGGCGGTGCTGGCCCTGCCGGATCTTTCCGGTGCGGCGGTGGTGTGCCGGACCGGTGAGGGTACGGCCCTGACGGCGGAGCTGCTGTTTGACCAGTATCAGGGAGACTGGAACGCCCTGCTCCGTGCCCTGTTCTCTGCCGATATCAAAAAGGTGTCCCACAACGTCAAGGACCTGATGCGCACGCTGCTGGAAAACAAGCTGCCCATCGAGGGCTTCTGCTTCGACACGGCCCTGGCGGCATATTTGCTGGATGCCACGGCGGGCAGCTATGACTTAGGAAGGCTGTTTGTCACCTACTTCAACCAGGAGCTGCCCAAGCCCGTCCACCTGGAAAAAGACGCTTTCTCCCTGCTGGGGGACGCCGCGGCGGCCCAGGCCAGCCTGGACAGTTATACGGCGGCGGTGGATGCCCTCTACGAGACACTGGTGCCAAAGCTCCGGGAAAAGAATTTGTGGGACCTGTTCGAGAAGGTGGAGATGCCCCTTTGCGCCGTGCTGGCAGACATGGAGATCGCCGGCTGCCGGGTGGATGCGGCGGCGCTTTCCTCCTTCGGGGAGGCCCTGGCCGAGCGAGCTGCCCGCCTGGAGCAGGAGATCTATGCCTTGGCGGGAGAGGAATTCAACATCAACTCTCCCAAGCAGCTGGGTGGGATCCTCTTTGACAAGCTGGGCCTGCCCCACGGGAAAAAGACCAAGACCGGCTGGTCCACCAACGCCGACGTGCTGGAAAAACTCCGCTATGAGGCGCCCATTGTGGCGAAGGTGCTGGAGTACCGCCAGTATGCCAAGCTCAAGTCCACCTATGCCGACGGCCTTTTGAAGGCCATGGACCCGGACGGCCGGGTGCGCACCAGCTTCCAGATGACGGTGACGGCCACCGGCCGCCTTTCCTCCACGGAGCCCAACCTCCAGAACATCCCCACCCGCACGGATCTGGGCAGCGAGATCCGCCGCATGTTCGTGCCGGCGGAGGGGTGCGTCCTGGTGGACGCGGATTACTCCCAGATCGAGCTGCGGCTCCTGGCCCACATTTCCGGAGACGAGGGCATGCAGGCATCGTTCCGCTCCGGCGGAGACTTCCACGCCGAGACGGCGGCCAAGGTGTTCCATGTGGCCCGGGAGGACGTGACGCCGGAGATGCGGCGGCAGGCCAAGGCGGTGAACTTCGGCATCGTCTACGGCATCTCCGCCTTTTCCCTGAGCCAGGACATCGGCGTCACGGTGGCGGAGGCCAAGGCTTATATGGATGCCTATTTTGCCACGTTCCCCGGCGTGCGGCACTATATGGACGCGGTGGTGGAGCAGGCGGAGCAGAATGGCTTCGTGGAGACTCTCTTCCACCGTCGGCGGGAGTTGCCGGAGCTGAATTCTTCCAACCACAACCTGCGGGCCTTCGGCCAGCGGGTGGCGCTGAACATGCCCATCCAGGGCACGGCGGCGGACATCATGAAGCTGGCCATGATCGCCGTGTGGCGGCGGCTGCGCGCCCAGCAGCCGGCGGCCCGGCTGGTGCTCCAGGTCCACGACGAGCTGATCGTGGAGTGTCCGGAGGAGGATGCCCAGGCGGTGGCGGCGCTGCTGGAAGAGGAGATGGAGCACGTGGCGGCGCTGTCGGTGCCGCTGACCGCCGAGGCCCACTGGGGCAAAAACTGGCTGGAGGCCAAGGGCTGAAGCCCACGAGAAAGAGAGGAGCTTACGGATGGATACATCCTTGAATGTACGGATCGTTCCCATGAACGGCGACCACCTGGACGAGGTGGCGGAGCTGGAGCGGGTGTGCTTTTCCACGCCCTGGTCCAAAAACATGCTCTCCGAGGAGCTGGAAAACGACTGCTCGGCCATGCTGGTGGCATTGGATGGCGAGGGCCATGTGGCAGGCTATGCCGGCGTGCAGGTGATTTTGGACGAGGGCTACATCACCAACGTGGCCGTGCGGCCGGAGTACCGGCGAAAAGGCGTTGCGGGCAAGCTGCTGCGGGTGTTTTTGGACTTTGCCAAGGCCCACCAACTGGCGTTTTTGACCCTGGAAGTGCGCGCTTCCAACGCTCCCGCCATGGCTCTTTACGAGGGCCTTGGGTTCCGGGACGTGGGCCGGCGGAAAAATTACTACGAGCATCCCCGGGAGGATGCGGTGATCATGACAAAGGAGTTTGATACCAATGGAACTGCGGATGCCCACCTGGGAGCAGGTGGAGACGGTCTATCACAATGATCTGACCCCCTCGTTCCCGCCGGCGGAGCTCAAGCCCCTGCGGGCCATCGGCGAGATGTGGCGGGACGGCTGGTATCGTCCCTGGTGCCTCTTTGACGGGGACGAGATCGTGGGCGCGTGCTTTTTGTGGCTGGGGCATCCGGGCTGGATGCTGCTGGACTACCTCTGCGTCAGTCCCCGGCGCCGCAACAGCGGCACCGGCGCCCTGATCCTGGAGAAGATGCTGGAGCGGGAAGCGGGCAATGTGATCCTGGGCGAGAGCGAGGCTCCCATCCATGCCCCGGATCCGGAGATGGCCCGGCGGCGGCTGGGGTTCTATGCCCGGAATCACGCCCGCACGGCAGGCTATGACACGGATATGTTCGGTGCCCACTATAAAACGCTCTACTGGGCGGACCGGGAGATCCCGGACGCGGAACTCATGAACGAACACCGCTTTATCTATCAAAACCGGTTCTCCCCGGAAAAGTACGCCCGCTATGTGCAGATCCCCCGGGACCCGGAGGCGCCGCCCATTCAGGCAGTGCCCTGGGACGAGTGAGAGGAGAGTGGAAGCATGAAGATTTTGGCATTTGAGTCCTCCTGTGACGAGACGGCTGTGGCGGTGGTGGAGGACGGGCGGAAGATCCTCTCGGACGCCATCGCCTCCCAGGCGGACCTCCACGCCCTCTATGGCGGCGTGGTGCCGGAGATCGCCTCCCGCAAGCATGTGGAGGCCATTGCCGCCCTGACAGAGCAGGCGCTGGACCAGGCGGGCTGTACCCGGGCCGACATCGACGCGGTGGCGGTGACCTACGCGCCGGGCCTCATCGGCGCGGTGCTGGTGGGCGTGAGCTTTGCCAAGTCCGTGGCCTACGCCCTGGGAGTGCCGCTGATCCCGGTGCACCATATCCGGGGCCATATCGCGGCCAACTACCTGGCTTTCCCGGAGCTGGAGCCTCCGTTTCTGGCGCTGGCCATCTCCGGCGGCAACACGCTGATCGTGGATGTACAGGATTATACGGATCTGAAGATCTTGGGCTCTACCCGAGACGACGCCGCCGGCGAGTGCTTCGACAAGGCGGCCCGGGTACTGGGGCTGCCCTATCCCGGCGGCGCCCCGATGGACAAGCTGGCCCAGGGGTCGAAGGGCGGCGTGTACCAGCTGCCTCACGCCCATGTGGACGGGGCGGAGCTGGACATGAGCTTTTCCGGTTTGAAAACAGCGGTGGTGAACCTGGCGCACCATGCCCAGCAGGTAGGCGAGGAGCTGGACCGGGCGGCTTTGGCCCGGGACTTTGCTCAGGCGGTCAGCGACGAACTGGTGCCTCGGGTCATGCTGGCGGCAGAGCGCACCGGGCACAACATCATCGCTGCGGCGGGCGGCGTGGCGGCCAACTCCGTGATCCGGGCGGATCTGGAGCGGGCGTGTGCTCAGCGGGGGCTGAAGCTGTACCTGCCGCCTCTGCGGCTTTGCGGTGATAACGGCGCTATGATCGGCGCGCAGGGATACTATGAGTTTCTGGCGGGCCACACGGCCGGCATGGAGCTTAACGCTTATGCCACACGGGATATCAGTGAATAATGGAAAAAAGGACGGCTGTGAGCAGCCGTCCTTTTTTGTATATTTTGAAATAGAAAAAATGAATGTAAAGGAGGCAGACTTGCTTTTTTTGAAAGCAGCTCGGAAAAGCTTTGCAAAAAATGGTTTGTCCAGAGGAAAAAACGAAAACAAACGGAGAAAGTGTGGATGGTAAACATTTTATGTAAAATAAATTTCCGCGGTGCAGATGTGGGAAACTCCCATCACAGGGGATTCCAAAAAAATACAATATTCTCTGGAAGCGTGATATATCAATGATTAAACAGATGTGGAAAACCTTGTGGAGAATGTGAATAACTTTTGGTAAAGAACGGATTTGAAAAAAGTTACGTAGACTAAAAGGGGTTGCTGACCACAAAAAAAATCGTTGAATTTTTGGGAAAGGGTATAATTTTTGTAAAAATGTAGCGGGTAAAATTTTACTGTTTTTTGTCATTGACAGGGAAAAACTGTCGAAACTCGTTGAAAAAGCGAAAAATGCCGGGGCAAAAAATGCAAGCATTCTTGCAAAAATACAAATTGTAATATGCGAAGAGACTGCATGACGGGAAGAGGGACGTACAAATTCCTGTTGACGCTGCGGAAAAATTGTGGTATCATACCCGTTGTTCAGGTTTACAGATGGAACAGTTCAACCCAATATGCTAGTGTAGCTCAGTCGGTAGAGCAGCTGATTCGTAATCAGCAGGTCAGGTGTTCGAGTCACCCCACTAGCTCCACGAGACGCCCCGAAAACAGCTGTTTTCGGGGCGTTTTGCTATGTAAAAAGTTCTTGTTTTGAGAAGACGGTTAGGCCTAGACCCACACCGTGACCCGCGTCGGCACAAGTTCCAGAGCACTCGCTTCGCCCGTCGGGGCAAAGCTCGCTCCTTTCACTGTGCCTCCTTTTCCCGCGCGACCCACGTTGTTGGGCTCGCACGGGAGTGATACAGCGCACCGGCGGGGAAGCTCGGCTTCCCAACCGGTGCGCTGATTGCTTCCCTTTGAGGCTGTTATCTCACCTGCGCCATGAGGCTGCCCATGGTCTGCGCCGCCTCGTCCTGCTTCTGGCGGGTGGTGTGGGTGTAGGTCCGCAGGGTGAACCCTGCGTCGTAGTGTCCCAGCATGGCGGAGGCGGTTTTGATGTCCGCAGGGCCGCCAGTTTGCCCTTGCGGATGCCGCTGACCAGTTCCAGATAGGACATGGCCAGGGCGTTCCGCCGCTTCGCTGCGTCCGGGTAGGCTTTCGGGTCCTCCGGCTGCAGTGTCTTCATCTCCTGGTGCTGGACTTTCGGCACTGCACAGCTGTCAGCTGGATTTCGGATCAGCAGCCGCTCTTTCACTACCCGGTCCAGAGCACCGCAAGTTAAACGGGGGATGACAGGCGGATCGTCCTTTATTTTTGCGCCATTCAACCACTGGTCATTTTACAAATCTCTCAGGAACATGGTATCATAGCCCCAGAGGTGATCTGCATGGATCCTGTGACGTTCGGGCCATTTTTAAAAGAGGCCCGCAGCCGCTGTGAAATGACACAGACGCAGTTGGCAGAGCGGCTGCATGTGTCCACGGCGGCTGTGAGCAAGTGGGAGCGGGGGGTTTCACTTAGATAAAGATACCACACCATTCCCACGCTGA
>CAUWEK010000123.1:0-5460 GCA_963557435.1 uncultured Dysosmobacter sp.
CGCCGGAGAAGTTCAGGTCGATATCCGGCACCTTGCCGCCGCCGAAGCCCAGGAACGTCTCAAAGGGGATGTCGAATCCGTCCTTGATGTACTTGGTGCCGCACTCGGGACAGACCTTGTCCGGCATGTCGGCACCGCAGCCATAGGAGCCGTCGGTAATGAACTCGCTGTGCTTGCAGTTGGGACAGCGGTAGTGGGGCGGCAGGGAGTTGACCTCCGTGATGCCGGACATGTAGGCCACGAGAGACGAGCCCACGGAGCCACGGGAGCCCACCAGATAGCCATTCTCCAGGCTCCGCTGCACCAGCTTCTGGGCCGACATATACACCACATCGTACTTGCCCAAAATGCCGCCCAACTCCACATTCAGACGGTCCACGATCAGCTTGGGCGGGTCCTCGCCGTAGAGAGCGTGCACCTTGTCCCACACCAGGCGGTTAAGCTCCTCCTCGGAGTTTTCCAGGCGCGGCGGGAACAGCTCCGCCGGCAGCAGCTCGAAGTTTTCGATCTGATCGGCCACCAGGCGGGTGTTGGTCACCACCACCTCGTAGGCCTTTTCCTTGCCCAGATAGGAAAATTCCTGGAGCATCTCGTCGGTAGTCTTGAAATAGATGGGCAGCGGCGCGTTGGCGTCCGGGAACTTCTTGGAGGCCAGCAGAATGTGCCGGTACACTTCATCCTCCGGATTGAGGAAATGGACGTCACCGGTGGCGCACACGGGCTTGTCCAGCTCCTCGCCCAGCCGCACGATGGTGCGGTTGAATTCCCGCAGGTCCTCCTCCGACTGCACGTCGCCGTTTCGCAGCATGAAGGCGTTGTTGCAAAGGGGTTGGATCTCCAGGTAGTCATAATAATCGGCGATGCGTTTGAGCTCCTCCCAATCCTTGTGATCTGCCACAGCCCGGAACAGCTCACCGGCCTCGCAGGCGGCGCCCACGATGATGCCCTCACGATGCTCGTTGAGCAGCGTCTTGGGAATGGTGGGCACCCGCTTGAAATACTTCAGGTTGGACGCGGAGATCATCTGGTAGAGGTTCTTGAGGCCCACCTTGTTGCGGGCCAGCAGGATGATGTGCTTGGGGAAACGGTTGGTCTTGCCGCCTAAGGGACGGAGCTTTTCCATCTCCTTGTTTACCGCCTGGAGCGTATGGACGCCCCGCTCGTGGAGCATCTTCCAAAAGGGGATAAGCATATAGCCCACAGTGGCCGCATCGTCGCTGGCCCGGTGGTGGTTGAACGCCGGCAGGTCCAGGTGCTCGGCCACGATGTCCAGCTTGTATTTTCCAAGCTCGGGCAGCAGGTTCTGGGCCAGGATCAGCGAGTCCACATAGGTAGGCTGGAAGTCCAGACCCACCTTGCGGCATCCTGCCCGGATGAAGCCGATATCGAATTCCGCGTTGTGCGCTGCCAGCGGGCGGCCGTTCACGAACTTCAAAAATTCCGTCAGCGCCTGCTTGAGCTGGGGCGCGTCCTTGAGCATGTCGTCGGTGATGCCCGTCAGGCCGATGATCTCCGGGGTAAGGCGCCGGTTGGGGTTGACGAAGGTCTGGAACCGCTCGGCGATCTCTCCGTTCCGCAGCACCACCGCGCCGATCTCCGTGATGGCCTCCCGGTCCACCTTGAGGCCGGTGGTCTCGATATCGAAGCACACGAACTCATCGTCCAGGGAACAGTCCTGCTTTCCGTGAACGGCTACCCGGTCATCCAGGTTATTGACGAAGTATCCCTCCACGCCGTAGAGGATCTTGATCTTGTCCCCTGCGGCATGCCAGGCGTCCGGGAAGGACTGGGCCACGCCGTGGTCCGTGATGGCAATGGCAGGATGCCCCCAGCGGATAGCCGTCTTGATGGCGTCCTTGGTATCCGTCAGGGCGTCCATGTTGCTCATCTTCGTGTGCAGGTGCAGCTCCACCCGTTTTTCCGGGGCGGTGTCCTGCCGCTCGGCGTGGTCGATCACGTTGATGTGGTATGGGTTGAGCTGAATATCCTTGCCGTCCCAGGTGGGCTCCATCTTGCCCTGGACGCACAGCCACATGCCCGGCTTAATGGCGGTGCCGTACTGCTCCGCTTCTTTGGCGGAGAGATTTTTATGGACGCTGACGGAGTTGGTGTAGTCCGTCATGTCAAAGTGCAGCCGCCACATGCCGGGGCGGCGCGTCTCCACACACTCGGCGGCAAAGACCTTACCGGCCACGGTGGCGGTGCCCATTTTCAGGTTCAGCTCCCGCATGGGATTGGTGCGGCCCTTGATGGGCTTGCCCAGCAGCACCTTGGATACACCGCCTCCCTGCTTGTCCTTTCCGGAGGACGGAGCTGATTCCACTGGTGCTGCGGCAGCCTGGGGCGCCTCGGGAGCCGTCAGATGGATCTCGGCCGCGGAAAAACCGTACACGCCCCGGATCAACGATTCCAGGGCGTGCGTGTCCGCTTCACTCATAGGGGTGCGGGCCGTCAGGTCCAGGGAAATGGTCATCTTCCCCTGGTCGATGACGGCGCCGGTGATCTCCGCTCCGGCCAGCTTCAGCCGCAGCTCTCCCGAAAGCTGCAGCTCCGCAAACATATCAAAAAACGGGATGTTTCTTGCCATGATTCCCTCTCACTTCAATTTCTCTGGGGATGCGCTCACAGCTTGGCGATCTCCTCCATGAGCGCATCTACAAGCTTGTCCTGAGGCACCTTGTAAAGGATCTCTCCCTTACGGAAAAGAAGCCCCTCGCCCTTGCCGCCGGCAATGCCGATGTCTGCCGCCGAGGCCTCACCGGGCCCGTTGACGGCGCAGCCCATCACCGCCACGGTGATGTTTTTGTCGCAGTCCAGCAGGCGGCGCTCCACTTCCTCAGCGATGGGGATCAGGTCGATGCGGGTACGGCCGCAGGTGGGGCAGGCGATGAGGTTCACGCCCTCTTTCCGAAGCCCGGCCGCCTTCAAGATCTTCTTGGCGGCGTAGATCTCCTCCACCGGGTCGGCGGTCAAGGTCACGCGGATGGTATCTCCGATGCCCATGCACAAAAGGCCGCCGATGCCCATGGCGGACTTCACCATGCCCATGGAGGGCGTGCCCGCCTCGGTGACGCCCAGATGCAGCGGGTAGTCCGTCTGCTGGCTCAAAAGCCGGTAGGCCGCCATGGTCAGCGGCACGTCGGAGCACTTGACGGAGATGCAGATATCGTCAAAATCAAACTTGTTCAAAAGGCGTACGTGGCCCATGGCGCTCTCCACCAGAGCCTCGGCGGTGACGCCGCCGTACTTGGCCCGGAGCTCTTTTTCCAAAGACCCGCCGTTGACGCCGATACGGATGGGGATGTGCTTTTCACGGCAGATATCCGCCACCGCCTTCACCTTCTCCTCCCCGCCGATGTTGCCGGGGTTGATGCGGATGGCGTCGATGCCCCGCTGGGCCACCTCCAGGGCGTACTTGTAGTTGAAGTGGATGTCGGCAATGAGGGGGATGGAGATCTGCGCTTTGATCTTGTCCACCGCCTCCGCTGCGGCCTGATCGGGAATGGCCACCCGGATAATCTCGCACCCGGCGGCTTCCAGCTTTTTGATCTGGGCCACGGTAGCCGCCACATCATCTGTCTTTGTATTGCACATGGACTGGATGGAGACCGGGGCACCTCCGCCCACGGCCACATTGCCCACCATCAGTTTTTTAGTCATGACTTCCTCCTCTTTACCCCACCAGACGGAATACGTCGTGGAAGGTCACAAACAGCATAAAGCCCATCAGCACCACAAAGCCGGCTGTGTTGACTGCCGCCATATATCGTGCGGGGACCTTCTTTCTCAAAAGCAGCATAGAGACAGCGTCCACCACCAAAAAGAGGATATGACCGCCGTCCAGGGCCGGGATGGGGAGCAGATTCATGACCGCCAGGTTTACCGCCAGCATGGCAGCAAAGTAGAACATGCTCTCCAACGCCGCACTGATGCCGCCCAGCTCCTGGGCCTGTTCACCCGCCTCCGTCATGGAAGAGACGATGCCCACCGGGCCGCTGAGATCATCCACACCGGCCTCGCCGGTAAAGAGCATCTGCAGGCTCAGCCGCACCACCCGGACAAAGTCCACGGTGTTGAGCCAGGCCATGCGCAGCTTGCCGCCCAGGGTGGCTTCCTCTGTGGTAGTCAGGTCCCGGTAAATGCCGTAACCCTGGTAGCTCTCCCCTTCCAGACCTGTGAAAGTGTTCCACTGGAGGTTCTCAAAGGTAATCTTTTCTCCGTCACGCACCACCACCAGATCCAGCGGTTCGCCCTTGTTCAGGTTCAGCAGCAGGTCCACGTCGTTGTAGAGGTATACCCGCTCGCCGTTGATGGACCAGAAAATGTCACCTTCTTGCAGCGTAACGCCGTTGTACGACTCAAATTCCGGCGCCACGCCGGCAATGGCCGGTATCTGGATGACCTGCACGCCCGCATAGAGGCCCAGCAGGATCACGAGGCCCGTGAGAAGGTTCATCAGCGGGCCGGCCGCGAAGATGATCAGCTGCTTCCAGAGACTCTGGGTATTGAGGGCCCGCTCGTCGGCGGAGTCCTCGTCCTCTCCCTCCATGGCGCAAAAACCGCCGATGGGCAGCGCCCGCAGGGAATACTGCGTCTCACCGCGGTCCCGGCACCAAAGCACCGGCCCCATGCCCACAGAAAACTCGTTGACCCGGACGCCGCAGAGCTTTGCCGCCACAAAATGGCCCAGCTCATGCAGCGCCACCAGGACGCCGAAGATCAAAATTGCTCCCAGGATATAAAGAATCGTCATGCACTGTCTCCTAGCATATTAAAAAGCTCCGTCCAGCACGCTCTGCCGGGCGGCGGCGTCTGCCGCCAGAATGTCGGAAAGCGCGGGCTTTTGCACCACACGCACCTGGGACCGTGCCTTGGCCACCAGACGGGCAATATCGTGGAACCCGATCCGGTCCGCCAGGAACAGTCCCACGGCTTCCTCGTTGGCACCATTGAGGATGGCACAGGCAGTGCCGCCCTCGGTGGCCGCCTCCTCCGCCAGACGCAGACAGGGGAATGTATCCCGGTCCGGCTGAGCGAAGGTCAGAGGCGGACAGGTGAGAAGATCCAGCGGCTCCGCCGGGTTTACGCCGCGGTGGGGGTAGGTCATGGCGTAGCGGATAGGCAGCCGCATGTCCGGCGTGCCCAGCTGGGCCAGCACGGCCCCGTCCCGGTACTCCACCAGAGAGTGGACGATGGACTGGCGGTGGATGACCACATCCACCTGGGAAAGAGGCAGCCGGTAAAGGCGCATGGCCTCAATGACCTCCAGTCCCTTGTTCATGAGCGTGGCGCAGTCCACCGTGATCTTGGGACCCATCTTCCAATTGGGATGGCGCAGGGCGTCCGCGCGGGTCATCTTCCCTACTTCCTCATAGGTCATGCCATAAAAGGGGCCGCCGGAGCAAGTCAGGATCAGCCGCTTGATCTCCCGGCGGTCAGCACAGCCCTGGACGCACTGGA
>CAUWEK010000124.1:0-5341 GCA_963557435.1 uncultured Dysosmobacter sp.
AGCCCCTGAAAGGGGCGGCGCTTTCACAACAAGACGAGCATGACCTCATCCTGCTAGGTTATCTGGCGTTTTTTGACGCGCCCAAGGACAGCGCCGCCGGGGCCATTGAAAAATTGCACAAGCTCCATGTGGGGGTGCGGGTGCTGACCGGAGATCATAGGGACATCGCGGTCTCGGTCTGCCGGCGGCTGGGCATCGATACCGCGCAGACACTGACCGGCAGAGAGCTGGAGCAGATAGACGAGGATGAACTCCCCATAAAAATAGAACACACGACCTTGTTTGCGGAGCTTTCTCCCAAGCAAAAGGTGCAGGTGGTGCAGCAGCTCCGGGCCAACGGACACACGGTGGGTTTCCTGGGAGACGGCATGAATGACCTGCCGGCCATTGTGGAGGCGGATGTGGGCATCTCCGTGGACACCGCAGCGGAGGCTGTCAGGGAAGGGGCGGATGTGATCCTGCTGAAAAAGGACCTGAAAGTGCTGGAGGAAGGGATCCAGGAGGGGCGGAGGGCCTTTGCCAACGTGTCCAAGTATATCAGGATCACGGCCTCCTCCAATTTCGGCAACATCCTCTCCATTGTGATCGCCAGCGTATTTCTGCCCTTTTTCCCCATGACATCGCTGCAGCTTTTGCTGCTGAATCTCCTCTATGATATGTTGTGCCTGGTGCTCCCATGGGATCATGTGGACGAGGAAACCTGCGCCCGCCCGCTGGAGTGGTCCGGCAGAACGCTGGGGCGTTTCATGCGTTTCTTCGGGCCCATCAGCTCTATCTTTGATATTCTGACCTTTTCCTATCTGTTCTTCGAACTTTGCCCCGCGGTGTGCGGCGCAAGCTTTTCCTCTCTGGCCGGAAGCGGTGGGGCGATGTGCTTTGTGTCCCTCTTCCAGACGGGATGGTTTCTCGAATCCATGTGGACCCAGGTGCTGATATTGCACCTGCTGCGTACGCCCAAGGTGCCGCTGCTGCAAAGCCGGCCCTCCCGGTCCATGATGCTGGTCACTTTGCTGGGCACGGTGTTCTTTACCGCACTGACCTTCACCCCAGCTGGAAGACTGCTGGGGCTTACTCCGCTGCCCCTTGCCTATTTCGGCTTTCTGGCTATCGTTGTCTCGCTGTATCTGCTCTGGGTCACGCTGGCCAAAATCTGGTATATCCGCCGCTATCGCGAGCTGCTGTAAGAGAGGAGGAATCTGGGATGAAAAAACATGTCGGATTTGTCACGCTGGATTTCTCCCTTGCAAGCCGGCTTTTGCAGATGCTTCGCACAGCTCCCCGTACGCCTGCCGCCGGGGAGCTGCTGGAAGGACTGGAGGAGCTGATGAACGGCAGCGCGGAGTCATTGATGCTGGAGCTGGGGGAGCGGGAGCATGGGACCGCAGCGGAGGATACCCTCCGCTGCGGCGGGCTCTCCATTGATCTGCGGCTGCGCAGAGTCAGCCGGGACGGCACGGAAATCTCCTTGACTCCAAAGGAGTTTGACATCCTGTATTTCCTGGCCAGAAACAGGGGCGAGGTATTTACCAAGGAACAGATTTACCAGGCTGTGTGGGAAAGCGACTATCTGCTCGATGACAGCAATATCATGGCCTTCATCCGAAAGCTGCGAAAGAAGATCGAGCCAAACCCCGACGCACCGCAGTATATCCTGACCATCTGGGGGATCGGATACAAGTTCAGCGACAAGCCATAAGTTCAAATCCTTACCAAATCGCAAGAAAATCGCAAGGTTTTGGCCCTGTGATTTTTCTTGCGGTTTTTTTATACTCATCCAGGACGCAGGAAGGGAGGGAACGACATGGATTCTGACGGCAGTCCCCGAAGGTCGATGCAGCGTAAAGCCCATGGAGTTCCAACCGCCCCATGGACTCTACGCCTTGAACACATGCAAGGAGGTAAGAAACCATGAACAAAAAAGAAAATCGCAGTTTGGCGCACCAGGCGGTGCAGCAGGCGGTTCTCCGGGACGAGAAGAACCGCCGCATTCAGGATGCGGCAGCTGCCCCGGTCAGCGTGCTTCTCCATGAGCTACATGCGCCCCTGGGCGGCCTTGACCCGGAGGCCGTTGCTGCCAGCCGAGCAGAATACGGCAGCAACAAGGTGACCCATGAAAAGAAAAAATCCCTGCCCCGGCGGCTGGCCGGTGCGTTTGTAAACCCATTTACCGCCATTCTCCTGTGCCTGTCTGTGGTGTCCACCATGACGGACATGGTATTCCCCAGCCTTTCTTTGTTCGGAAGCACGCCGGAGGATTTTGACTGCTTGACCGTGGTCATTATTCTGACCATGGTCCTCATCTCCGGCACGCTCCGCTTTGTCCAGGAATCCAGAAGCGGAAGCGCCGCGGAAAAGCTGCTGGCCATGATCACCACCACCTGCACGGTCACCCGAAAGGGACAGGAAAAGGTGGAGATCCCGATGGACGAGCTTGTGGTGGGCGATATCGTCCATCTGTCTGCGGGGGACATGATCCCTGCGGATGTGCGCATTCTGGAGGCCAAGGATCTGTTTGTGAGCCAGGCTAGCCTCACCGGTGAGAGTGAACCGGTGGAGAAACAGCCTCAGGCAAACCAGCCCAAGGAGAGCGTGAGCGATTATACCAACATCGCCTTTATGGGCAGCAGCGTGGTTTCCGGCAGCGCCGTGGCCGTGGCGGTCTGCGTGGGGGACGATACGCTTTTTGGCTCCATGGCCTCCGCGGTGGCGGGAGAAGCGGCGGAGACCAGCTTTACCAAGGGAGTAAACGCCGTTTCCTGGGTGCTCATCCGCTTTATGCTGGTGATGGTCCCCCTGGTATTTTTCATCAACGGTATCACCAAGGGAGACTGGCTGGACGCCTTCCTTTTCGCCATCTCCATCGCCGTGGGGCTGACCCCCGAAATGCTGCCTATGATCGTGACCACCTGCCTGGCCAAGGGGGCGGTGTCCATGAGCAAAAAGCGGACCATTGTCAAAAACCTCAACTCCATCCAGAACTTTGGAGCCATCGACATTTTGTGTACCGACAAGACCGGTACTTTGACCCAGGACAAGGTGGTGCTGGAGTACCATCTGAACGTAAACGGGGAGGATGACACCCGTGTGCTGCGCCACGCCTATCTCAACAGCTATTTCCAGACCGGCTACAAAAATCTCATGGATCTGGCCATCATCCGCAAAACAGAGGAGGCAGAGGCGGAGGACCCCCGGCTGGTGGATCTGTCGGAGCACTATGTGAAGGTGGATGAGATCCCCTTTGACTTTTCCCGGCGGCGGCTGAGCACCGTGGTGCAGGACAAAGCGGGGAAAACCCAGATGGTGACCAAGGGGGCCGTGGAGGAGATGCTTTCCATCTGCTCCTTTGCCGAGTGCGACGGCCAAATCCAGCCGCTGACGGATCAGGTGCGCCAGCGGGTCCGCGCCACGGTAGACGGCCTCAATGACAAGGGGTTCCGTGTGCTGTGCGTTGCCCAGAAGAGCAGCCCCTCTCCCGTGGGAGCCTTTGGGGTGAAGGACGAGTGTGATATGGTGCTCATTGGCTACCTTGCGTTCCTGGACCCGCCCAAGGAGTCCACCGCAGACGCCATCCTGGCTTTGAAGCGACACGGTGTGACGACCAAGATCCTTACCGGCGACAACGAAAAGGTGACCCGCACCATCTGCAAGCAGGTGGGACTGAAGGTGCGCAACATGCTGCTTGGTGCCGACCTGGACGCCATGAACGACGATCAGCTGGCAAAGGCGGCACAGACCACCGATGTGTTTGCCAAGCTTACGCCGGACCAGAAAGCCCGGGTGGTCTCAGTCCTGCGGAAAGGCGGACACACCGTGGGCTTTATGGGGGACGGCATCAACGACGCCGCCGCCATGAAGGCCGCCGACATCGGCATCTCCGTGGACACCGCGGTGGATGTGGCCAAGGAGTCGGCGGACATCATTCTGCTGGAGAAGGATCTGATGGTTCTGGAGCAGGGTATCATCGAAGGACGCAAGACCTACGCAAACATGATCAAATACATCAAGATGACTGCCTCCTCCAACTTCGGCAATATGTTCTCGGTGCTGGCTGCTTCGGCGCTGCTGCCCTTTTTGCCCATGATGAGCGTGCATCTCATTTTTCTCAATTTGATTTACGACCTGTCCTGCACCGCCATCCCCTGGGACAACGTGGATGAGGAGTTTATCGCCAAGCCCCGGAAATGGGATGCCTCCAGCGTGGGCAATTTCATGCTCTGGATCGGGCCCACCAGCTCCATTTTCGACTTTACCACCTATCTTTTTATGTATTTCGTCTTCTGTCCGCTCTTCATCTCGGGCGGCGTGCTGTTCAACGATCTTCCCGCACATTTCAGCGGCGCGGAGCTGGCTTTGATGCAGGCAAAATATATCGGATTGTTCCAGGCGGGCTGGTTCGTGGAATCCATGTGGAGCCAGACCCTGGTCATTCATATGATCCGCACACCCAAGCTGCCCTTCCTCCAGAGCCGGGCCTCCGCACCGCTGACCCTGCTGACGTTGACCGGCATCGCCGTGCTGACGGTGATCCCCTTTACGCCCCTGGGTGCCGCGCTTGGGTTTGTGGCCCTGCCCGCCGCCTACTTTGCCTATCTGATCCCTTGTATCCTGCTCTACATGGTGCTGGCGACCAGCCTGAAAAAAGCCTATGTGCGCCATTACGGCGAATTGCTTTGACGATGGGAGGAATTCTATATGACCTGGACGAAGCTGTGGATGGATTTATTCGGACGAACTTCCTTTTGCGGAATTGACATGGGCTTCTGGGTGGCCTTGTCCGCCGTTTTGCTGATCGTAGTTTTGATGAATGTGGTGTTTTGGGGGATGCGCCCCAAAGAGGACCGTGAAGCGGCCGGGAGTTGAAGACGGCAGGATGGAGAAAAAGAACGTCTCAAACGGAAACCAACCACCGGGAGTCATCCGTCTATACTTGTGAGCGGATCGCAGAGCCCCAGGGCCTGCTGGGAGCCGAATACCGCCAAACAGGGACGTGCGGCCTATGGTGATGAATCCGTACAGAAAGGCAGAAAGAAGCCATGCATAAATCTGTTTCTTTTACGCAAGCCGACCATATGTTGGCAAAGACCCGGCAGATGCCGTTTCTTATGGAACTAAAAGAAGAGACGGAAAACGAACTTCATATCGCCATTTTGGGTGCAGCCGCCGGAGAAGACGGAGATAGGGGGGAAGCTTCCGGAAATCCTGTTCTGGACCAGATCCTTGAGGAATGCCGACCGATCGTTCCGGATTCGTCGCAGAGGTTTGACCTTATTTTTGAGGACTATATTATCTATCAGGTCCGGAATGAATCCTACGGGTCTTTTGACGAGTCGGCCGAAGGAAC
>CAUWEK010000125.1:0-5309 GCA_963557435.1 uncultured Dysosmobacter sp.
ACCGCGCCCAGGCGGCCCGCAAGCTCCACGACCGCGGCGCCAAGGCGCTACCCATCACCCACACCCCCGAGGTGCTGGTCTATGACGGCAAGGAGATCTACACCTGCCCCATCAAGGCCCGGGACCTCTCCGGCCGCACCGGCCGGGGCGATACCACATTCGCCTGCTACATCACGGAGCGGCTGACGGCAGACATCCCTACGGCTCTGCGCACGGCCACGGCGCTGGTCTCCTTGAAGATGGAGACGCCGGGACCCTACATGGGCACCCGGGCGGATGTGGAGGAGTACATCCGGAAATTCTATTAAAGCATGAAAAAGCGCCGCCCGTCCGGGCGGCGCTTTTTTTGTGAGACCGGGATCAGTCGGCAGGGGCGGCGACCTTGACGTCGCTGCCCATTCGCCGCATGATGTAAAGCTGGATGGGGATGGCGCAGATCAGCGTCAGAAGGTCGGAGACGGACTGGGTGATCTGCACGCCCAAAAAGCCCAGGGTGTTGGAGAGGATAAAGACCAGAGGAATGAAGAAGATGCCCTGCCGGGCCATGGCCACGAACGTGGCGGGCACGGTCTTGCCGATGGTCTGGAGCATCATGTTGCTCATGACGATCCAGCCCTGGAAGAAGAAGGTGGCGCACTGGAAACGCAGGGCTGCCGCACCGTAGGAGATCACCTCCGGATCATCCTGGAACAGGGCAATCAGCTGGGGCGCGAAGACGATGCCCAGGACCCCCACGGCGAACAAAAAGCAGGTGGAGGTCTTTACACAGAACCAAAAGCCCTTTTTCACCCGGCTGTAAAGTCCAGCGCCGTAGTTGAAGCCGCACACCGGCTGGAATCCCTGGCCGAAACCGATCATGGCGCTGCCGCCGAACATGGTGATGCGCTGGACGATGCCCATGGCGGCGATAGCGGTGTCGCCGTAGGGGCCCGCTGCCTGATTGAGGCAGATAGTGGCCACGGAGGCCAGTCCCTGCCGTCCCAGGGAGGGCAGACCGCCCTTGACGATCATCACATAGTAGGCCGGTTTGAGCTGGACCTTGGAGATATGGATGCGCAGGTTGCCGCCCCGGGCGCAGCCGGCCAGCAGCAGGCAGAAGCTGATGAACTGGCTGATGATGGTGGCCCAGGCGGCGCCGGCCACCCCCAGGTCCATCCAGAAGATCATGATGGGGTCCAGGGCGATGTTCAGCACGGCACCGGAGGTGATGCCCACCATGGCGTAGGCGGCGCTGCCCTGGAACCGCAGCTGGTTGTTGAGCACCAGGGAGGCAGTCATCCAGGGAGCACCGAAGAGGATGATGCGCAGATACTCCCGGGAGTAGGGCAGGATCGTGGGGGTGGAGCCCAGAAGCGTTGCCAGCGGCGTCAGGAAGAGCTGGCCCAGCAGGCAGATGAGAACGCCGGCGGCCAGTGCGGAGAAAAAGCCGGTGGCGGCCATGTTTTCCGCCTCCTCCATATGCTGCTTGCCCAGCTCACGGGAGATGAAGTTGCCGCTGCCGTGGCCGAAAAAGAAGCCCACGGCCTGGATGATGGCCATCAGGGAAAAGACCACGCCCACGGCGCCGGTGGCGCTGGGATTTTTCAGCATACCCACAAAAAACGTATCCGCCATATTGTAAAAAGCGGTGACCAGCATACTGATGATGCACGGTGCCGCCAGACGGCAGACCAGCCGGCCCACCGGCGCTTCCGTCATCTCGTGGAATTTTTGCGCCTGTTTTTCGTCCATGGAACACACCTCGTTTGACTTTTTATATCCTTAACGAAATTATAACACACCTTTTACGTGCATGAAAGAGTGATTTCTCCGAAACCTTGCACAGGGGCTTGCCCGGCGGAATAGAATGGGGTGACTCCGGGGAACGTTCTTCGGAAGTTGACTTCAGGAAGTGAGGGATTTGCCTTGCGAATCAATGAGGATATGACGCCTGCGGGTCAGGCCGAGACCACCTGCCCGCTGGACGGGTGCAGCAAAGTGGTGACCCAGTGCCTGGACATGACCGCGCCGCTGACCGTGACGCCCGCCACCACGGTGGGGACCGTGTCTGTTACCTGCCAGGGCTCGCCCCGGGTGGTCTGCAGCAGCGATGCCTCCGGCAGCAGCTGCACCATCACCATGACCCAGCAGGTGTGCGTCAGCATCCCTGTGCGCTATGGCGTGTGCATCGCGGCAGGGGACACCACCATCGGCTGTGCGGACAGCCGGAGCTGTGGCTGCCGGTAAATGGCGGACATAGAGTAAAATGGGCCGGCGAAAGGATTTCGCCGGCCCTCCGCATTGAAAATGGCGGCAGGAAGCGATATACTAATAAACTGTCGAAAAAATACGAAAGAGGGGGAGGAGTATTGATGCTCTCCATTCAGGAAAGCGCCCTGACCGTGCTGGAGCTTTTTTTGATCGCGGCTTTGGGCTACTGTGTGGGCGCCGTCAAGGTGCGGGGCATCGGCCTTGGCAGCTCCGCCATTTTTTTGGTAGCGCTGGTGTTCGGCCACTTCGGCGTCTCGTTTCCCGCGGCACTGCAGACCACCGGCATGGTGCTGTTCATCACCTCCGTGGGCGTCAGCGCCGGGCCAAGCTTTGTGGGGAACCTGCGCCGCCACGGGGCGGCATATGTGCTGCTGTGCCTTTTTACCGCGGTCAGCGGTTCGCTGGTGTGCGTGGCGGTGATCCGCCTGGCGGGGGTGGAGACGCCTTTGGCCATGGGGCTGATGACGGGCGCGTACACCACCTCGCCGGGCTTTGCCTCCGCCAAGGAGGCCTTCCACGGCAGCGCCGAGGCCGTGGCTATGGTAGCCGCCGGATACGGCATCATGTACCCGGTGGGGACCATTTGCAAGGTGCTGTTCGTGCAGATGGTGCCCCGGCTGCTGGGAGCGGACATGGAGCGTGAGCGGGCGGCGCTGCGGCACGGATCGGAGACGCCGGAACCGGCGAAGGATAATGGGCGCCGCTTCCGGCTGGATGCTCTGGGCTTTTTCCCGCTGGCGGCGGCCATCGCCTGCGGCATCTTGCTGGGAGGCATCACCATCCCCCTGCCGGGGATCGGCAGCTTTTCCCTGGGCAACTCCGGCGGACCTTTGCTGGTGGGGCTGCTCCTGGGCCACCTGGGCCACATCGGTCCGGTGGATGTGCGGGTGGATCCGCGGATCGTGGAGCCGGTGAAGGAGCTGGGGCTCATTTTGTTTTTCACCGGTGCCGGTACGGAGGGCGGCGCCCAGCTGGTGGAGATCGTGAGCGAGTATGGGGCGTTTTTGGTGGTGTACGGCGTCATTTTGGTGTTCGTGCCGCTGACGCTGGGCTTTGCTATCAGCCGGCGGGTGTTCCGGCTGCCTATGCTCAGCGGCCTGGCGGCCATGAGCGGCGGCATGACCTGCTCGCCGTCCCTGGCGGCGCTGATCCAGGTGGCGGGCACCACGGATGTGGCGTCCACCTACGCCACCACCTATCCCATTGCCCTCATCAACATGGTGATCGTCATGCAGATCCTGGCAAACGTGTGAAAATCGTCAAAAATGATGGCAATGCCATTGAAAGATGCGAAAAAAATGGTATACTGATTCAAAATCCATAGATCGAGAGGATGAACGACAATGACTCCCTACGGAAAGATGACCCCGGCGGAGCGGGCGGAGGAATACGCCCGCGTGTCCGCGGAGTATGCGCAGAAAAAGGCGCTGGGCCTGAAGCTGAATATGGCCCGCGGCAAGCCCGGCAAGGAACAGCTGGACTTGGTCAACGGCCTTTTTGATGTGATGAAGATACCCGAGGACTTCGTCTCCGACGGCGTGGACGTGCGCAATTACGGAGAGCTCAGCGGCCTTGCGTCCGCCCGGCAGCTGTTTGCCGAGATCCTGGACTGCAAACCGCAGCAGGTGTTCGTGGGCGGCAACTCCAGCCTGCAGCTCATGTACGACACGGTCTCCAAGGCCTATACCCACGGACTTCTCCACAGTGAGCGCCCCTGGTGCAGGGAGGAGAAGATCAAGTGGCTGTGCCCGGCCCCCGGCTATGACCGTCACTTCAAGGTCACCGAGTCCTTCGGCTTTGAACTTATCACCATCCCCATGACGGCCGAGGGCCCCGATATGGACGCCGTGGAGGCTGCCATTGCCGATCCGGCGGTCAAGGGCATGTGGAACGTGCCCAAGTACTCCAACCCTGACGGTGTGATCTACTCCGCTGAGACCATTCGGCGCATCGCCTCCATGAAGCCCGCCGCACCGGACTTTTTGCTCATGTGGGACAATGCCTACTGCATCCACGAGTTTGAAGGGGAGTATGTACCCTTCCCGGACATCCTCGCTGAGTGCGCCAAGTACGGCAATGCCGACATGGTCTTTGAGTTTGCCTCCACCTCCAAGGTGACGCTGCCCGGCGCCGGCATCTCCTGCTTTGCCTGCTCTGAGGCCAACATGGCCTATATGGAAAAGCTGCTGACCGCCCAGGTCATCAGCTTCGATAAGGTGAACCAGCAGCGCCATGTGCTCTACCTCAAGGACAAGGCCCACACCCTGGAGCTCATGCGTCGCCATGCGAGCGTGCTGGGTCCCAAGTTCCGCTGTGTGCTGGACGCCCTGGACCGGGAGATCGCGCCGCTGGAGATCGCCTCCTGGCAGCGGCCCAAGGGCGGCTACTTCATCTCTCTCAATGCCCTGCCCGGCACGGCCCGGCGGGTGTGGGAGCTGTGCCGGGACGCAGGCGTGACCCTCACCGGCGCCGGCGCCACCTTCCCCTACGGCAAGGACCCCGCCGACAGCAACCTGCGCATTGCCCCGTCCTATCCGCCCGTTGAGGAGCTGGAGCAGGCCATCGATGTGCTGTGCGTGTGTTTGAAGCTGGCGGCACTGGAGAAGCTGGGCGTATGAGATACTTCGGAAGCGTGTACCGCCCCCCCTCTGAGGCGTACAGCCTCATCGTCCAGGTGACCTACGGGTGCAGCCACAATACCTGCGCCTTTTGCAGCATGTACAAGGAAAAGCGGTTTGCCCTGCGGCCTCTGGAGGAGGTGCTGGAGGACTTCCGCATGGCCCGGCAGACCTACCGGGCGGTGGACAAGGTGTTTTTGGCGGACGGCGACGCCCTGGTGCGCCGGGCGGAGGAGCTGTATGTGATCCTGGACACCATCCGGGAGCTGTTCCCCGAGTGCCAGCGGGTCACCAGCTACGCCTCTCCCGCCTCCATCCGTATCCGCACGGATGAGGAGCTGCGCACCCTGCGTGAAAAGGGATTGACCATGGTCTATATGGGACTGGAGTCAGGCTGCGACGATGTGCTGCGGCTCATGCACAAGGGCCACATGTCCGATG
>CAUWEK010000126.1:0-5304 GCA_963557435.1 uncultured Dysosmobacter sp.
CCTTGCTGGCCTGGATCATGCCCAGATCGTTGTAGCTGTCTCCGCTGGCAATAGTGTCGTAGCCCATGGACTGAAGCGCCTTCACTGTGGTGAGTTTGGACTGGGCACAGCGCATTTTGAAGTCCGTGATCTCCCCGTCCGGCGCCACCACCAGACTGTTGCAGAAAATGGTGGGCCAGCCCAGCTTTTCCATCAGCGGCATGGCAAACTCCTCAAAAGTATCACTGAGGATGACCACCTGCGTTCTCCTGCGCAGTGCATCCAAAAACGCCTTGGCACCGGGCAGCGGATCAATGGCAGCGATGGTCTGCTGGATCTGCTTCAATCCAAGGCCGTGCTCTTTCAAAACGCCCAGGCGCCAGCGCATGAGCTTATCATAATCCGGCTCGTCCCGGGTGGTCCGCTTCAGCTCCGGAATACCGCTGGCCTCCGCAAAGGCGATCCAGATCTCCGGGACCAGTACGCCCTCCATGTCCAGGCAAACAATATTCATCCCCAGTCCTCCTTTTTATTTCAATCAAGATTTTTTCATTATACGCCACAAACCGCCGCTGCGCAATGCGCATGTATATTTTTTACGCTGCGGGTCATCCTAGGCTTAAATTCCTGCCATGGGGCAGACTGGAGGTTAAGAAAATGCTGTTGGATAAACTGGCGCTGATCCTGGCCATTATCGGTGCCCTCAACTGGGGCGGCATCGGCCTGTTCGGCTTCGACACGGTGGCCTTTTTCTGCGGCGGCCAGATGGCCGTACTCGCCCGCGTGATCTACGCACTGGTGGGCCTTGCCGGAATCTGGTGCATCACGCTGCTCTTCCGGGGCGGTGAGGAAACCACGGGGCACGCCCCCCACACGGCCTGACAGGCAAAGGGAAAAAGGACGCTTGCAAGCGTCCTTTTTCTTTTGCCTCATGGCCGCTTTCTCAGCTCCTGGTCCTTTTGCAGCAGTTCGTCCGAGAGGATATCCAGCTGATCCGGCTTGACTACCCGGTCCGTCAGCCCGCTCTCTTCCAGCTGGCCGGCACCTTCGCCGCGGTAGGCCAGCTTCAGCAACACGGGCGTCAGGATGGAGCAGCCCACCACCGTAATGATGACCGGTGTCATCATGGTCTGGCTGATCACGCCCATCTCCAGTCCGCGGTTGGCCACGATCAGCGCCACCTCGCCGCGGCATGTCATGCCCAGGCCAACCTGAAGGCTCTCTTTGTTGGTGAAACCGCACAACTTGGCTCCCAGACCGCAGCCCACCACCTTGGATATGACCGCCAGAAGCAGCAGCAACAGCGTGAATACCATCACGGAGCCGTCGATACCCCGCACATCTGCGCTGATGCCCACGCTGGCGAAAAACACCGGCGTGACCAGCAGATAGCTCAGCGGCTCAAACTTGGACTGGATGTAAGTTGCCTTGGGCGTGCAGGAGATAGCAAGGCCAGCCACATAAGCGCCGATGATATCCGCCACCCCGAAAAATGCCTCGGCACAGTAGGCCATCAGCAGGCACAGCACAAACGCCAGCACGGTGAACCGGCGGCGGTTTCTCCCGTCTGCACGGTCCATCATCCAGCAAAATGCCTTCGTGGCACACCAGCCGGCCACGGCCGCGAACACAAAGAACGCCACGATCTTCCCAAGCACCAGCGCCATGCTGGAGGAGGCACCTCCCAAACCGCTGACGATGGTCAGTGCCACCAGGCCCAGTACATCGTCGATCAGCGCGGCAGCCAGGATCGTATTGCCTACCCGGGTATTGAGCTTTCCAAGCTCCCGCAGGGTCTCCACGGTAATGCTCACAGAGGTGGCGGTGAGGATCGTGCCTACAAATACCGCCTCCAGCCATCCTCCGGCGGAGATCAACCCCCAGTGCTCGGCAGCCATGGCGAGACCGGCGCCCATGAGCAGCGGCGTCAAAACGCCCAGCAGCGCCACCCAGAAACCCGCTTTTCCGGATTCCTTCAGATCCTGGATGCTGGTGCCCATGCCGGCCGTAAACAGGATCACGATCACGCCCAACTCAGAGATCTGATCCAAAAACTCGGTTTCCTGCAGTATATTCAGCATAGAGGGGCCCAGCAGAAGGCCTGCCAGCAGTGATCCCACCACCTGGGGCATCTGAAATTTTTTCGTAACGATCCCCAGGAGTTTCGTACTCAGCAGAATCAATGCCAAATCCAGCAAAAAACGATAAGACACGCGTAAATCCCCTTCCCTCTCCAGATATTCCACGGTTCGCAAACGTTTGTCTCCGTCGGATTATCTATTGTACCTCTTTTCCTCCAGTTTGCAATGGACGATTTTCACAAATAAATCACCTGCAATTGTTAAATATGCGCAAAAAGCGGCCACTGGTAACCAGTGACCGCTTTGTATGATCGCTCAGCGCATCTGTAATTGTTTCACCAGTGCCTCATCCGGCGTCACATAGACCGTGCGGCATGTGGAATAAATCACCATGCCCGGCCGTCCGCCGGAGGGCTTTTTCACAAAGCGCACAGGGGTGTAATCCACCGGCACATTGCTGCTCTCCCGGGCCTGGGAATAAAATGCCGCCAGCTTTGCCGCCTCCAGGATGGTCTCTTCCTCCACCTCCGCGCCGCCGGTGCAGAGGATCACATGGGAGCCGTGGATCTTCTGGGTATGCAGCCAGATATCCCGATGGTCGGCATCCTTCAGCGTCAGCTTGTCGTTTTGCCGGTTATTCCGCCCGACCAGCACCCGGAATCCGGAGGTAGTACGGAACTCCCGGGGCCGGGCCTGCCGCTTGAGCTCCTTTTTGCCCTTTCCCTGGCTGCGCAGAAAGCCCGCCTGCCGCAGCTCGTCCCGGATATCCAGGAAATCCTGCTCCGTCTCCGCTTCGGCGATCTCCTCCAGAACACTTTCCATATACTCCAGATCCCGGCGGGCAATGGCCATCTGCTCGGTGAGATACCGCTCCGCCGTCTTCGCCTTGGTATATTTTTTATAATACTTAGCCGCGTTCTGCTGGGGCGTCAGCAGCGGGTCCAGGGAAATGGTAATAGAACCGCCGTCCGGATCATAGTAGTTTTCACATTCCAGCCGGCTCTGCCCCCGCTCCATGCGGTAGAGGTTGGCCGTGATCAGATCGCCGCAGATCCGCAGCTGCTGGCGCTGCTGGGTGGCCTCATAGTCCTTTTCCTGCACGGCCAGCTTCCGACGCAGCCGGTCCCGGGCCGTGGTGGCCGCACGGATCAGCTCCGCGCCCCGCTGCCGCGTCCGCTCCATCCGCTCCCGTGTTTCGTAAAAGGCATCCAGCAGCGAGCTGAAGCTGTCATATTTCTTCAGCTCCGCCGCGCCGCCATACTGGCGCACCGGCACACAGGATATCTCCATGGGACGTCTATTTTGCATCAGGCAATACGGTGTAAAGTTATTTTCCTTTATAATCTTCACATAGGCGGCAAATGCCCCACAGAGGCGCTGACGCTGAGATTCATCCATGGAAAACAATCGGCAGTCCGTCTCTCCCGTGGCGGAGAAAACCAGCTCCCGGGCCATCATGGGGGAAAGGCCAAAATAGTGATCCAGCAGGAAGGCATCCGCCTTGCGCTCCTGATCCGCGCAGGTGAGCTTTTCCAGAAATCCGTCCTCTGTCTCCTCGGTCACCGGTGTGCGGCCGGTGCTCTCCGGCATTTGATAGTAAAGTCCCGGCAGCACCTGCCGGGCAGCGGACATGTCCGCATCCACCCGGCGCAGGCAGTCGATGATGCGTCCTTCCTCATCCAGCAAAATCAGATTGGAACGGCGGCCCATGGCCTCCAGGACCAGCGTCCTGCGGCCGGGGCGACCGAAGTCATCCGTGATATCCAGCTCCAGCTTCACCAGTCGTTCCAGAGGCGGCTGGTAAAGATCCGCTACCCGGGCGCCAACCAGGTGCTTGCGCAGCAGCATGCAGAACATGGGAGGCTCCGCCGGGTTGTCCCGCAGCAGCTCCGTCAACTGGATCCGGGGCGCATTGGCGCCGGCATTGAGCAGCAGCCTCCGGTTGCCCCGCAGCAGCAATATCACCTGATCCCGGGCGGGCTGCTGCACCTTATCGATGCGCAGGCCCAGCAGCTGGGGACGCAGCTCCTCTAAAACAGCCTGTAAACAAACAGCATCCAACGACATAGGGTCACTCCTCCATCATCGCGCAGAACAGCTCGTTGATGCGCTCCGTACGGCCCTGCAGCCAAAGCCATCCGAGCAGCGCCTCCAGCGCCGTCGCCTCGCTGTATTGAGCGCGGCTGGCGTGGGCCGGAATGGAGTGCACCTGGGCGTTCCGTCCCCGCTTGAATACCGCCAGCTCCTCTTCCGTCAACATCGGCAGGATCCGCTCCGCCTTCTCTGCCTGGCTCTCCGCCCGCACCAGCGCTACCGCAGAGCGATGCAGCCCCTTTCCCGTGGCTTTTCCATGGGCGCACAGCCAGGTGCGTACCAGAACCTCAAACACGGCGTCCCCCATATGAGCAAGGCCGATGGAGCTGATGGATCGCAGCTGATCGGCAGATAATGTATTTTCAAAATAGTTTGCCATCTGGTCTCTCCTTCAGTCCGCGCGGTGGACCCGCGCATCATGCGGTGTTAGTATAGCATAGTTTTCCCCGCTTGTCACCCCAGTGTCCTTGTCTGCCGCGCATCCATATGGTATGATAATAAAAATGTTTTGGGAGGTGCGTATGAAGCAGCGGACACGGGCCTATGAGGCCTGGTTTCTCTATTTTATTCTGTATTCCGTTCTCGGCTGGGCCTATGAAGTCTTTTTGGAAGTGGCGGTCTACCAGTGGGGATATTCCGACCGGGGCGTCCTCCATGGCCCCTACTGCCCGGTTTACGGTGTGGGAGCGCTGGCTTTCCTGCTGTGCTTCCATCGTCTGATGGGCCAAAAGGAGCCCCGCTGGCTGCGGCTCTTGAAGCCGCTGATCATCTTCCTGGGATGCATGGCAGTGGCCACCGGCATTGAGCTTGTCACCAGCTATCTGCTGGAGTGGCTCACCGGCAGCTGGCCCTGGCAGACTTACGTGGACTACGGGATCAATTTTCAGGGGCGGATCGCACTCTCCCCTTCCATCCGATTCGGCCTTGGAGGCGTATTTTTTCTGTTCGTACTTCAGCCTCTGTTCCAGCGGGCAGTCGGCGCTCTTTCCCCTATGGTCCGCACCTGGGTGTTCCGAGTCGTTTTTTCGCTGTTCCTGCTGGACTGCGCATTTACTTGGCTGCCCTTGGTACTTTGATATTCTCTTTGCTGCAAACGTCAAAAAAAGACTCCATCCTCTCGGATGGAGTCTTTTTTATCAATGTCGGAACG
>CAUWEK010000127.1:0-5101 GCA_963557435.1 uncultured Dysosmobacter sp.
GATGGCGCCCATGGCCGCAAAGCACGGCGCGCACAGCAGGTTGAAGATCATGAAGGAGTAGGCGCTCAGGGCGGTGAAATCCGCCGCCACCAGTGCCCACAGGGGGCTGGAATCCTCCATCAGGTCCACCTCACCGGCATAGTGGTACAAAACGCCGAAGGTGTTGACCACCTCTTCTTTGGCAATGAGGCCGGTGAACGTGGCCACGGCGGCCTTCCAGGCCCACTGACCGGTCCAGCCCAGAGGATAGAAGATCCACGCGATGGCGTTGCCGATGACAGCCAGCAAAGAGTCATTGTTGTCCTCCACCGCCTGGAACACGCCGTCCACAAAGCCGTAGCCCTGGAGGAACCACAGCACGATGGAGGAAAGCAGGATCACCGTGCCCGCCCGCTTGATAAAGGACCAGCCCCGCTCCCAGGTGGCCCGCAGCACGTTGCTGCCGGCGGGGGCGTGGTAGGCGGGCAGCTCCATGACGAAGGGCGCCGGCTCTCCGGCAAAGGCCTTGAATTTCTTGAGCATGATGCCGGAGACGATGACTGCCGCCACGCCGATGAAGTAGGCGGAGGTGGCCACCCAGGCGGAAGATCCGAACAGGGCGCCGGCGAACAGGCCGATGATGGGCATCTTGGCGCCGCAGGGGATAAAGCCGGTGGTCATGATGGTCATCTTCCGGTCCCGGTCCTGCTCAATGGTTCGGGATGCCATGATGCCCGGCACGCCGCAGCCGGTGGCCACCAGCATGGGGATGAAGCTCTTGCCGCTGAGGCCGAAGCGCCGGAAGATCCGGTCCATGATGAAGGCGACACGGGCCATGTAGCCCACGTCCTCCAGCACGGCCAGCAGCAAAAACAGCACCAGCATCTGGGGCACGAAGCCCAGCACGGCGCCCACGCCGGCCACGATGCCGTCCTGGATGAGGCCGTACATCCATGTGCCCTCAGCCACGCCCAGGCCGGTAAGCAGACTGTGGAACAGTCCCGGCACCCACTCACCGAAGATCACGTCGTTGGTGAAGTCCGTGGCGGCTGTGCCGATGGAGATGGGGATGGTAAAGCTGTCCGTCTCAATGGCAAAGCTTCCCATGGCGATGGCGTAGATCAAAAACATGATGCACGCAAAAATGGGCAGAGCCAGAATGCGGTTGGTGACCACCTGGTCGATCTTGTCGGAGACGGAGAGGCTGTGGGCCGCCGCTTTTTTCCGCACGGCCTTGCTCACCACGCCGCTGATATAGGCATAGCGCTGGTTGGTGATGATGCTCTCGGCGTCGTCGTCCAGCTCCGCCTCGCAGTCGGCGATGTGGGCCTCCAGATGCTCCGCCAGCTCGTCGGTGAGCTTGAGCTCCTCCAGCACCTTCTCGTCCCGCTCAAAGAGCTTGATGGCATACCAGCGCAGATACGACTCATCCACCAGTCCCGCGATGGACTCTTCGATGTGGGCAAGGGCGTGCTCCACGCTGCCGGTGAACACATGGGGCAGCTCTCCCTTCCGTCCGGCAGCAGCGGCCTCCACCGCCTTCTCCGCCGCGGCCATGCCGCCCTCGCCCTTCAGGGCGCTCATCTCCACTACCTGGCAGCCCAGAGCCTGGCCCAGCCGGGCAAGGTCGATCTGGTCACCGTTCCGGCGCACCAGGTCGATCATGTTCACCGCCACCACCACCGGCAGTCCCAGCTCGATGAGCTGGGTGGTCAGGTAGAGGTTGCGCTCGATGTTGGTGCCGTCCACGATGTTCAAAATGGTGTCCGGCTTCTCCCGCACCAGATAGTTCCGGGACACCACCTCCTCCAGCGTGTAGGGAGAGAGGGAGTAAATGCCCGGCAGGTCCTGGATGACCACGTCCTTGTGGCCCTTGAGCCGCCCCTCCTTTTTCTCCACCGTCACGCCGGGCCAGTTGCCCACATACTGGTTGGAGCCGGTCAGCTGATTGAAAAGCGTGGTTTTTCCGCAGTTGGGATTACCTGCCAATGCGATCTTCGTTTCCATGGTTTTCTCCTTCCACAAAATTGTTAGTATAAACTAACTCATGTATCAAATAAAAGCGGCCCGTGCCGCGTCTCAAAGGACCTCGATCATCTCCGCGTCGCCCTTGCGGACGCTGAGCTCATAGCCCCGCACATTCAGCTCCATGGGATCGCCCAGGGGCGCCACCTTGCGCACGAAGATCTCCACGCCCTTGGTGATGCCCATGTCCATGATCCGGCGCTTCACCGGGCCCTCGCCGTGCAGCTTTGCCACGGTGACCGTCTGGCCCACCTTTGCATCCTTGAGTGTTTTCATTCCGTTCTCCTCCTTAAATCATAATACGGTTGGCCATGGCCTCATTCAGGGCGATCCGGCTGTCCTTCACCTGTACGATCAGATTACCGGCGATCTCCGTCACCACGGTCACCTCACTGTCCACTACAAATCCCAGCTCCGCCAGATGCAGCCGGACCTCGTCCTTCCCGGTGATCTTGCGGATCGTGACCGGCTCCCCGGTTTTCGCCATCGTCAGCGGCATCATTGCAGTCCTCCCCTTCGTTTCACTCGCAGCCCGATCTGCTTCAGGCCGCAAGGTTAGTTATTTCTAACTCAAATGCAGCTTGAGTTTAACACCACTAACTCTATCTGTCAAGCCAAAGCTTTCCATTTTTTTCATCCGCAGCGCACTTTGTGGAAATGCGACAATTTCATGTGATCTCACCGCTGTTTTTTCGTTCCAGAAAGCAGATTCCACCATAGGAGTTGCCCCCGCACGGAGACCCGTGCGGGGGCAGATGAGGGGAAAAAGGAGATAAGTATCAAACCAGTACAGCCTGCGCCGTACGGATGAGCGGATTTACCATGCGGCCAGCTGGCGGCCAAGCTGGCGGCAGGCCTCCTGGTCCTGGGCCTCGGGCGCCTCGTGGACGATCAGGCCCTCTTCTTCCAGAAGATTGGCCCCGGCACTTTCGCAGCGGGCACACCAGTCCCGCATCCACTGGCCGTCGCCCCAGCCATAGGAGCCGAACAGCGCGATCTTCTTGCCGCTCAGGGCGCCCTCCACCGCGGAGAACATGGGCTCGAATTCGGATTCTTCCAGCTGCTCGGCCCCCATGGCAGAGCAGCCGAACGCCACGGCGGAAAACTCAGAAAAGCGGTCGGCGGAAAACTCTCCCGGACCAAGCAGCTGCGCCTGTCCGCCGGCGTCCTGCACGCCCTCGGCGATACACTGGGCCATGGCCTCCGTGTTGCCTGTGCCGCTCCAATAAACAATGGCGATTTGATTCATAATAGGCTTCTTCCTTTCTGTCCGCCGTTTTCCGGCGGGAGGTCATCCGCGGCGCCGGGCGCCCAGGAGGCGGCTCCGTGAGGATCATACGGAGCCGCCCACGCTCCAGGGGGATCAGACAAAGCCCCGGAGCGCCGCCCTTTCGACTGTGCTTCCCAAGAGAGGTGTTGATTTTCCGCTCGGGACCGATCTTTCGTCCCGGCGGTGCTGCTGCCGCGTCGTTAGTTAGTTAAAGCTAACCATTCTTGCAAAAGAATGCGAACCTTGTGTTCGCTCTCCGCATTGGTTAGTGTCGACTAACCATGTGTGTAATATAGCATACGTCCTCTGCCCTGTCAAGCCGTTTTTTAAAAAATTTTCCGCAGCGGGAAGGCCGCCTCTCCAGCCTTTCTTTCCGGAAAGCAGGAGGCGGCACGGGTCATCTCCCGTGCCGCCTCTGCTGCAGGCGCACTCAGGCGGTCTCTTCCGCGAAGTTGCCGGTATAGAGCTGATAGTACTTGCCCTTCTTTTCAATCAGCTCATCGTGGGTGCCCCGCTCAATGATGCGGCCCTGCTCCATGACCATGATGCAATCGGCATTGCGGACGGTGGACAGGCGATGGGCGATGACGAAGGTGGTGCGTCCGGTCATCAGCGCGTCCATGCCGTCCTGCACCAGCTTCTCCGTCCGGGTATCGATGGAGGAGGTGGCCTCGTCCAGGATCAGCACCGGCGGGTCAGCCACGGCCGCCCGGGCAATGGCCAGCAGCTGCCGCTGGCCCTGAGAGAGGTTGGCGCCGTCACCGGTGAGCATGGTGTCGTATCCGTCCGGCAGCCGGCGGATGAAGCCGTCTGCATTGGCCAGCTGGGCGGCGGCCATACACTCTTCGTCCGTAGCCTCCAGGTTTCCGTAGCGGATGTTCTCCAGCACAGTACCGGTAAAGAGGTGGGTATCCTGCAGCACGATGCCCAGGGAACGGCGCAGGTCAGGCTTGCGGATCTTGCCGATGTCAATGCCGTCATAACGGATCTTACCGTCGGCAATGTCATAAAAGCGGTTGATGAGGTTGGTGATGGTGGTCTTGCCGGCGCCGGTGGCACCCACGAAGGCGATCTTCTGGCCGGGCTTTGCCCACAGGCTGATATCGTGGAGCACCAGCTTGTTTTCATCGTAGCCGAAGTCCACGTTCTCAAAGACCACACCGCCCTCCAGGCGGGTATAGGCGGAGGAGCCGTCGGTCTGCGGCTGCTTCCAGGCCCACACATTGGTGCGCTCCTTGGTCTCTTCCAGCTTGCCGCCACGGCTCTGGCGGGCGTTCACCAGCTCCACGCAGCCCTGGTCCTCCTCCGGCGGCTGGTCCATCAGATCAAATACCCGCTGGGCGCCGGCAGCAGCGGTGACCACAAAGTTCACCTGCATGCTGATCTGGGTAATGGGCTGGGTGAAGCTCTTGTTCAGTCCCACAAAGGACACCACCGTGCCCAGCGTCACGCCCGCCAGGCCGTTGATGCCCAGAATGGCACCTACCACCGCCACCACGGCGTAGCTGAGCCAGCCGATGTTGGCGTTGACCGGCATCAGGAGGTTTGCGTAGCTGTTGGCCTTGTCGGCGCTTTGGCGCAGAGCCTCATTCACCTTGTAAAAATCCGCCTTGGCCTGTTCCTCGTGGCAGAAGACCTTGACCACCTTCTGGCCGTCCAGCATCTCCTCGATGAAGCCGTCCACAATGCCCAGGTTCTTCTGCTGCTGGACATAGTATTTGCCGGAGAGCTTGGAGAAATTGGCGGTGACTGTCAGCATGATGGCTGCGGTGGCGATGGAGATGATCGTGAGCGTCGGGTTGAGCAGCAGCATGGTCACCAGCGTGG
>CAUWEK010000128.1:0-5097 GCA_963557435.1 uncultured Dysosmobacter sp.
TCTGAATGGAGGCGACATGGTAATCGTCGGTGGTGCGGATGAAGCGGTCGTTGGAGATGTTCATCAGCTTCCAAAGATCCCGGATGCCGTTCTCCCCGTCCACGATCCGGTCCACGAACTCCTGGGGGGTGACGCCGGCTTCCTTGGCCTTGTCCTCGATCTTCTGGCCGTGCTCGTCGGTGCCGGTGAGGAACATCACATCATAGCCGGCCAGCCGCTTGTAGCGGGCGATGGCGTCGGTGGCCACGGTGCAGTAGGTGTGGCCGATGTGGAGCTTGTCGGAGGGATAGTAGATGGGGGTGGTCAGGTAAAACTTTTTCTTTTCCATGGGTTTTTCTCCTTTATAACGGCCGCTCCGAATGAAAGAGGGCCGGAATTGACTGGAACAATCCCTTATTATAGCGGTTTTGGATGGAAAATACAATGATTCGCCGGGATTTTCCCGGCGGCGGGCAATTGTTTTTTTCCCGCTGTTCGGGTACAATGTGGAAAAACAACAAGGAGGAACGCCATGAAACTGGTTTCCTGGAACGTCAACGGCCTGCGGGCGTGTCTCGGCAAGGGCTTTCTGGACTTCTGCGCCGCCTCCGGCGCGGACGTGATCTGCCTGCAGGAGACGAAGATGCGCCCGGAGCAGGCGGACTTCGACCTGCCCGGCTACCACCGCTACTGGAACAGCGCCGACAAGGCCGGCTACTCCGGCACCGCCGTCTTTACCAAGGCCGAGCCCCTGGCGGTGACCTACGACTTCGGGGCGGACGTGCACCGCCACGAGGGGCGCATCATCACCGCCGAGTACCCGGGCTTTTACCTGGTGTGCTGCTATACCCCCAACTCCCAGGATCAGCTCAAACGGCTGGACTACCGCATGCAGTGGGAAGACGACCTGCGGGCCTATCTTCTGGAGCTGGACGCGAAAAAGCCGGTGGTCTACTGCGGGGATCTGAACGTGGCCCATGAGGAGATCGACATCAAAAACCCCAAGACCAACCGCCGCAACGCGGGCTTTACGGATGAGGAGCGGGGCAAGATGACGGAGCTCTTGGCCGCGGGGTTCGTGGATACGTTCCGGGCGCTGTACCCGGACCGGACCGGGGCCTACTCCTGGTGGAGCTACCGCTTCAATGCCAGGAAGAACAACGCCGGATGGCGCATCGACTACTTTATCGTCTCGGAGCGGCTGAGAGACAAGATCCGGGGCGCGGACATCCTCAGCGACGTGACCGGCAGCGACCACTGCCCGGTGGTGCTGGAACTGGAGGATTGACGGGCCGAAATTTTATGAAAAACGCCGAGGAAAAACGGCGGCGGCCGGGGTATAATGAGGCCGGAAATTACCGGGGCCTTCTGGTCCCGCAGAAAGGAAGCAGCAGTTATGGCAGAAGCAATGCATTACGGAAAAACGTCTTTCCCGGTGGAGCTGCCCCCGGAGCTGATCGCCGCGGAGCTGGAGCCCAACGCGGTGGAGCTGGAACAAAAGCCCGTGCCCGAGCTGGTGCGTGACGCCCTGGCCCATCCCATCGACTCCAAGCCCCTCAAGGAGCTGGTCAAGCCCGGCGAGAGCGTTTGCATCATCATCTCCGACGTGACCCGCCGCTGGCAGTCCCCGGAGACCTATATCCCCATCGTGGTGGAGGAGCTGGAGTCCGCCGGCATCCGGGACGAGGACATCCTCATCCTCTCCGCCACGGGCACCCACCGCCGCCAGACCCCCGAGGAGCACATGGGCCTTGTGACGGAGGCCGTATACCGCCGCATCCGGGTGGAGGACCACGTGTGCACCGACGAGGACAATCTCCAGATGGTGGGCACCACCTCCTACGGCACTCCCGTCCTGCTGGACAAGCGGGCTCTGGCCTGTGACCACATCGTCCTCACCGGCGGCGTGGTGTACCACTTCATGGCGGGCTTCGGCGGCGGCCGCAAGAGCATCCTGCCGGGCATCGCTGGCCGGGAGACCATCATGAAAAACCACAATCTGGCACTCAACCCCGGCCTTGGAAACGGCTCCAACCCGGAGGTCCGCAGCGCCAACATGACCGACTCCAACCCGGTCCACGCGGACATGATGGAGGCCTGCGCCATGGCCAAGCCCACCTTCCTTGTCAACGTGGTGGTGGACGATAACCAGAAGATCATCGGCGTGTTTGCCGGCAACTGGATCACCGCCCACCGGGCGGCCTGCGACCTGGTGGACCGGATGTACGGCGTGCCCGCCAAGGAGCAGACAGAGCTGGTCATCGCCAGCGCCGGCGGCTATCCCAAGGACCTGAACTTCTACCAGACCATCAAGACCCTCTCCAACGCCCTGGTGGTGGCCAAGGAGGGCGGCACCATCATCCTGGTGACCAAGTCCGACGAGGGCTTCGGCAACGACGATACCCAGCGCCAGATCGCCGGGTACGAGACCATGCTGGAGCGGGAGAAGGACCTGCGGGCCAACTTCTCCATCGGCGCGTTCATCGGCTACCTCTTCGCCGAGGCCGGCGAGAAGTACAACATGATCGCCGTGACGGACATCCCCCAATCGGACTTCGGCACCGCCAAGATCCACGTGGTGTCCACGCTGGATGAGGCGCTGGAGCTGGCCAAAGCGTACCACGGCGGCAAGCTCCCCCGCGCCACCCTCATGCCCCACGGCGCCAACACCCTGCCCAAGATGCAGTAATGAAAAGAGCCGCCGGCACCATCCGGCGGCTCTTTTCAGCTCAAAAGGGCGGTGATGTCCTCCACATCCAGGTCCTGGAGGGCCCAGTTGATGCCGTAGCCCACCACTTTGGACAGGTCCCGCACCTGGGCGTCGATGTCCCGGGGCGTCACCATCATATTGCCCTGGCCCTGACGCAGCCGGTCGGCGTCAATGTGCTCCACCCCCGCCTCCTCCAGAAGGTCCGCCGCCAGCGTGGCCGCGTCCACCACCGTGGGGATGCCCACGGCGATCACCGGCACGCCCAGCGTCTCCCGGTTCAGTGCGGCACGGTGGTTGCCCACACCGCTGCCGGGGGTGATGCCCGTGTCGCTGAGCTGCACCGTGGCGCACACCCGCTCCCGGCGGCGGGAGGCCAGAGCGTCCACGGCGATGATGGCGGCGGGCCGCACCTGCTCGGCCACGCCCGCCACGGCCTCCGCCGACTCCACGCCGGTGGTGCCCAGCACCCCGGTGCGCACCACGCTCACCGGCCGAAAGCCCGCAAACTGCCGGGGCATGGCGGAAATGAGGTGCCGGGTCACCAGCACGCTGTCCGCCGTCAGGGGGCCTACGGCGTCGGGGGTCATGGCGGCGTTGCCAAGCCCTACCACCAGCACCGGCCCCTCTTGCGGCACCATGGCCCGGAGCTGAGTGCCCACTGCCCGGACGGCCCGGGGGAAAAAGTCCGCCTTGCGCTGCCAGAACGTGGTCAGGTCGATGGTGAGGTAGCTGCCCGCGGGCTTGCCCAGGGCCTCCTCCCCCCGCGCGTCCAGAATGTCCACCCGGGTCAGTCCGTAGCCCTCCAGCTTGGATTTGGTGGCCTTCACGCCGGAAAGACGGCTGGTCCGCTGGGCGCTCTCCTGCCACAGCTCCCGGGCCTCCAGCGCCAGGTCTGTGCGTTTTGCAAACAAATGCCATGCCTCCCAACACAAAATCTTGTGGTCTTTTGCCTAGGATTTGCGGCGGGAAATACAATATACAAAAAATCACAAAAATTATAAAAAAACTCTTGCTTTTTGGGAACTTCCCTGCTAAAATATCATTCTGCACGGTGGAAATTATTGTTCCGCCCTGCTGAATTTGCCTAAGGAGGTGTTTGGTTTGCCGAATATCAAGTCTGCCAAGAAGCGCGTTCTGATCGGTGAAGTGAGAAACGCACGCAACAAGGCCGCGAAATCCGAGCTGAAGACCGCCATCAAGAAGTTCGAGGTTGCTGCCGCAGAAGGCAATCGCACCGAGGCCGATGGCGCTTACAAGGTTGCAGTGAAGAAAGTCGATCAGGCTGTTGCCAAGGGCGTTCTGCACAAGAACACGGCTGCGCATCGCAAGAGCGCCATGACCCTGAAGCTCAACAAGCTGGGCTGATCGTTTCATGAACGAAATAGAAAGGACATCCGCAGGATGTCCTTTTTGTTTTTTCCAAGAGAATCCAAGTGCTTTGCGACGGGAAGGAAGAAAGCTGCGAAAGAAACCCAGGAGGGGTGTCTTTCGCTTTGGATCGGATCCGTTTGCGCCGGAGGCGGAAACGTGGGCCCCGGCCGGGCCGCAGGGCCGGACGGGGCGGACATCCGCAGGATGTCCTTTTTGTTTTTTCCGGCGCATGTGTTTTGCGGCAGCATCCCGCTGGGATGCTGTTTTTCTTTTCTTCTGGCCCTGTTCATTTGAGCGGGACGTGGTACAATACAGACTGTAAAAAAGACGGAAAAAGCCCGCGGCGCCGCCGCGGGAAACGAGGTGACTTATGCGGATTTTCGATACCCATGCCCATTACGACTCCGGCTCGTTCAACGCCGACCGGGACGCGGTGCTCTCGGCCCTGCCGGAGGCGGGGGTGGCGCTGGTGGTGAACCCTGGGTGCGACGTGCCCTCCTCCCAGGCTGCGGTAGCTCTGGCGGAGCAGTATCCCCATGTGTACGCCGCCGTGGGCATCCACCCGGAGGACTGCGCCGGCTGCACGGACGCGGACTTTGACGCCATCCGGGCCCTGTGCGCCCACGAAAAGGTGGTGGCTATCGGGGAGATCGGCCTGGACTACTACTGGCCGGAGAACCCGCCCCGGGACTTCCAGAAAGAGGTGTTCCGGCGGCAGATCGAGCTGGCGCTGGAGCTGGACCTTCCCGTCATCATCCACGACCGGGAGGCCCATGGGGACTCGCTGGACATCGTGCGGGAGTACCCCTCCTTGCGGGGCGTGTTCCACTGCTTTTCCGGCAGCCCGGAGATGGCACAGGAGCTTTTGAAGCGGGGCTGGTACCTGGGGTTCAACGGCCCCATCACCTACAAAAACGCCCGCCGGGCCCCGGAGGTGGCGGCCATCACGCCCCTGGACCGGATGGTGGTGGAGACGGACGCCCCTTACCTCACGCCGGTGCCCTTCCGGGGAAAGCGCAACGACAGCCGCCTATTGA
>CAUWEK010000129.1:0-4966 GCA_963557435.1 uncultured Dysosmobacter sp.
CGGGAACTGCTGGCCAGGATCCGGGCCATGACCCGCACACAGATCGTCCAGGCAAACTCGCAGCTGCAAATGGGAAATGTCACGCTGGACCGGGCTACCTACGAGCTCTCCACCCCATCCGGGACCTACCGACTGGCAAACAAAGAATTTCAGATGATGGAGCTTTTGATGAGCAACCCCAAAAATCTGATCTCTTCCGAGCGGTTCATGGAGAAAATCTGGGGATATGACAGCGAGGCGGAGATCAACGTGGTGTGGGTCTATATCTCCTACCTGCGCAAAAAGTTGGCCGCCCTGCACGCAAACATCCAGATCAAGGCTATGCGAAACGCCGGATACACCCTGGAGGAGATCGTATGATACGAAAGCTTCGGATCAAGCTCATCCTCGCGTCCATGCTGTCGCTGCTGCTGGTGCTGGCCGTGATCCTGGGTATTGCGGGCGTTCTGAATTACAGAAAGATCATTTCTGACGCGGACAGCATCCTGGCGATCCTGCAGGAAAACGACGGCAGCTTCCCGTCGTGGACCCACACGGAAGGCACCGCCGTCTCCGCAGATGCCCGCCCCAAAGAGGACCGGCGCTTTTCTCCCGAATTGCCCTATGAATCCCGGTACTTCTCCGTGTTTTTGGATAAAAACGGGGCCGTGATCTCCGTCAATACCGGAAAGATCGCCGCGGTGGATACCGCAACGGCCATCGACTATGCACAGGCCGTCTTCCGCGCCGGGCTTTCCCGGGGATTTGCGGATGACTACCGGTTCATCTCCTATACGGTGGGATCAGAGACCCATATGATCTTCCTGGACTACGGCCGCGAGATGGGCTCATTTCGGACCTTTCTGTTTACCAGCGTGTGTGTTTCCACCGGCGGATTGCTGGCGGTCCTGCTTTTGCTGATCTTTCTGTCCGGCCGGATCGTCAAGCCCTTTTCCCAGAGCTACGAAAAACAAAAGCAGTTTATCACGGACGCAGGCCATGAGCTGAAAACACCGCTGACCATCATTGACGCGGATACCGAAGTCCTGGCCATGGACATCGGAGAAAACGAGTGGCTGCATGACATCCAAAATCAGACCAAGCGTCTGGCGCAGCTGACCAACAGCCTTATTCTGCTGTCCCGGATGGAGGAGCAGCAGCCCCAGACGGAAATGATCGAATTTCCCGTTTCCGATGTGGTGGAGGAAGCCGCGGCCGCGTTTCAGGCGCTGGCAAAGACGCAGGGCAAGCAGCTCTCCTGCCATGTCCAGCCCATGCTCTCCATGGTGGGAGACGAAAAGGCTATCCGCCAATTGGTATCCATCCTGCTGGACAATGCCATAAAATACTCTGACGCCGAGGGCAGGATCGAGCTCACTTTGGAAAAGCAGAAAAACCTGATCCGTCTGAGCGTGTTCAATACCGCCCAGTCCGTTCCCCGGGAGAGCCTTCCCCATCTGTTCGACCGTTTTTATCGGACAGACCAGTCGCGAAATTCCCGCACAGGCGGTTACGGCCTCGGCCTCTCCATTGCCTCCGCCGTGGTGAGCGCCCACAAGGGGAAGATCTGGGCAACCACCCAGGACGAAAAGTCTCTGCTGATCGCAGCCGCCTTCCCTGCTTGAAATATGGCTTGTTTTAAAGGCACTTTTCTTCCATGAGAAAGGTGCCTTTTTTCGTAGATTCGCAAAACTTTGAATTTTAAGTCCAATTAAGGTTGCGTTTTAAGTTTATCTAAGAAACGGGCGGTATCCTTTGAACACCAACTCAAAGATGCCGCCGTGAAATTTCCCGGCGGCAGAACAAGGAGGGAAACCATGGCATATCAAGCCACATTCAAGCGATACGAAATCAAATATCTGCTGACCAAGCAGCAGAAGAACGCCATTTTGCGGGCGATGCAGCCTTATATGGAACTGGACCAGTACGGGCGTACCACCATCCGCAACCTCTACTATGACACGGATACCTACCGGCTGATCCGGCGCTCTTTGGAAAAACCGGCGTATAAGGAAAAGCTTCGCCTCCGCAGCTATCAGGCAGCCGCTCCGCAGGACCCGGTTTTCGTGGAACTGAAAAAGAAATATCAGGCAGTGGTATACAAGCGCAGGCTCGCCCTGCCACAAACACAAGCCATGACCAGTTTCCAGCGTGGGCTCCCGCTTCCCGTTCATTCCCAGATCGCCAACGAGATCGAATACTTCCGCTCCTATTACGGAAGCCTTCGTCCCACGGTATTCCTCTCCTATGAGCGGGAAGCATACCATGCGCTGGACGGCGGAGAGTTCCGCGTCACCTTCGATGAAAACATTCTCTACCGGACCTGCGACCTCTCTTTGTGCAGCGAGGCCTTCGGGACTTCCCTGCTGGATGCCGACCAGACCCTGATGGAAGTCAAGGTCACCGGCGCTCTGCCGCTTTGGATGAGTCATGTCCTGTGCCATCTGGGCATCTACCAGAGTTCATTTTCAAAATACGGCCAGGCGTATCAGCGCATGATGGCCGAATCTGCCATAACAACACAAAGGAGGAATTCCCATGCCTGCTGATTTTTTTCGGGGACTGTTTGATACGGATATGACCACTGTGATCGCACCGTCCGACTTTTTGCTCTGCGTATTCTGCGCGCTGGTGATCGGACTGATCCTGGCAGCGTTTTACATGTACCGCACCCGGTATACCAAAAGCTTTGTCGCCACGCTGGCACTGCTTCCGGCGGTGGTGTGCGTGGTGATCATGATGGTCAACGGAAATGTGGGAACGGGCGTGGCCGTGGCCGGTGCCTTCAGCCTGGTCCGGTTCCGCTCCGTGCCGGGCTCTGCAAAGGAGATCGGCGCCATTTTCCTGGCCATGGGCACCGGGCTGATCGTCGGCATGGGATATCTTGGATACGCATTTCTCTGCGCCATTGTATTGGGCCTTGCGAGCGCGCTCTATGCCCGCCTGGATTTCGGTGCCCGGAAGCGGGCCGTCCTATATAAGACCCTTCATATCACCATCCCGGAGGATCTGGATTATACAGACGTCTTTGAGCCCATTTTAAAAGCATATACCTCCGCCTGCGAGCTGACGCAGGTCAAAACCACCAACATGGGGAGCCTTTTCAAGCTCACCTACGACCTGACCTTGCGCAATAGCGACAAGGAAAAGGAAATGATCGACCAGCTGCGCTGCCGGAACGGAAACCTGGAGATCTCCATCTCCAGGCAGGAAACCGCCATCAGTGAATTATAAGGGGGAACTCTATGAGCAAGCATACGATCCTGCCGCTCTTTCTGGCAATTCTTTTGATCTTTTCCGGATGTACTTCCGCCGGCTCCGGGGATACCGCTGCCGGGTCATCCGTGGCCGAAAGTGCCGAATCGACCACAGAGACAAGCTCCGGCGACATGTTCACAGAGCGGGACATGGAGATCGGCTATGATGAAGAAGCCAGCGCCCATATCACGCTGTCCGGCGACAGTGCCTCCAGCGATACCGACGCCGTGCAGATCTCCGGCAACACAGTAACCGTCACGGAGGAAGGCACCTACATCCTCTCCGGCACGCTGGATGACGGAATGATCGTGGTCAACGCTGCCGATACGGATAAGGTCCAGCTGGTGCTGGATAATGTCCAGATCACAAGCTCCACTTCCGCCGCCATCTATGTCCTGCAAGCGGACAAGGTGTTCCTCACCACTGCCGCAGGCTCGGAAAACACCCTTGCAAACGGCGGTGAATATGTGGCCATCGACGACAACAATATCGATTCTGTCATCTTCTCCAAGGCCGATCTGACTCTCAACGGCGCCGGAACGCTGACCATCTCCGCCGCCGCAGGCCACGGCGTCGTTTCCAAGGACGATCTGGTCCTCACCAGCGGGACCTATTCCATCACGGCCGCAAGCCATGGAATCTCCGGAAAGGACAGCGTGCGCATTGCGGGCGGCAGCTATACCATCACCTCCGGAAAGGACGGCATCCATGCCGAAAATACCGACGACTCCTCCCTGGGATTCCTCTACATCGCGGGCGGGACCTTCACTATCGCAGCCGATGGTGACGGTTTGAGCGCCGGTGCATACCTGCAGATCCAGGACGGGACCTTCACTATCACAACAGGTGAGGGCAGCGCCAGCGTCACCATGACGTCCAGCTCCTCGACTCCCGGTCAGAAAGGCGCCCTGCCGGTGAAAGTGATCACAACGGAAGCCACGGAAGAAGACAGCTCGGTGAGTCAGAAGGGCATCAAATCGGACAGCACCATCACCATTGCAGGCGGCAGCTTCGTGACTGACACAGCGGACGACTCTATCCATGCAGGCGGTGATATCCTCATTACCGGCGGCGAATTTGACCTGGAAAGCGGCGATGACGCCATCCACTCGGATACGGCCGTCACCATTCAGGGCGGCACCTTTGTCATCTCCTATTGCTACGAGGGCATTGAGGGCACTTCCCTGACCATCGATGACGGCACGTTTACCATCACCTCCGTGGATGACGGACTCAACGCCGCCGGAGGCGCGGACAGCTCCGGCTTTGGCGGCGGGCAGCCGCAGCAGGAGTCGTTTTCCGCAGACTCTGAAGGTTCCATCACCATCAACGGCGGCAGCTTCGTCATCGTCTCTGACGGCGACTGCATCGATTCCAACGGCGCCCTGACCATCAACGGCGGAACCCTGGATCTCACTTGCAGCGGCAGTGGAAACACCGCCCTGGACTGTGACGGCACCTATACCAACAACGGCGGCAGCGTCACCACCAACGACGGCTCGGAAGCCAATCCCGGCCAAGGCGGCGGGCGGACGAACGGAGAGCCCGGCGGAGGCGGACGCGGCGGCAGAGATGCCTCCGGAGAAGCAGGCCAAAACCGCCCCGCCCAGTGAAGCAGTCGGCTCGTCCCGGCGCCGGCTGTGTGCCATGACTTTGCATGCAGTATCATTTTGCGCGCAGCTGCCCGGACGAAAACCATGCAATCTATAACCACGAGGAATGATGGCAT
>CAUWEK010000130.1:0-4925 GCA_963557435.1 uncultured Dysosmobacter sp.
GAGACCTGCAACCTGTTCAAGAAGGAGGCCGAATAATCATGGCCAATATGTCTTTAGTGAAAAATCCCATGCCCTCCCAGGAGCCCGACGTCCGCAATAAGAATTTCGACGAGGTGGCTCTGGGCTACACCAAGGAGCAGGCTCTGGACGAGGCCCAGCGGTGCCTGAACTGCAAGAACAAGCCCTGCATGAGCGGATGCCCTGTCATGGTACATATCCCCGAGTTCATCGCCGAGGTGGCCAAGGGCAACTTCGAGGAGGCCTATCAGATCATCTCCGCCACCTCCGCTCTGCCCGCCGTGTGCGGCCGTGTCTGCCCCCAGGAGAGCCAGTGCGAGAAGTACTGCGTCCGTGGCAAGAAGGGTGAGCCCGTGGCCATCGGCCGCCTGGAGCGGTTCGTGGCTGACTGGCACAATGCCCATTGCACCGCCGCGCCCGAAAAGCCCGCTTCCAACGGACACCGTGTGGCTGTTGTCGGCTCCGGCCCTGCGGGCCTCACCTGCGCCGGCGACCTGGCCCGCAAGGGATATGAGGTCACCGTGTTCGAGGCGCTGCACCTGGCCGGCGGCGTGCTGGTGTACGGTATCCCCGAGTTCCGTCTGCCCAAGTCCATCGTCCAGAAGGAAGTGGACGGCCTGAAGGCTCTGGGCGTCACCATCGCCACCAACACCGTGGTGGGCCGCACCATCTCCGTGGATGAGCTGATGGAAGAGCAGGGCTTCGAGGCCGTGTTCATCGGCTCCGGCGCGGGTCTGCCCATGTTCATGAACATCCCCGGCGTCAACTACCGCGGCGTGTACTCCGCCAACGAGTACCTCACCCGCATCAACCTGATGAAGGCCTATAAGCCCGATTCCGACACCCCCATCCAGCACCCCAAGAAGGTGGCCGTGGTGGGCGGCGGCAACGTGGCTATGGATGCAGCCCGCTGCGCCAAGCGCCTGGGTGCCGAGGTCTACATCGTCTACCGCCGCGGCATGGAAGAGCTCCCTGCCCGTAAGGAAGAGGTGGAGCATGCCGAGGAAGAGGGCATCATCTTCAAGACCCTCAATAACCCTGTGGAGATCTTTGCCGACGAGAACGACGATGTCAATAAGATCCGCTGCATCAAGATGGAGCTGGGTGAGCCCGACGCCTCCGGCCGCCGTCGTCCCATCGAGGTTCCCGGCAGCGAGTTCGACCTGGATGTGGACTGCGTCATCATGGCCCTGGGCACCAGCCCCAACCCCCTGATCAAGGACACCACCCGCGGTCTGGAGATCAACAAGAAGGGCGGCATCGTGGTCAACGAGGACGGCCTGACCTCCAAGGACAGCGTGTACGCCGGCGGCGACGCCGTCACCGGCGCGGCTACCGTCATTCTGGCCATGGGCGCCGGCAAGACTGCCGCCCGTGCCATCGACGAACAGCTGAGCAAGAAGTAAATCCAACACAAAAAATGATGCGGACCGTCGGTCCGCATCATTTTTTTGCGTGAGAAAGATCTTGGTTGGAAAAGGATTGCGGGCACGAACGGAAGTCGGATTTGCGGAGGGGCGGCGGCAGCCGAAGGGATGCGCTTTGTCGAATTTTCTTGACAAGAGGACAAATCTGAGGCAGACTGAGCATATAAATCGATCAAAGGAGGCGGAAACCATGGCCTATTGCAGAAACTGCGGCGCGGAGATCAACGAGTATGCGCTTACTTGCCCCAAGTGCGGCGCGCAGCAGCGGCCGGAGCCCGCGGCACCGTCCGATGATGGCGGATTTTTATGGGGGCTTCTGGGCTGCTGTATCCCCATCGCAGGACTGATTTTATTCCTGGTGTGGAAGGACACCAAGCCCCGGACGGCCAAGGCGGCGGGCATCGGCGCGCTGGTATCTGTGGGCGCGTATATTTTGTTCTATGTATTGGCGTTTGCCTTCGGCATCGGCTCGGCCATGATCCTCTGAGGTGCGGGACTGGGTATACAAGTGGCTGCCGATTCTCTTCGGCTGCCATTGCAGGCCGGAGCGGTCGTTTTTTTTCCGTGGACGGCAGCTGCCCCGGTGCGCCCGCTGCACAGGAGAGCTGCTGGGCATCTTGGCGGCCGTGGGCAGCTGGTGGCTGTGGCGACCGCCTGCGGCGTTGGCGCTGGTGCTGTTGGTGCCGCTGGTGGTGGACGGACTGGTGCAGCTTTGCACCGCCTATGAAAGCCGGAATTACCGGCGGCTGTGGACCGGACTGCTGTTCGGCTATGGCCTGACCGCCCTGTTTTTCCTGTCCACGGCCTGGGTCTTCCATCAGGGACGGGTCTTGGGCCTTGCGTGGAAAAATGGATTATAACGAAAAAAAAGACATGTGCCGGAGGCACATGTCCTTTTTTGAAATTTTACAGATCCACCACGGTGACGCTGTGTCCGGTGGCTGGCAGGAACTTGTTCAATAGATCCGCCGTGCGCAGCTTCAGACTGCTGGTGCAGATGCAGGGGTGGCAGGAAAACCACTCCGAGGCGTAGACCTCCCGCTCCATGAGCAGCGTTACGGCGTGCGCCGTGTCGTTCATGAGGCCCAGCACAGTGGCGGAGCCGGGCGTGCAGTGCAGCAGGTTCCAAAGCTCCTCCTCCGGGGCGAAGGACAGACGGGCAGAGCCGATCTGATGGCTCAGGTCCTTGGTGTGGAAGGGCTTGTCCGGCCCCATGGCCAGAAGATAGAACTTGGTCTTCTGCCGGTTGCACAAAAAGAGGTTTTTGCAGATGGGCATGCCCAGTACGGCACTGACGGCGGCGCACTTTTCCATATTGTCCGCCGGGTCACTGGATACCCGGTCATAGTCGATGCCCAGACGCTCCAGCATGTCAAAGGCCGCCTCCTCCTGGGGGAGGAGGGGACCCTCGGGTCGGGTGTTATGGAACAGAGGAGAGAGATACACGGCTCACGCCTCCTCCAGCAGCTTTTCGCCGGCACGGTAAATGTCGCCGGCGCCCACGGTGAGCACCAGGTCGCCGGGCTGGACGGCCTTGCGCAGAGCCTCCGTCACCTTGTCCAGCGTGGAGCAGTATACGGCGCCGGGAATGTTGCGGCAAAGGTCGGCGGAGGAGATGCCCAGGGTATTCTGCTCCCGGGCGGCGAAGATCTCCGCCAGGATAGCGACGTCCGCCAGCTTCAGCTCCTCCACAAACCGGTCGAAGAAGGCGGCGGTGCGGGAGTAGGTATGGGGCTGGAACGCCACTACCAGGCGCTTGTACCCCAGGTCACGGGCCGTGGTGAGCAGGGCATGGATCTCGTCAGGGTGGTGGGCATAGTCATCGTAGACCTCGGCGCCGTGGAAAGTGCCCTTGTGTTCAAAGCGGCGTCCGGCACCGGCGAAGGACGCAAGCCCCTCCTCCACGGCCTTGCCGGGCAGATCCAGCGCGTAGGCGGCAGAGGCGGCGGCCAGTGCGTCCAGCACATTGTGGCGGCCGTAGACGTGAAGCTTCACATGGGCATAGAGCTTGCCGTGGATCATGATGTCGAACACGGGATGGCCGTCCTCCTCCGTGAGGTTGGCGGCGGTGCAGTCGGCAGGGTTTTCCAGACCGAAGGTGAAGATGGGGTGCTTCAGCCCGGCCACGGACTCCATGGCACCGGGGTTGTCGGCGTTGACGATGACGGAGCCGCGGGAGGGCACCAGGTCCGCAAATTTGTGGAAAGAGCGCTCAATGTCCTGGAGGTCCTTGAAAAAGTCCAAATGATCGGCTTCCACGTTCAAAATCACCGCCACGGTGGGGAAGAAGCTCAAAAAGCTATTGCAGTATTCGCAGGACTCCAGGATGATGGTGTCGCCCTGACCAACCCGGTAACCGGAGTGGAGCAGGGGCAGGGTGCCGCCGATCATGACGGTGGGGTCCGCCTCCGCGGCCATGAAGATATGGGTGCACATGGAGGTGGTGGTGGTCTTTCCGTGGGTGCCGGATACGCACAGGGCGTTGGGGTAGCGCTGCATGATGGCGCCCCAGGCCTGGGCCCTCTCGTAGACGGGGATGCCCCGGGCCACGGCACCGGCGATCTCCGGGTTTTCGTCGTGGACGGCGGCAGTGCGGATCACCAGATCGCAGTCGCCCAGGTTGTCGGCGTTGTGGCCGATGGAGACGGGGATGCCCAGCGCGCGCAGGTGAGATACCGTTTCGCTTTCGTTCATGTCGGAGCCCTGGACCTCCAGACCCATGCCTTTGAGCACTTCCGCCAGGGGACACATGCTGACGCCGCCGATGCCCACCAGGTGGGCACGCTTGCCGGGAACGATGAATTCACGGATGGGAAGGGGATTGTTCATCATGGAAAAGAACTTCCTTTCAATCGCCTCCGCATTGCATTGCCGGAGGCGGCATTGTATAATCATAAGCAACTTATTATAGTATATTTGGCTGGAAAATGCAACCGAAAGCAGGGAGGGACCATGAGCGGGATTCCGGAATATGTGAATGAAGTTTTGCAGGCACTGGAGCGCGCCGGCTATGAGGCTTGGTGCGTGGGCGGCTGCGTGCGGGACCGGCTTTTGGGCCGTGCCCCGCAGGACTGGGATGTGACTACCTCCGCCCGGCCGGAGCAGACCATGGCGGTATTCGGCGACCGGGCCCAGCCCACCGGACTGCGCCACGGCACCGTGACCGTCCGGTGCGGCGGGGAGCGGGTGGAGGTGACCACGTTCCGCCGGGACGGGATCTACCGGGACCACCGGCGTCCGGAGACCGTGATGTTCACGGATTCCCTCACGGAGGACCTGCACCGCCGGGACTTCACGGTCAATGCCATGGCCATGGACCGGCAGGGCATGATGCGCGATCCGTTCGGCGGACGGGAAGACCTTGCAAATGGAGTCCTGCGCTGCGTGGGAACGGCGGAGGAGCGGCTGCGGGAGGATGCGCTGCGCATTTTGCGGGGCCTGCGCTTTTTCGCCTGCCTGGGTCTTGTTCCGGAGGCGGAG
>CAUWEK010000131.1:0-4718 GCA_963557435.1 uncultured Dysosmobacter sp.
CGGCCGCCGCAGGGGTCCGGTACAGGGGAATGACCCGGGGCTCCTGCTCCGGGGCTGCGGATTCCTGCTGACAGGCCCGCAGCGCCTCCACCATCGTCTGGACGCTCTCCCGCCCCAGGGGAGAGAGGGAGCGATACTGCTCCAGCAGCTGCCGCTCCCGCTCAGTCAGGACGTCCGCGCCGCGGCGAAAGCTGTCCTGAAACAAGGTGTTGGGGTCCGTCTCCAGACAGTCGAACAGCCGGAGCATCATCTCCTCCTTAGGGAAGCTGACACCGGTCTCGTAGTTGCTGACAGTGGACGGTGTGACGCCCAGCCGATCCGCCAGCTGGGGGCGGGAGAGAGCCAGCTCCTCCCGACGGGCTTTGATCCGGTCTCCAAATGCCATGGATCCCATCCTTTCCGATGTTCTTGACAGTATCCTATCGGATTTCAAGGAAGCTGTCAATCCAATTTTACAAGAAACTTGTAAAATTATACTTGACTTTCAAAAAAACTTGTGTTACTGTATAGCTGTAAACAAGATACTTGTAAAATAAATAAAAATTTACAAGTATCTTGTTTATCAAAATGAAAAAAGCGCCCGCGATTGCAGGCACCTTTTTGGTGGGGGAAGGTGGATTCGAACCACCGAAGCCGAAGGCAACAGATTTACAGTCTGCCCCATTTGACCGCTCTGGAATTCCCCCATATGAAATTTGGAGCTGGTGGACGGATTCGAACCCCCGACCTGCTGATTACAAATCAGCTGCTCTACCAGCTGAGCTACACCAGCAGTTCCAACAGCAGGATTTATCTTACCAGAAGAGTTCTGTTTTGTCAACAGAATTTTTCAGATTTTTTGTGTGTTTTTTAAGGAGGGAGCTATGTTGTCAAAAAATATCCGCCGCCGCTGGCGGCACCCGCTCTACTGCACGTTGTGCGGGCGGGAAATTCCCGCAGGATGGGAATACTGGTACTGTAACGGAAGCTGCGTCTGTCCGGACTGTCTTTTGGACTTCGCCCGCGCGGAGCTGGCTCCCTTCCGCCGCACCCACGGCGGGGAGGTCTTTTTATGACCCTGCTGGAACTGTCGGCGGAATACGCCCGCAGCGAGGCGCTGCTGCGGGCGCGGATCTCCAGGCTGCGGGCCATGGCCAAGGCGGAACCGGACCGGGAGGCCGCCCGCCGCCTGCAAAGCCGCATCGCCGCCCTGGACCCGCTGCTGCGGGAGATGCGCGCGCTGACGGAGCTGACGGCGCACTACTATGACAGGAGCTATCATAAACATGAACGCTACACACTCTAAAAAACGGGGCAGACTGCTTTTGGCGGATCTGGCCGCATGGGAACAGGAAACCGGAGAGGACAACGGTCTGCGGCTGGAGCGGCTGCGGCGCAGCCTTATTCAGGCCCGGCGGCAGGAGCTCACCGCGCGGCAGCAGCAGGTGCTGACGCTGTTTTTCGACCAGCAGATGAACATGACCGAGATCGCCGCCGTGCTGGGCGTCCACCGCTCCACCGTCTCCCGCACGCTGCACCGGGCCATGGACCGGCTGTACCGGGTGCTGCGCTACGCCCTGTAAGGGCGATTTTCCCTCTTGTGGTTTTCCCTGTAAGCCCGTATAATCTATACAGAAGCATCCCAATATGCCGTTGGAGGATTCGTCATGATCTACAATACGCTGCACAACCGTGGACTGCGGCTGGTGGCCGCAGTGGCCGGCGAGCTGATCGCCGCCCTGGCGCTGAATCTGTTCATTGTTCCTCTCAACCTCTACACCGGCGGACTGATGGGCGTCTGCCAGCTCATGCGCACGCTGGCGCAGACGTATCTGGGCATCAGCTTCGGCGCCTATGACGTGGCCGGTATTTTGTACTTCATCCTCAACGTGCCCATTTTGCTGCTGGCCTACAAGACTCTGGGGCGGCCCTTTGTGGTCAAGACCCTCATCTGCACCGCCTCGTACTCGTTCTTTTACAGCATCATCCCCATTCCCGCCACGCCCATCGTGGACGACTACCTGACCGCGTGTCTCCTGGGCGGCATCCTCTCCGGCGTGGGCAGCGGCATCGTGCTCACCTGCGGCGGCAGCGGCGGCGGGCTGGACATCGTGGGCCTGTGCCTGAGCAAGCGGGGCAGCCATGTGACGGTGGGAAAATTCTCCCTGGCCTTCAACGCGTTTTTGTACTCTGCCTGCCTGATCCTGTTTATTCCCCAGGTGGCCATCTACTCGGTCATCTATAACTTCTTCTCCGCCATGGTGCTGGACCGCACCCATCAGCAAAACGTCAGCGTCCAGGCGCTCATCTTCACCAAGGGCGACGAAAACGCCATGGCCCGCTTCATCATCGACCAGCTGGGCCGCAGCGTCACCTACTGGAACGGCACCGGCGCCTATACGGGCGAGGGCGTCCACGTTTTGTGCGTGTGCCTTTCCAAGTTTGAAATTGAAGAACTCATTCACACCGTGCACACCATGGACCCCCACGCCTTCGTCACCACCCAGGAGGGCACCCGGATCTATGGAAATTTCCAGCGCAGGCTGGGCTGAAAGGAAGGCGTCTTTATGGAACCCATTGCCGTTTTGGCCGGCACTCCCGTAGACACCCGGATGGGCGTGGATGTGCTCTCCGCCGCCGGACTTTCCGGCGCACCGTTCCCCATTTCCCCCGACCCCCGGGAGCAGACCGCGTTTCAAATCTCCTCTCCGGCGGAAAAGCACCGCACCGCCCTGGACATTCTGAACAAGGCCCAGGCCGAAGGCTGCCGGAAGGCCTTTGTCTACTGCAACTCTCTTTCGGCCTCCGTGGACTTTGACGCCCTGGCCCGGGAGACCGGCATGCGGATCGTGACGCCTCTGCACGTCTACCGGGATCTGGCGCCCCGGTATCATGCCCTGGCCTTTATTGCCGCCAACGCCCAGGGCCTGGCGGGCATCGAGCGGGTGCTGCTGGACGCCAACCCGGGCCTGGACACCCTCAGCGCCGGGGCGCTGCCGGTGGTCCTTGCCATCGAGGCGGGGCTTCCGCCGGAGGAGCTGGTGACGCGCCACCGTCTGGCGGAGCTTTGCGACTGGTTCGCCGATTGCGGCATGGAGGCGCTGGTGCTGGGCTGCACCCACTTCCCCTATTTTAAAGAGGCCCTGGCCCGGCGGACAAGCCTCCCCCTCATCGACCCGGCGGCCGAAATGCTGGCGCTTTTGTGCGCGCCGTGAGGCCGGGCGGCTCTCCCATGTCCTCCCGTTCCCTTCCGGCGATGCCGGAAGGGAACTTTTTTCTCCCGGCAACCGGGGAAATCTTGCAAAACGGCGCATTCTATGGTAAATTGGATTGGTTATCGTAAAATCACGGGCGGCGGCACTTCCCCGGCCCGTATGGAGGTCATACACTATGGCAACCTTGCAAGAAGAAATTTCCCGGCGGCGGACGTTCGCCATCATCTCCCACCCGGACGCCGGCAAGACCACGCTGACGGAAAAGTTCCTGCTCTACGGCGGAGCCATCGCCCAGGCCGGCGAGGTCAAGGGCAAGCGGGCCCGGGCCGCCACATCCGACTGGATGGAGATCGAAAAGCAGCGCGGCATCTCCGTCACCTCCTCCGTCATGCAGTTCCAGCACAGCGGCTTTTGCATCAACATCTTGGACACCCCCGGCCACCAGGACTTCTCTGAGGACACCTACCGCACCCTGATGGCCGCGGACAGCGCCGTCATGGTCATCGACGGCGCCAAGGGCGTGGAGCCCCAGACCCGCAAGCTCTTCAAGGTCTGCGCCCTGCGCCACATCCCCATCTTCACCTTCATCAACAAGATGGACCGGGAGAGCCGGGACCCCCTGGAGCTTTGCGAAGAAGTGGAGCGGGAGCTGGGCATCGACACCTACGCCATGAACTGGCCCATCGGCTCGGGCAAGGAATTCCAGGGCGTTTATGACCGGGAGCAAAAGCACATCCTCTTCTTCTCCGCCGAGGGCCGGGGCAAAAAGGCCGCGGTCATGGAGGTGGACCTGGAGGACGAGGCCGTGGACCACACCATCGGTGAAGCCCGGGCCGCCGCGCTGCGGGAAGAGGTGGAACTGCTGGGCGCCGGCCGGGAGTTTGACCTGAAGGCCGTCCGCAACGGCACCCTCTCCCCCGTGTTCTTCGGCTCCGCCCTCACCAACTTCGGCGTGGAGCCCTTCCTGGAGGCCTTTTTGCGCATGACCACGCCGCCCCTGCCCCGGGTGGCGGACACCGGCGAGGTGGACGTGTTCTCCGAGGACTTCTCCGCCTTCGTCTTCAAGATCCAGGCCAATATGAACAAGGCCCACCGGGACCGGCTGGCCTTTATGCGCATCTGCTCGGGCAAGTTCAAGCGGGACACGGAGTATTACCACGTCCAGTCCGGCAAGAAGATGCGCCTGAGCCAGCCCCAGCAGATGATGGCCGCGGAGCGGGAGATCGTGGAGGAGGCCTACGCTGGCGACATCATCGGCGTGTTCGATCCCGGCCTTTTCTCCATCGGCGACACCATCACCGTGCCGGGCAAGAAGTTCCGCTTCTCCGGCATCCCCACCTTCGAGCCGGAGCACTTCATGCGGGTCAGCCCTAAGGACACCATGAAGCGCAAGCAGTTCATCAAGGGCACGGAGCAGATCGCCCAGGAGGGCGCCATCCAGATCTTCAAGATCCCCGGCGCCGGTCTGGAGGAGGTCATCGTGGGCGTGGTGGGCACGCTGCAGTTCGACGTGTTCCAGTACCG
>CAUWEK010000132.1:0-4665 GCA_963557435.1 uncultured Dysosmobacter sp.
TACCGGGGCGAGCGGGCCCAGCGGGGCCGCTTCCGGGAGTTCTATCAGGCGGACATCGACATCATCGGCGACGGCAAGCTCTCCATCCTCAACGAGGCGGAGATCCCCGCCATCATCTACAAGACCTTCTCCGCCCTGGGCCTCAAGCGCTTCCAGATCCGGGTGAACAACCGCAAGATCTTGAACGGCTTCTATGAGATGCTGGGCCTGACGGAAAAGGCCGGCGACATCATGCGCACCGTGGACAAGCTGGACAAGATCGGCGCGGAAAAGGTGGGCAAACTGCTGGTGGACGACTGCGGCCTCACCCGCGAGCAGGCCGACGAGATCTTGAAGTTCATCGCCATCACCGGCACCAACGCCGAAGTCCTCACCGCTCTGGAGGGCTACCGGGGCCGCAGCGAGGCCTTCGATCTGGGCCTTGACGAGCTTTCCACCGTGGTGCGGTATCTTGCCAGCTTCGGCGTCCCCGCGGAGAACTTCGCCGTGGACCTGACCATCGCCCGGGGCCTCGACTACTACACCGGCACCGTGTACGAGACCACCCTGCTGGACCACCCGGAGATCGGCTCCGTGTGCTCCGGCGGCCGCTACGACAACCTGACCGAGTACTACACGGACCGCCAGCTGCCCGGCGTGGGCATCTCCATCGGATTGACCCGGCTTTTCTACGTGCTGGGCGAGCAGAAGATGCTCAACCCCGACCTGCCCACCGCCCCGGCGGACGTGCTGATCCTGCCCATGACCGAGGACCTGACCGCCGCCATCTCCCTGGCCACAGCCCTGCGGGAAAACGGCATCCGGGCCCAGCTCCACTGGGAGGACAAGAAGTTCAAGCAGAAGATCTCCTACGCGGACAAGCTGTCCATCCCCTACGTGATCTTCCTGGGCGAGGACGAGATCAACGCCGGCGTGGTGGCCTGCAAGGACATGGCCACCGGCGAGCAGACCAAGCTGGAGCCCGCCGCCACCATCTACCGCATCAAGGCGGGCCTGGCCGAGCGGGAAAAGGGCAGCGTCATCGTGGAATAAGCCATGAAACGGGAAAGACTATTTTACGGCGGGGCCATCGTCCTATTGGTGGCGGTGCTGATCCTGGGCCTTTGGTACAAGCAGCCCAAAACCATCCGGGAGATCACCGGCATCGCCGAGCCGGAGACGGTTTCCGTCACCATCGAGCTGCGTGATGCATCCCTGGGGGTCGAGCAGCGGAAGCTGACCCTCTCCGCCGGGGACGAGGGCTTCGATGCCCTTATGGCCCAGCTGGACCAGCTGGAGTTCCGCCGTCCCCCCACCAACCTCCTGCGCATCGCCCTCCCCTTCCTGGGGGATGCCGACAGCGGCGAAAAGGACTGGGAGGATGGAGACTTTTACCGCATGGATGTGACCTTTTCCTCCTCCGATTGGGAGGGGCCCACCGCCCCCAGCCAGGTGAGCTTCTGGGTGGATCAGTGGTACTATCGGGACTTCAGTCGGCAGCAGACCCTACCCCTGGCCGTGGTGGACGGCAAGGAGATCGGCCAGGACCTGTGCGCCAAATTGTGGGAAATATCACAGCCAACCGAATCCTAATTGGAATATCCCATTGTAAATTTACTATATGTAATTGATTTGGAGGTGTTTTCATGAAGCTTTCCCGCTTTGCCGCCCTGACTTTATCGGCGGCGCTGACACTGTCGCTGGCCCTGCCCGCCCACGCGGCGGAGGGGGGCGACTGGCTGGTGCCCCCCATCCAGGAGGCCACCGCCTTCACCGACACGGCAGGCACCATCTGTGAAGAAGCCGCGGCCATCTGCTGCCGCACCGGGCTCATGGCCGGTGTGGACGAGCGTCACTTCTACCCGGAGTCCGGACTGACCCACGCCCAGATCACCGTCATCGCCGCCCGGCTCCACGCGCTGCTCTCCGGCGGCTCCGCCTCCTTTACCGCCGCCCCCGGGGAGGAGTGGTGGCGCCCCTGCGACACCTATCTGCAAGCGCAGATCCCGGCCCTGGCGTCGGACACCACCTACGCCGCCATGATCGAAAACCCCACCGTCAGCTGCAAACGGGGCGAGTTTTTCACCCTGCTTGCCAAGGTCCTGGCGGATACGTCCACTGCTCTGCCGGAGATCAACACCGTCACCGCCGTGCCGGACTGCCAGGATGAGGCTATCCTGGACTTTTACCGCTGGGGCGTGCTGAGCGGCAAGGACGAATACGGCACGCTGGAGGGCTCCGCTTCCCTGTCCCGGGCCGCGGCCGCCGCCATGCTGGCCCGGCTCATCGACCCCGCCCAGCGGCTGACGCTGGACCTCAAGCCTCTGGACCTTTGCCGCAGTTTGCTGGGCGCGGAGCCGGAGACGGTGATCCTCACCATCGGCGGCCAGGACATCACCGTGGAGCAGTTCGCCCCCACCATCGTCTCCACTTGCAGCGCCTATAACCAAAGCCACTTCGGTGCCATGAGCCTGGAGATGAGCGGCCGCACCACCACAGACGTGGCCCTGGATACCCTGCGCCGCTATGTATATGCCGAGACCCTGGCCGCGGACCTGGGCCTGGAGACGCCGGAGCTGGACATTACCTATGCCGACGGCTACCGGGGCCTCACCGCCGCCGGTCAGACCTGGACCCAGGAGCATATACGCCTGGAGGATTCCGTCACCAAGGCCCTGGGCAGCTTTCCCACGGAGGACCTGCCCCAGGTGACCTACGCACCTGCCTGGGACACCCTGAACCTGACCGATCTGAGCGCCCGTGTGGCGCAGCTGCCCTACTGGGGCGGCACGTTCTGAGCGGCCCCGTCCCTTTTTGCCAAAGCGGAAGAAAGGAAGGATGCCCTGTGAAGTCGATGCGATCCATGGCCCTGGCGGTGCTGACCGCCCTGCTGCTCTCCTCTTCCCTGCCCGCGAATGCGGCGGAGGAGGACTGGCTCCTCCCGAAAACCAGCGACGTCCCCGCCTTTGCCGACACGGCGGGCGTCTGGTGCGAACCGGAGATCGCCGTGGTGTGCCAGGCGGGATTGATGGCCGGCAAGTCCGCGGACCGGTTCGATGCCCAAGCCCCCCTGACATACGCCCAGATCACCGTCATCACCGCCCGGCTCCACGCACTGCTGAACGGACAGGACGGCGCCCTGCCTGCCGCCGGAGCGGAGGAGGCCTGGTATCAGCCCGCCCTTTCCCTGCTGGAGGCGGAGTGCGCCGCCCCTGACGTGCAGTCCATCCTCAAGGGCTTCTCCGATCCGGCTTTTCCGGACTCCCCCTGCACCCGCCGCAGCTTTGCGCTGCTGCTCTCCGGCGTGCTGACCGAGCCGCTCCCCGCCATCAACGATGTGGACCGGGTGCCGGACTCCATGGACCCGGCCGTGCTGGCGCTTTACAACGCCGGCATCCTCACCGGCTCCGACGTCTACGGCACCTTTGACGAAGACGGCACGCTGAACCGGGGCCAGGCGGCGGCCATGCTGGCCCGTCTGGTGGACCCGTCCCTGCGGCAGCACTTTACCCTGGAGCCCTTTGACCTGTGCACCGACGTGCTGGGCCTGGCGCCGGAGACCGTGGTGCTGACCGTGGGCGGCGCCCCCGTCACCGCAGCGGAGTTTGCCAACGACCTTTGCACGGCCCTCCACCAGGCGGGCGGCGGCAGCCGGACCGCACTGGACAGCGCCCTCCATACCTGGTGCTTCTACACGGCGCCCTTCCAGGTGCTGGCGGAGGAAAAGGGCGTGTCCCTCACGGAGGAGGAGCTGGACCAGACCGCCCAATACGCCGCCGACTGCGACGGCTATCTGGGTCTGGACGCCGCCTACTGGCTGCGCAAGGATACCGGTGTCCTGCTCAGCAGCAAGCTCAACGACCTCTACTGCCAGGCCGACTGGAAGGCCGGCACGGCCTACTACCACCAGGATCTGGACAAGACCTCCCAGGCGCTGCTGGAGGGCGCGGTCATGGAGCCGGCGCTGGAATCCTTGGACCTGACCGCTGTTTACCGGCGGCTGGAAGTATCCCCGTTTATTCTTTGGAATTTTTCATAAATCACTTTTCAAGTAAGAAAGGAACAACCAATCATGATGCAGAATCGTACCCATACCTGCGGGGAGCTGCGCCTCTCCGACGCCGGCAAGGCCGTGCAGATCTGCGGCTGGCTGGAAAACGTCCGGGAAGTGGGCGCTGAGCTGGCCTTCGCCGTGGTGCGGGACTTCTACGGCACCACCCAGGTGGTGGCGGAGACGCCCGAGATGGTGAACACCTTCAAGTCCATCACCAAGGAGTCCACCATCTCCGTGGCGGGCACCGTCCGGGAGCGGGCCAGCAAGTCCGCCAAGATGGCCACCGGCGAGATCGAGATCGTGCCGGAGAAGGTCACGGTCCTGGGCCGCTGCCGCCACAACGAGCTGCCCTTCCAGATCAACCGCAGCCGGGAGGCCGACGAGGCCCAGCGGCTCAAGTACCGCTATCTGGACCTGCGCAACCCCGACGTGAAGAAGAACATCATCCTGCGCTGCAATGTGGTCTCCGCCATCCGCAAGGCCATGACGGAGCACGGCTTCCTGGAGATCACCACCCCCATCCTGACGGCCTCCTCCCCCGAGGGCGCCCGGGACTACCTGGTGCCCGCCCGGAACCACCCCGGCAAGTTCTACGCCCTGCCTCAGGCGCCCCAGCAGTTCAAGCAGCTGCT
>CAUWEK010000133.1:0-4554 GCA_963557435.1 uncultured Dysosmobacter sp.
GGGCTGGGGGCACCTACTATCAGCAGCTGCTGGATCTGGAAGCATCTGCACTTATACTGTCCGGGATGCGGCGGTACCAGGGCTTTGATCGCCCTGTTCCATGGGCGATTTTTACGGGCGCTATGGTATCATCCAGCCTTTGCTCTGGGGGTGGTCTGGTGGATCGTCTACATGGTCTCTCAGACGATCTGGCGGCTGCGGGGACATAAGGGCTGGGTGCTGCGATACAGTGACCGGTGGCTGATCGGATTGGTACTGGTGGCGGGAATCAACTGCGTGGTGCGCAATCTTTTGCTGGTGACACTGGGGATCGGCATGTAAAAGCACGATGGGCTTTGCCCATCGTGCTTGATGCTTCTTATAGGGAAAGTGTTTGGCCCGGCTCCAGCACAGCGGCCCGGAATCCGGCGCCAGTGACGGCTTCCGCAAAGGCGTGCGGGTCCTGGACGATCAGCGGGAAGGTATTGTAGTGCATGGGGATCACCAGCTTGGGGCGGATCATCTTCACAGCCCGCAGCGCGTCCTTGGGGCCCATAGTATACACATCTCCGATGGGCAGAAGTGCCACATCGATCTCCTCGTCTGCCAGAAGTGCCATGTCGGAGATAAGTGCCGTGTCGCCGGCGTGATAAATTTTCTTTCCTTCCATTTCGATCAAAAATCCGCAGGAAAGGCAGCCGGACACACCACTGCCATGGAGGGCGGGAACCAGCTTCACGCTGCCGAAGGACAGCTTGCAGGTACAGCCCAGATTGGCGGGGATCGTCTCCAGCCCCTGGGGGGCAAATACGGCAGATCCCAATTCCACCGGGCAGCAGATCCTGGCACCGGTCCGCCGGGCGATCTGCACCGTATCGCCGATATGGTCGCCGTGCCCGTGGGTCACGCAGATATAGTCTGCCGCCACATCGTCAGGCTTCGCTGCTGCCAAGGGGTTTTCCGACAGATAGGGATCTGTCAGCACCCGGCAGTTTCCGTCATCCAGCAAAAAGCAGGCGTGTCCTAAAAATGTCAGATTCATGCGACCACTCCTTATGTCCATATAGATTCTTGTTTCAGTATAACAGCATTTTGAAGGCAATACAATCCTGCGCCTGGAGATCAAAACAAAAGAGCATGTGCCGCAGAAGGTGCGGCACATGCTCTTTGCTTGTTGGGAAGGGGGAGCTTACTCCTCCAGTTCACCGATGACCGTTACCTGGCTGCTGTCGATACCGGAAAGACGCAGGGGGGCGACGATCACCCATTTGAGCTGCTTTCCATCAGAGAACAGCGGCCTCAGATCCATATCCTCAATGGCGGGGAGGAATTTCCCGTTGTGGCAGCCGAACAGGATCTGGTGCGCGCTTCTGGAAAGCCGGTTGGCGGGAGTTCCCACAGAGAGGAAATCCAGGCCGATGGCACGCAGATCCGGGAACGTCTCCACCAGATATTGGCATGCCTCCGGCGTGAGATACGGTCCCTCGGACTCATATACCCGAGGCTGCGTGTCCCGCTGCAGGCAAAAGCCGGTCTTGATGAGCAGCAGGTCCGCCTTGCGGATCTCCGGTTCCCAGGCCTGCAGGTCTTCACGGGTGACGCCCTCGCCCTTGTTCTTGGGCACGTCGATTGCTGCGACATGGTCAAAGCAAAAATACTCGATGGGGAGTTCCATCAGAGAGGGACCGTCCGGGTTGAAATGCTTGGGGCCGTCCATATGGGTCCCGTGATGATTGGGCAAAGTGGCTTGGAACGAGTTGTAGCCGTCCTGCGCGATGGTGGTCGTCTGCCGGATCTGAACAGTGGGCTCTCCCGGCCAGACAACGCTCTGCTCGTCCAGCAGATAGGAAAGATAGACTTTCATAGAACGATCCTCCGCTGTATCAGCTCTTGGCAATCACATTCAGGTTTTCGTCATACAGCTTTTCGCCGTTCTTTTCTTCCTTCGTCCAGCCAAGGCCGAAGTGGATGGCCAGCAGCGTGACGACTGCCAGGATCATGCAGTAGTAGTTATGGCCCACCACAGACAGGGGAGAGATATCCGCAAAGGAGGCGCACAAGAGGACCTGCGCGCTGTACGGCAGCATGCCCTGGAAGATGCAGGAAAAGATGTCCAGAATGGAAGCCACCCGCTTGGGGGAGATGTTGTGCTCAGCGGCCATGGGACGGCACAGAGGAGCGGCCATGATGATGGCGATGGTGTTGTTTTCCACGGCGATATCAAATGCAGAGACCATAGCGGCCATGGAGTACTCCGCGCCCTTGCGGGTCTTGACGTTGCGGGTCATCTTGTGGACGACCCAGTCCACGCCGCCCAAGTCCTGGATCACGCCGATGACGCCGCGCAGGAACAGAGCGAAGAAGCTGATCTCAAACATACCGGCCATGCCGTTTCCGGCGGCCTGGGTCATCTCCACCACGGTGAAGCTGCCGGTGAAAAAGCCGATGACAGCAGCCACGGCCACGCCGGCGATCAGGAGGATGAAGACATTGCAGCCCAGCAGCGCACCCACCAGAATGAAGATGTAGGGGATGACCTTGATGATGCTGTACTCGAATGCCTCGTTGATGGTGCTGACGCCGCTTCCGGTGGCCACAAAGATGGCGATGGCAATGATGGCGGACACGCCGGCGATGGCACCGTTCATCTTGAACTTGTCCCGCATCTCGCAGCCGGTACCGCGGGTGGCCGCGATGGTGGTGTCGGAGATCATGGACAGGTTATCGCCGAACATGGCGCCGCCCAGGACCGCCGCCATGGCGGTGGACATGGAGATACCGGAGCTCTCCGCCACAGCGAAAGCGATGGGGCCGACGGCGGAAATGGTTCCCATGCCGGTACCCATGGCCGTGGCGATCAGCGCGGAGATCAGGAAGATACCGGCGCACAGGAACTGGTGGGGCACCAGGCTCAAGCCCAGGTTGGCGGTGGCTTCCACGCCGCCCATGGCGATGGCAACGCCGGAAAATGCGCCGGCCAGCAGGAACACCACAATCATCATGATGGTGTCCTTATCGGCAGCACCGTTGCAGAACGCATCCATACGATAGGTGAAGCTGCGCTCTTTGCCGCCCATAAGCAGGCAAACCAGCAGTGCTGCGATCAGTGCAAACGTACGGGGTACCTGTTTGAACGCATCGCTCCCATATCCCAGGATCGTGAACAGGATACCGGAGCCCAGATAGATCAGGAGAAAGACAACCAGAGGAAAGAATGCGGATAGGCCATACTGCTTTTTCTTATCGCTGTTTGACATTAGAAAATCTCCTTCCTGGCGTTAAAAGTTTGCTCAAAGATGAAAGATATTTAGATTTTCTCAAAAGCCTGCTCCAGATCGTTGATCAGATCCTTGGCGGACTCCAGGCCCACAGACATGCGCACCAGGCCGTCGGTGATGCCGGCTGCCAGGCGGGCTTCGGGAGAAAGGCCCACATGGGTCATGCTGGCGGGGTGCTCGATGAGGGTATCGGGATCGCCCAGAGAGACGGCGATGGAGGCGATCTTCATGTTGTTGAGCAGCTTCTTGCCGGCTTCAAAGCTGCTCAGGCCCTTGACGTCGTCCTTGAGCTCAAAGCTCAAAATGCCGCCGAAGAGGCCGTTTTCCATCTGGCGGCAGGCCAGCTCATGGCTGGGATTGCTCTCAAGGCCCGGATAGTAGACCGTCTTGACATAGGGATTCTGCTCGAGATACTTGGCCACGGCCATGGCATTCTGGCAGTGGCGTTCCACACGCAGGGCCAGGGTCTTCATGCCCCGCAGCACCAGATAGCTGTTAAAGGGAGAGGGCGGGCAGCCGTTGATCTTGGTCATGCAGTTGGCGCGCAGCTGCTTCATGTCCTCCGCGGAGCCGACCACCACGCCGCCCAGGGCGTCGCCATGGCCGTTGATGTACTTGGTGATGGAGTGGAGCACGATGTCGGCGCCCAGCTTCAAAACGTGCTGGATGGGCGGGGGAGCGAAGGTGCCGTCCACCACCACGCGGATGTCCTTGCCCACGGTGGCCTTGACGGCAGCCACGTCGGTGACCTTGATCATGGGGTTGTTGGGCGTCTCGAAGTAGACCATCTTAGTGTTGGGACGGATGGCGGCCTTCAGGGCCTCCAGGTCGGCGGTGTCCACCCGGGAGACCTCGATGCCCAGATTGGGCAGGTTGGTGGTGGCCACATGGTTGGTGCCGCCGTAGACGGAGTTGTCGAAGATCACATGGTCGCCGCATTTGAGGAAAGCCAGCATCACGGAGCCCACGGCGCCCATGCCGGAGGCGGTGGCAACAGCGTCTTCGCCGCCCTCCATGGCTGCGCACTTGAGCTCAAAGGCGCGGGTGGTGGGGTTGCCGCCGCGGGTATAGGTGGGATGATAGCCGGGGATCTGGCCGGCGAATTTGGCTGCGCCCTCCTCCACGGTCTCAAAGCAGAAGGTGGAGGTCTGATAGATCGGCGTGGCCAGGGCACCATAGGCGCTGTCGTGCTCCTGACCAGCGTGAATGATCATCGTTTCGAAGTCTACGCTGTTCCAGTCAAGCTTGCTCATGATAGTACCTCCAAAATAAAAAATCGGGCATAACATCAGATGTC
>CAUWEK010000134.1:0-4323 GCA_963557435.1 uncultured Dysosmobacter sp.
CGGACAACATGGCCGCCGGCCCTGCCAGCTACGGCATGACCGACACCATGGGCCGCATGCACTCCGACGCCCAGTTCGCCGGCTCCTCCTCCGTGCCCGCGCACGTGGAGATGATGGGCTTCCTGGGCATGGGCAACAACCCCATGGTGGGCGCCACCGTGGCTGTTGCCGTGGCTGTGGCTGAGAGCCGCAAGTAAGAACGTGCTTGCGCAGGCGCAGGCAAGCGGCCACCATAATCGCGGCGGATGCCGCGTCCAAGCGTTTCCGGCTCAGCCGGAAACCTTGAACCGGTCGGGCTTTGCCTGACCGGTTGGCTCTCATCGGAAGGGCTCCCAAAGCGGGCCCGGCCCGATTTGGGACGGGCGCCACCGTGGCGGTTGCCGTGGCTGTGGCCGAGAGCCGCAAGTAAGCGCGGCGCATGCTTCAAACGCCAAAGCCCCCGGGAACTCCCGGGGGCTTTTTCGATCTAAACTTGGAAGGAGGGGGCATCATGCAGCTCAATACCCTGGGCCTAGTCCATGAATTTCTGCGGCAGACTGTTCGCCCCGGCGCCGTGTGCGTGGACGCCACGGCGGGCAAGGGCCGGGACACTGCGTTTCTTTGCCGCCTGGCGGGACCGGAGGGCCGGGTGTTGGCCTTTGATATCCAGCGGTCGGCGGTGGCCCAGACAAAGGCGCTGCTGGAGTCGGAGGGCTTGCGGGCGGAGGTGCATCTGGACAGCCATGAGAACCTTTTGCAGTACGTTTCGCCGGAGAGTGTGGACTGTGTGGTGTTCAACTTCGGCCGCCTGCCGGGCGGGGACCCAAAGATCATGACCCGGGCGGAAAGCTCCCTGGCGGCCATCGACGCCGCTCTTGCAGCGCTGCGGCCCGGCGGCGTGATGGCCGTCGCCCTCTACTATGGCGGCGAGAACGGCTACGAAGAGCGGGACGCGGTGCTTCGCCACCTGGGGCAGCTGGATCAGCGGCGATATACCGTGCTGGAGTGCCGGTGGTCCAACCGCCGGGGCGATCCGCCTATGCCGGTGCTGGTGTGGAAAGAGGGATAAAAAGGCGGCGTCCTCATAGGACGCCGCCTTTTGCTGTTTGCAGGCAGGCTCATGGGGTGGTTTTATCTTTCTGCGGGGAAGACCTGGCCTGGCGCCAGGTCCGGCGCACCAGATACACGGTGGAGAGCACATAGCACCACCACAGCACGGCCCCCAGCGGCGCGTTTCGGTAATAGTCCACGGACACCAGAGGGAAGAAGTTCAGCAAGATCTCGCCGGGGGACAGGGGCTGGAGCATGGGCAGGGTAAAAAGCCGCACCGCCGGCAGCCACAGCGCTGCCAGCAGCCCCGCCCAGATGCCCCAGCAGGCCCCAAGCCCCGGCGGATTGCGCAGGGTCCGCCAGGCGAGGACCGCCAGCACTGCCAGCTGCACCAGCGCCAGCAGGGGGGCGGCCAGGGACGTGTGCTGCCAGTACCCGGGGCTCAGCAGCCGGGACATACTGATGGCGGAGGCGTACCGGGTCACAAACAGGGCGCAGATCCACAGCGTCCACCCGATGGCAAGGTCCAGACGCCGCCGCACCACCAGGCACAGGACCCCCGCGATGAAGAGCGGCACCGTGAGAAATACCAGGGCCAGGTTCAGTGCCGTTGCCAGCAGGGCCACGGCCGTGAGTACGATGCCCGTGAGCTTTTGCCGGTGGAGCCGAAGGAGCTCGGCGGTATCCTGCGGCATCGGGGGAGTCTGGGACATATAAAATGTGTCCTGCATCCCGGTCGTGTCCGGCGGGGTATTTTTGGCCCCCTGGGGAGTCTCTGTCCGGTTGTTTGCCTCCGAGCCGGAGGGCGCGTCTGCCGTGCCTTTCACCAGCTCGTCCAGGGTCACGCCGAAGACCTGGCTCAGCCGCACCAGCTTGTCAAGCTCTGGAACGCTCCCGTCCGTCTCCCATTTGCTCACCGACTGCCGGGAGACCCCCAGCTGTTCCGCCAGGGCGTCCTGGCTTAGACCCGCCCCGGTGCGCAGATGAGAGAGCCGCTGTCCCAGTGTCATATCCACCGCCTCCTTGGTTGTTTGCTGGTGCCATGATACCAGAGGGGGACAGAAATGTCCATCAACCGAGCTTGTCGGCGGCGCAACCGGCGGTTGCGGTGGAGAAAATCCAGTCCGAAACGTAGAAATTCCCCGGAGGATTACTCCGGGGAATCGGTTTTGCCGTGGATTCGGTATCTGCCAGCCGGGCCGCCCGACAGGCCGGGAAGCCCAGCATGCCCAGGGCCGCGCCGCACAGGGCGCTGCCCAGAGAGCAGATCTGCATGGCGACAAGTAAACGCGGCAATGGGACTGAGAGTGATGCTGTGGCTGCGGGAACGGAGAAAGGGCTCCGGCAGATATTGGATATCTGCTGCCAATAGGGAGAACCAAAAGAAAAATAGCGGCGCCATACTCAGGAGCCATAGGCCCATGGTTCCCAGAAGAAACCGTCGGTTCCACATCGCCCATGGGCACGCAAGCGGCGACGCCCACAGCGGAAGTTGTCACGCAAAGAGTCTTTGCGGCGGGAAAAACCGCTGTTTCAGAGAATGGTCCCGTTCCGCGCGCCGGTGAATTTCCCCTCCGCGATGGCGGGCACGCCGCCAACGAATACATAGTCCATACCGGAGGATAGCTGCTTTGGGTCCTGGAAGGTGCCGACCTCCCGGATGTTTTCCGGGGAGAACAGGTTGAGGTCCGCGTCGGCGCCTGGCTCGATGCGGCCCTTTTTGGAAAGGCCCAGCCGGTCGGCGGGGAGCCGGGTGATCTTGCGGACCGCCTGGGGCAGCGTCAGCACATGGCGGCGGCAGACGTAGGTCTCCAGCAGCCGGGGGAATGTGCCGTACACCCGGGGGTGTGGCAGACCCTGGGCGGGATAGGTGGCGTCGGAGATGACGGAGGAAAAGGGAGCCCGGAGAATGTCCGCAATGTCCTCTTCGTGGGTGATAAAGTCGATCATGGCCGGGCCGCAGGCCTCCCGCTCCAGCAGGTCGAACAGGGCGTCAAAGGGGTCCTTGCCCGCCCGAGCCGCGATCTCGGCGATGGACTTGCCCTCCAGGGGCAGGTCCTCCGGAAGGTGCAGACCGGTGGCCAGGATGTTGTCAAAGCCCACCAGCAAAGAGATATTTTCAAAGTCCGTGCCCGTCTCCATCCGCTGCCGCATGGCCGCCCGGCGGGCCGGATCGCCCAGGGCCGCCGTCAGAGCGTCGGTGCCGCCCGCCTGCACCTCCGGCGGCAGCACGTGGATGAGCTGAGTGGAACCGGCGGGGTAAGGGTACACATCGCAGGCGATGTCCACGCCCTCCTGCCGGGCCTGGGAGAGCAGGTCCAGCATTTTGGGCACGGCCCGCCGCCAGTTGCGCCGGCCGATGGCCTTCAGGTGGCTGATCTCCACCGGGGTCTCCAGGGCCCGGGCCACGGTGAGCATCTCCTCCAGCGCCTCCACCACACCGTCGCCCTCCTGACGCATGTGGACGGTGATGGTCCCGCCGGACCGGCGCAGGGGAGCGAGGGCGCGCAGCAGCCCGTCGGTATCGTAAAAGCACTCCGGCGCGTACCCCAGGCCCAGGGAGACGCCCAGAGCCCCGTCGGAAAGGGCTTGCTCCAGCAGGGCGTGGAGCGTATGAAGCTCCTCTTTCGTCAGAGGGCCGGGGTGAAAGCCTGCCGCGCAGCCCCGCAATGTGCCCATGCCCACCAGCATGCCGGTGTGGAGGGGGCGGGGACACGCGCCGGCCTGGGCGCGGTAATCGGCCAGGGTGGGAAACTGGTGCCCGGCGGGCATTTCTCCCACGATGGGGCCCAGATAGTCCAGCACCGCCCGGCGGTGGGGGCCATCCACCGGCGCCAGGGACAATCCGCAGTTGCCGTTGATGAGGGTGGTCAGGCCCTGGGCCAGCTCCGCCTGGCCGAAGTCCGGGGAGAACAGCGCCGCATCCGCGTGGCGGTGCAGGTCGATGAAGCCGGGGGTCAGGGTCCGCCCGGCGGCGTCGATGGTATGGCGGGCGGGCGCACCGTCCAGATGTCCCACAGCGGCGATGGTGCCGCCGGAGATGGCCACGTCGGCGGTATATGGATCGGTGCCGGAGCCGTCCGCCACGTCGGCGTTTCGGATCAGATAGTCAAACATGGAAAGCGCTCCTTTCCCCGCCAGTGTAGCACCGGCGCTCTGGCGGCGCAAGGGACAAAAAAGAGGACGCCCGCAGGCGTCCTCTTTTGATTATGTGCGGTATGGCTCAGTCAGCGCACAGACCGGCGGTGATGATGGCCATGGAGTAGACCTCCTGGGCGTTGCAGCCGCGGGAGA
>CAUWEK010000135.1:0-4251 GCA_963557435.1 uncultured Dysosmobacter sp.
CGGTGGACACCCTCCAGCTGGAGGCCCCGCCCCCGGGACGGCGCAGCGTCCCCGGCAGCACCCCTTGGGTCCCCGCCGCGGCTGGGCTGCTCATTGGCAGCGCCGTGGTCCGCGGGCTCATCGCCGGGCAAAACGATTGTAAAGAGAAAGAGATGTGAAACCATGCTGACAGGTACCATCGTCAATACACTGGCCATTCTGGCCGGCTCCGCTGCGGGCCTCCTTATCAAGACCCTGGCCGGCCGCTGCTCCGGCTCCATGGATGGCGCCAGCCTTCTGGGCCACCGGCTCCAGGCCATCATCATGCAGGGTGTGGCCCTGTGCATCCTCTATATCGGCATCGACGGGTGCCTGGAGGGCAGCAATGCCCTGATCGCTATTTTATCCATGGTAATCGGTGCCCTTCTCGGAGAACTTCTGGACCTGGACAAGCGGATGCGCTCCCTGGGTGACTGGGTCCAGCGGCGCACCGCCCACCTGCTGGGCTCTCAGGAGCCCGCCTCCATCTCCGAGGGCTTCGTCACCGCGAGCCTGCTGTTCTGCGTGGGCGCCATGGCCATCGTAGGTGCCCTCAATGACGGCCTCACCGGCGACCACAGCACGCTTTTTGCCAAGTCTCTGCTGGACGGCATCAGCTCCGTGGTTTATGCGGCCTCCCTGGGCGTGGGCGTGGCCTTCTCCGCCGCCGCGGTATTCATCTATCAGGGCCTCATCGCCGTGCTGGCCTCCTTCCTCCAGCCCTTCCTGGGGGACGCGGTCATCGCCGAGATGACCTGTGTGGGTTCGCTTTTGATCGTGGCGCTGGCGCTGAATATGCTGGGCGTCACCAAGATCAAGGTCATGAACCTGGTGCCTGCCATTTTCCTCCCCATCCTGCTGTGCAGGTTCATGTAAAAAAAGAGACGGCTTCCGCCGTCTCTTTTTTGCTCTCTCTCTTGGCTCATTCCAGCGTGAACGTCTCGTTTCCGATCCGCAGCGCCGTCACCTGACTCAGATCCACCGGTACTCTCCAGTAGTAGGTACTGCTCCAACGGGTGTATGCCGCGTCCTGGAAGCGGCAATTGCCACCGCTTTGCTCCACCACGCTGCCGTCCCGCAGCACCAACGCGGCGCGCTCCGGCTCCCAGGCCTGCTCCTCCACCGTCTGCACATACTGGATCTCCGTGGCAGAGATCCGCACCTCCCGGATGGTGGTCCGCCCCGCCTGGCGGCTATCCCGGTTCTGCGCAGGCACCTCCAGCTCCGGAATGGTCCGTACCTGCCGCTCCTCGCCCGGTGTCAGGGAGAAAGCCAGCGTCCAGGTGCCTTCTGCCGCCGGAGTCCCCTCCCAGTCTCCGCCGATCTCCTTTCGGTTCAGATCCTCCAGCACCAGCGCAGCCGTCCTGGGCTCATCCAGCAAGGTGCTCTTCCCTGCCAGGTCAATGGTATATTGGAGCAGCACCGTAAATACGCCGTCTGATGCCGTGCCGCTGTAAAGGGTCTGGAGGCCGGAGCCGCCGGGCGTGTCGTGGATCAGGTTCGGATCCGGGTCCAGCGTCAGGTCTATCATCCCAAAGTCATACCGGTGTTCCTCGTCCTCTTCGTAGCTGCCGCTGATCTTCAGCAACAGCCAGATGCTGGAGTCCCCCGCCGTAATGGAATCCAGCGTTACCGTCACACCGTTCTGGGTGTCCTGGACGCCCACCTGCTGTGTCAAATGATCGATGAACGCCAGTTGCTCCGCGCTCATTTCCGTATCGTTCTGCTCCGTCCACTGCCGGGCAAACCAGCCCTGCAGCGTTCCGGGCATTCCCACCGTGGCAATGGCCGAACCGGCCAGCACGGCCAGAATGGCCGCCGCGATCAAAATTCCCTTGGGGAACCGCTTTTTCGGATTTTTTCGCTCCAGTTTCGTCATTTGCGCCACCTCCTCGCGCAGTCTGCCGGAGGCATGCACCTGATCAAAGACCTGCCGATATTCCTCTTTCATCTCTCACGCCTCCTCTAATGCTCGTTTCAGCTTCTCCCGCCCCCGGGCCAGGCGGGTCTGTACCGTGGAGACCTTCAGCCCCAGCAGTTCCCCCGTCTCCGCCACGGAGTACCCCTCGTAATAATAAAGGTACAGCGGAAGCCGGTACTTGGCCGGCAGGGCACGCACCGCCTCATACAGGGCACTTTGTCCCGGCTCGGTGAACGACGGCTCCGGGCAATGCTCCAGTGTCACGGTCCGGGTGCGCCAGGGACTGCGGCTCATATCCCGGCACACGTTCACCGTCACCCGGGCCAGCCAATAGCGCAGGTGCTCCTCTCCAGTGAAGGAAACCTCCGCCCGCCACAGCCGCAGCATGGCCTCCTGGGCGGCGTCCTCCGCGTCCTGAGGACTGCGGAAATAGTTGAGGGCGATGCGGTACACCATATCCAGATACCGCTCCGCGGCCTTTTGGAACTCCTGCACAGTCAGCATGAACGTCTCTCCTTGAAAAGCTTTTCACCTGTAATACGGGGCAGGCGCAGAAAATATCCCAATCATTCCCCTCCGGGAGAAAAAAATTCTCCGGCTATACAGCCGGAGAATTTTTTCATTAGAAAGGACCGTAATTGATCAGCGTGGCAATGAGCATGAACACCGCACAGATGGCCAGCTCCACGCCCACCACCGGCAGGGCGAACTTGAACCACTTGTTGAAGGGGATGCCCGCCACACCCAGAGACGCACACAGCGTGCCGTGGGTGGGAATGATGGCGTTGGTAAAGCCATCGCCGAACTGGAAGGCCAGGACCGCAGTCTGCCGGGTCAGGCCGATGATATCCGCCAGAGGCGTCATGATAGGCATGGTGGTAGATGCCTGGCCGGAGCCGGAGGGAATGAAGAAGTTGATGACGCACTGCACCAGCAGCATGCCCTCCGCCGCCACCGCCTTGGGAAGGCCCGAGATGACCGTTGCCAGGGCGTAGACGATGGTATCGAGGATCTGGCCCTCAGTCATAACCACCAGGATGCCCCGGGCAATACCCACGATCAGCGCACCCATGGCGATGTCCTTGGCGCCGGCGATGAAATCCCGGGCCATGCCGTTGGGCGTGGTGCCGCCCACGATGCCGCCCAGGATGCCCATGCCCAGGAACACGGAGGCGATGTCCAGCACGCCCCAGCCGTGCATGATAACGCCGTAGACGATAACGCCCAGACCGCCGGCCAGCACCAGCAGCACCAGAATATCCCGGCGGCGCAGCGTCACATCCTCGATGGCGACCCGCTGGTCCTTCTGGGCAAGCTCCAGATCATACACATAGCTGGCGGAGGGATCCCGCTTCACCTTTCCGGCGTAGCGGAGGATGCAGGTGGGCACCGCCACCAGCATGCACACCCACACGGCAATCCGCAGCGGCATGCCGGAGAATGTAGGCAGCTCCGCGATCTTCTGGGCCACACCCACGGTGAAGGGGTTCATGAAGCCGGAGGAAAAGCCGATGGCCGCGCCGAAGGTGACCATGGCCATACCCACGATGGCGTCATAGCCCAGCGCCCGGGCCAGTGCAATGCCGATGGGGATAAAGATGATCGTCTCCTCGGACATGCCGAAGGTAGCGCCGCCCAGGGAGAAGGCGAACATCATCAGTGGAATCAGCAGCTTTTCCCTGCCCTGGAGCTTATAGGCCAGCTTTTTGATGCCGTTTTCCATGGCGCCGGTGCGGGTGATGATATTGAACGCACCGCCCACCACGAAGATGAACACCATGATGTCCGCCACCTCCAGCATACCGTCAGGGATGGCGTGGAGCAGGCCGAACAGGCCCACCGGCGTCTGATCTACGTAGGTGAAGGAGTTGGGGTCGACCACGTTGCGGTCCGCCGTCTCGCTGTACACCCGCTCATAGCTGCCGGCAGGGATCAGATAGGTGCACACCGTCATCAGTACGATGATGCATGCCAAAATTACGAAGGTATGGGGAAACGCCAGTTTTTTATTTCTTTTTTCTTCCACGGTGGGACCTCCATATCACACAAAAAGCGGGCCCGGGGTAACAACACTACCTCGGGCCCACTTCGGGTCAAAACACGCTGTACGGCCGGGAGCGAAAATTACTTCAGCTCGACCTTGGCGCCAGCCTCTTCCAGCTGCTTCTTCAGGGTCTCGGCCTCGTCCTTGGACACAGCCTCCTTCAGAGTCTTGGGAGCGCCCTCGACGGTAGCCTTGGCCTCAGCCAGGCCCTGACCGGTGATCTCGCGGACAGCCTTGATGACCTTGATCTTGGCAGCGGCGTCGAAGC
>CAUWEK010000136.1:0-4077 GCA_963557435.1 uncultured Dysosmobacter sp.
CCCATAGGTTTTCCGCAGTACCAGGGCGGAGATCACAAATGTGAGCAGATCCGATACCGGCATGGAGTAAAGCACGCCGTCCAGGCCGAAAAACGCCGGCAGCACCAGTGCAAAGCCCACGCCGAACACCAGCTCCCTGGCCATGGACAGCAAGGTGGACTCCAGCGCCAGGCCCAAAGACTGCAAATAGATGAACGTCCCCTTGTTCACGCAGGCAAACACCACCATGCACAGGTAGATCCGGAAGGACTTGACCGCAAACTCCGTATAATAGCTGCTCTCGTTGGCCGCGCCGAACAGGGCGATCAGCTGCCGGGGCAGCAGCTCCACGATCACCAATGCCACAAGTCCCACCGCTGCCTCCGCGCAAAGCAGGTGTGTGAGCAACTGTTCCGCCCGGTCCTTCCGGCCCGCGCCGATGTTGTAGCCCACCACCGGGATGCAGCCGGCCGCAAGTCCCACCGCAATGGAGATGACGATCTGGAAAAATTTCATGACGATGCCCACCACCGCCATGGGGATCTGCGCATACTGCTCCTGGCTGAAAATCGGATCTGCCGCCCCGGTGCGCCGGACCATGTTGTTGACTGCCGCCATCGCCGCCACCAAAGAGATCTGGGACAGCAGGCTGCAGATCCCAAGCGGCAGGAATTTGGCAAGCAGCCTTCCTCTGGGCCGGAAGCTCTCCCGGCTGAGCCGCACGGCCTTCATGCGGCACAAATACCACACCGACAGCGCCGCCGTCAGGATCTGGCCCAGTACCGTGGCCACGGCGGCGCCCATCATGCCCCAGCGGAAAGCGAAAATAAACACCGGGTCCAGCACCAGATTCACCACGGCGCCGGCCAGGGTGGCCCCCATGGCAAAGCGGGGGCTTCCGTCGGAGCGGATGATGGGATTGGCCGCCTGTCCGAACATGTAAAATGGGATGCCCAGCGTGATATAGAAAAAGTACTCCTGGGCCAGGCCGAACGTCTCGGCATTGACCCGGCCGCCGAACATAGTCAAAAGCGGGCCGGAAAAGGCCAGGTAAACGGCCGCAAGCACCACGCCGCACACCAGGCTCAGTCCCACGGCATTTCCGATGCTGCGGTGTGCCTTGTCCCGGTCGCCGGAGCCCAGGCAGATGCTCACATAGGCACAGCAGCCGTCTCCGATGAGCACCGCCACCGCCAGGGCCACCACCGTCAGCGGAAAAACCACCGTGTTGGCCGCGTTGCCGTAAGAGCCCAGATAGGCGGCATTGGCAATGAATACCTGGTCCACAATATTGTACAGCGCCGCTACCAGCAGCGAGATGATACACGGGACGGCATAGCGTCCCATGAGCCGGCCCACGGGCTCGGTTTCCAAAAAGCGGTTTGCTCGTTCCTCCATGACATTCCCTCCGCAAAAAAGCGCGCGGCCGTCCACGCTGGATTTACGCCGACGGCCACACGCTTTGAGATTCCTGTTTTTTATTCCAAATAGTCCCCCACCGGGCTCTGGTTGTACTGCTTGATGATCTTCAGCTCCACGGAGCCGTCCGGCTGGGCGGCCTTGTCCACAATGCGGTAGCGGGTCCCGGACCTTTTCAAAGAGGCCTGATAAAGGCGGACCTCCTCTTCCACCAGTTCCGCCGCCGTCTGGTGGGGCAGGCCGTCCTTGGGCAGGAAGCGCAGCGTCTGGCAGATGCACGCCGCCTTGATTCGTTTCATAGAAAACTCCTCCTTTTCCTGTTTTCTTGTAAAAAAACACAACGTGTGGTGTTCAACCGGATTTACGCGGAAGAACGCCACACGTTGTATGCTGATTATATCAAATGAAAGCCGGCCCCGCAAAGGACATTTTCAACAAAATTTCTCCCGGGCGGCCACTTGGCTGTGCGCCGGCGGCGCTCAGGAAAGCCCCATGTCCCGGCGGTACTGCTCCAGCTCCTCCGCGTCCCGGTCGTCCAGGGCGTGGAGCCCGCCGCGGCCCTCCATGTGGTGGGTCAGCTCATGGGAGAGAGTGGTGTAGAGCTCGTCGGCCCAGGTATCCTCGTCCCAGTCCTCCTTTTCCGCCAGCGCCGCAAAGGAGCCGTAGTAGAGGTTGATGTAGCAGCCCAGAAGGTCGTTGCAGTACTCCCCCAGAATGTACATCTCCCCCGGGGGGAAGTCCGGGTCCGGCAGCGCCTCTTCCAGAAGGTTCACCCCGCCGTTGAGCCCGTCGAACAGGACCTCGGGAAACTCCTCCGCCATCTCGTCCAAAAGGTCGTTCACCCGGTCAATGGTCAAAATCATGCGCTTTTCTCCTTTCCCTCAGCAGGTGGGCTCGCCGGACACGGACAGAAATACCAATGCTCCCGGATCCGCTCCTCCTCCGCCGGCCACCACCGCAGGATCTCATCGGCATACCCGGCGTCAAGCGTCTGGTCCGGCTGCCCGCCGTCTCCCCCGTGATAGCCCGGATCGATCCAGATCAAAAAGGCGCCGTCTTTTGTGCAATCCTCATGGTCATACCGGACCGCTCCGAATGTAACGGCCAGATGTCCTCCGGCGTCGCAGGCGGCAGTAACCTCACGCAAACGGTATTCGTTCATCAGCGCCAGGATGGCCTCGCCATAGGACGTCTCCGCCAAGGGTGTCTCCCGGCTCTCCCGCCCCCGGTAGTGCGTGGAGACGCCATCGATTTCCAGCGTCCAGGAATCCCCGTCCTCCGCCGCCCGCAGCGTCTCCACCGCAGCCTGGAAGGTGCCGTCCGCCAGCCACTGCTCCATGTCCCTACGATCAGGCAGAGCGGAAGCCGCCTCCTGGATCCAGACTGCGGCAAACAGAGCCGCCGCAACCAGCATCAGCCAGCGCTTCTTCACCGGCTCCGCCTCCTTTTTTTAAGCTTTTTCCGGCAGTCACTTTCCCGCTTGCCGCATGCTGAGGCTGATGCGCTTTTTCTTCTCGTCCACGTCCAGCACGACCACCTTCACCACGTCGCCCACAGAAACCACCTCGGAAGGGTGCCGGATGAACTTGTCCGCCACCTGGGAGATATGCACCAGGCCGTCCTGGTGGACACCGATGTCCACGAACACGCCGAAGTCGATAACGTTGCGGACAGTGCCCGTGAGTTCCATGCCGGGCTTCAAGTCCTTGATCTCCAGCACGTCCGTGCGCAAAATGGGCTTGGGCAGCTCGTCCCGGATGTCCCGGCCGGGCTTCATCAGCTCCGCCGCCACGTCCCGCAGCGTGGGCACGCCCACGCCGCACGCCGCTGCGGCCTTGTCCTCTCCGTAGGCTTTCAGCCGCCCCGGCAGGTCGCCCAGATTCCCCGCCCGCACATCTGCCAGGGTGTGACCGGTGAGCTCCAGGAGCTTTTCCGCAGCCGCGTAGCTCTCCGGATGGACGGCGGTGTTGTCCAGCACGTTCTTGCCGCCGGGCAGACGCAAAAAGCCCGCGCACTGCTCAAAGGCCTTGGGTCCCAGCTTTGGCACCTTCAAAAGCTGACGGCGGGTCGCAAAGGGGCCGTTTTCCTCCCGGTAGGCCACCACGTTTTTCGCCGTGGCGGCAGTAAGGCCCGCCACATGCTGCAAAAGGGACGGCGAGGCGGTGTTCACATCCACGCCCACGGCGTTGACGCAGTCCTCCACCACGCCGGAAAGCGCCTCGTCCAGCCGCTTTTGAGGGCAGTCATGCTGATACTGGCCCACGCCGATGGCCTTGGGATCGATCTTCACCAGCTCCGCCAGGGGGTCCTGGAGGCGCCGGGCGATGGACACGGCGCTGCGCAGGTTCACGTCGTAATCCGGGAACTCCTCCGCCGCCAGAGGGCTGGCGGAGTACACGCTGGCGCCCGCCTCGGAGACGATCATATAGCTCACATGGGCGCCCTCGCCGTTCACTTGGCGGATCAGCTCCACGGCCATCTGCTCCGTCTCCCGGCTGGCGGTGCCGTTGCCGATGGCGATGTGCTCCACGCCGTGGCGGCGGATCAGCTTTGCCAGGGCGGCGATGGCCTCCTTTTTCTGCCGCTCGCCGTAGGTGGGATAGACCACGGCGGTATCCAGTACCTTGCCGGTGCCGTCCACCACCGCCACCTTGCAGCCCATGCGGTAGCCCGGGTCCA
>CAUWEK010000137.1:0-3985 GCA_963557435.1 uncultured Dysosmobacter sp.
CACTTTATTGATAAAGGTGGACTTGCCCACGTTGGGGATGCCCAGGATCATCACCCGGATGACCCGGTTCTGTCCCTTTTCCTCATAGGCGCGGATCTTGTCCGCCAGCAGCTCCCGCACGGCAGCGGCAAAGCGGGCCGTACCATGTCCGCTCTTGGCGTCGGACTCCAGCACGGCGTAGCCCTTGCCCTTAAAATAGGCGGCCCACTTGGCGGTGGAGTCCGGGTCCGCCTGATCCACCCGGTTCAATACCACCAGCCGGGGCTTCCCCGCTGTCAGCTCGTCCACGTCCGGGTTCCGGCTGGAGATGGGGATGCGGGCATCCAGGATCTCACACACTGCGTCCATATGCTTGATCTGCTCGGCGATCATCCGCCGGGTCTTGGTCATGTGACCGGGATACCATTGAATATTCATGCGTCCACTCCGTCGATCAGGCCGATCCGGCCGAATTCCCGCTTCCCGGTCACATCATCCGCTCCCGGGAACGCCAAAAACACCGCCTTGCCCAGCACACAGCGGGTGTCCACCGTGCCGAGCCGGGAGTCCCGGCTGTCGCTGGAGTGATTGCGGTTGTCGCCCATAACAAAGATGCACCCTTCCGGCACGGTCAGCGGAAATTCCGTGCCTTCTTCCATGTAGGTGGGTTCGTTGATATAGGGCTCGTCCAGCACCTGGCCGTCCACATACACGGTGCCGGCTTCAAAGTCGATGTCCACGGTCTGTCCCTCTGTGGCGATGACCCGCTTGACGATGGGCTCTTCCAAAAAGCTCTCTTCCCGCAGTACCACGATATCGCCGTATTCGTAGTCGTTATCCAGCAGGGAGCTGAGCACCAGCAGCCGGTCTCCGTCTTGCAGGGTGGGCACCATGGAGTGCCCGTCCACGCCGATCAGGCGGATCAAAAAGGTGAACACCAGCACCACGGCCAGCACCGAGCCCACCAGTGCCTGGGTCCACTCATACAGCTCACGCCCGCGGACCTCCCGCTGACCGGACACATCTTCGGTTGTCTCTTCTTCCTTCTTTTCTTCGTCCTCACGCATGTTTCGCTTCGCTCCTTATACGCCGCCCAGGCGGCTGAAATCCCGCTGCTGTGTATCCGCGTCCTTTCCGGGGAACAGCAAGAACACGGCCTTTCCCAGCAGGCACCGCTCTTCCACTGTCCCAAGCTCCGCGCTGCGGCTGTCCTCGGAATGGTTGCGGTTGTCTCCCAGTAAAAACAGTTCTCCCTCCGGCACGGTCAGTGGGAACACGGTCCCTTCATCCTGGTAAGTAGGCTCCCGGGTGTAGGGTTCATCCAGCGCCTGACCGTCCACATACACGATGCCGGCTTCAAAATCAATGTCCACCGTCTGCCCCTCTGTGGCGATGACCCGCTTGACGATGGGCTGACCGTCTTTAAAATACTCGTCCCGAACGATAACGATGTCGCCTTGTTCCGGCTCACCGGCCAGATAGGGGCTTACCGCCACCAGGATGTCTCCGTCCTGCAGCGTCTCCCGCATGGACTCCCCGTCCACCCGGATCAGCCGCACCACAAATGTGAAAAGCAGGACCACGCCCAGGCACACGCACACCAGTGTCCGCAGCCAGCTGTACAATTCCTTTGCCGTTTGCTTTTCCTTTTCCATGTTTCGCTCCTGAACTGTCATAATCTAAGTTAGTATAGCAAACACGGAATAAAATCACAAGAGATTTTCCCGGAAAAGAAAAAAGAGAGGCGTTTCGCCTCTCTTTTTTTCTTTCTTACAGCTTCTCCTTGACCTTGGCACCCTTGCCCACGCGGCCGCGCAGATAATACAGCTTGGCACGCCGGACATCGCCGCTGCGGACGACCTCGATGGTGTCGATGGAGGGAGAGTGAACGGGGAAGACCTTCTCCACGCCGACGCCGTAGGAAATGCGGCGAACAGTGATGGTCTCCTCGATGCCGCCGTGCTTCTTGGCGATGACGGTGCCCTCGAAGACCTGGATACGCTCACGGGAGCCTTCCTTGACCTTCACGTGCACGCGCACGGTGTCGCCGATCTGGACACGGGTGACTTCGTTCTGCAGGGTCTCCTTGTTCAGTTCCTGAATGAGATTCATTGGTTTTTCCTCCTGATTTATAGGCGTTCATACCGCTTTTGGGTGCCGCAAAACAAAAAAGACGGGGCACACGGCAGAGGACCACCCTTTGTAAGCCATGATAGGATACCACAGCTTGCAAAAAAAGGCAAGCATTATTTTACAAAAAACTCTCTTTTCCTGCGGCTTCCCGGGCTGCTGCCGCCAGTGCTGCGGCCGCGGGCGGCAAAAGCCACAAGCTGCCGCCGCTTTGCCACATCACCGCCGTCAAACAGACTGTCAGCCCCAGAGCGCAGCAGCACCCGGTCCACCGGGCGATCCTCTCCCCGGCTGCCGGACCCGCCAACCACGCCGCCGTCAGCTGCAATGCCCTGCCGCCGTCCAGCGGGCGTATGGGCAGGAGGTTGAAGCCGGCAAGAGCAAAATGCGCCCCCGCCGCAGTCATCAGCCACGGCGCATGGCAAGCTGTGAGAATCGTTCCGCACAGCAAATTGGCTCCCGGGCCGGCCAGAACGGCCGCCAGCTCCCCGCCGTAGGAAAGGCCCTCCGGCCGCAGCTGCATCCTTGCGCCCAGTACGCTTATCTCCATAAAGCAGATCCTGGCTCCCAAAAGTCGCGCAACGGTCCAGTGCCCGGCTTCATGGACGCAGGCGGCGCTCAGGACCACCGCCAGCATCTCCCATCCGTTTCCCAGCAGAAACCAGCCCAGAAGCAGCCAAAAGCCTCCGCTTACCTTTACCGGCAGTTTACGCCGCAGATACATAATACACGGGATTGAGATAGACACCCTCCTGATGCAGTTCAAAATGAAGATGGGGACCCGTGGCGATACCGGTCTGCCCCACCTTGCCCAGAACATCGCCCATTCCAACCTTTGCGCCGGAGGACACCGTGATGGCACTGCAGTGGGCATAGAGGGTCTCATAGCCGCCCTCGTGGGTAACGATCACATATTTGCCGTAGCTGCTGCTCTCCCCCACCGCCTTGACGGTGCCGTCAGCAAAGCTGCACACATCGCTGCCGTCTTGCGCGGCAATGTCCACGCCGTAGTGAAAGCGCTCCTCTCCCTCCACAGGGTGGTCCCGGTACCCGAAACCGGAGGAGATGGGTCCATCCGCCGGAGTACAGTAATCAAAGCCCAGCAGCCGCTGCTCCATGCAGGCATTTTCCGGCAGATTCTGGTTGGAGTACAGCACATATGCAAGGGTGGATACCTCTGCCGTCTCCTTCTGCTCCTGTGCCTCATCGGCCGCTTCCTCCGTCCGGGACGCACGGAGAGATTCCATGGCTTCCGGCTCCGCTTCACTGTCCGCACCCTTTGCCGCGGTTTCGTAAGCGGAAAAGGTATCCGGCTGAAAGACCGCCTCATAGACCTCATCCAGTGCCTGCCCCACATCCCTCTGGCCGGAAGCCGCCTCTCCAATGGCGGAGAAAACAGCCTGGATATCCATATTCTGCCGCAGAGCCGCGTTTACTTTCTGGCCGATTGCATCCAGCTTGCCGGGCAGAAGCAGCTTTACCGTCACCAGCAGAACGAACATGCTGCCGCAGGCCACCAGCTGGAAAAGGTGCCGGCGTTCCACTGCGTTCATCGGAGATGTTTTTTTCTGTCCCCGGCGCCCCCTGCTGTATGGTGCGCGCCGCCCGGACGCCACACTTTCCCGCACTGTCTGTGCCATAGCCGACCCTCCCTGTACCGCTTCTCCTTCGAAGTCTATGCGGCCATGTGCAGAAAATATGCCCCTTGACATCCTGGGAAAAATTCTATATAATTACCGTTGCTGTATCCGGGTGTAGCGCAGTTGGTAGCGCGCATGGTTCGGGTCCATGAGGCCGTGGGTTCGACTCCCGCCACTCGGACCATATTATCGCAACACTTTAGATGCCGTAGGCTAAACACCTACGGCATCAAGTG
>CAUWEK010000138.1:0-3874 GCA_963557435.1 uncultured Dysosmobacter sp.
GGAGGCTACGGCATTGTCGAAGCCTGCCTGGTGCAGCGTGACGATGTCCAGATTGCCCTCGCAGAGGATGATATTGGGCCGCTTGGTCTTTTTGGCCAGATTCAGCCCATAGAGCACCCGGCGCTTGCTGTATACCGGCGTTTCCGAGGAGTTCATATACTTGGGCTCGGACTTGTCCAGCACCCGGCTGCCGAAGGCCACCACGTCGCCCCGGGTGTCGATGACGGGCAGCATGAGCCGGTTGCGGAACTTGTCGTATAATCCGCCGTTCTTATTCTGAACCACCAGGCCGGCCTCCAGCAGCTCGGACTTGGTGTAGCCCTTTTTGGTCATGGCCAGCAGCAGCGCGTCCCAGGCGTCCGGAGAGGCGCCCATACCGAATTTCACGGCGGTGGCGCGGGTGATGCGCCGCTTTTGAAGGTACGCCCGGACGCCCTCGCCCTGGGGGCCCTGGAGCGTCTGGTAATAGAACCGGGCGGCGTCACGGTTCAGGTCCAGCAGCCGCTGCCGGCGGCGGCCGGCTTCCCGGTCACCGTCCTCCTCCGGTACTTCCATCCCGGCACGCTTTGCGAGAAAACGCACCGCATCGGGGAAGGTGAGGTTCTCCTCCTCCATGATGAAGTTCACCACGCCGCCGCCGCGCTTGCAGCCGAAGCAATAGTAGATCTGCTTGTCGGGCGAGACGGAGAAGGAGCCGGTCTTTTCGCTGTGGAACGGGCACAGGCCGAAGAGATTGGAGCCCTTCCGCGTCAGCTGCACATAACTGCCCACCACGTCCACAATGTCGCTGCGGGCGATGAGCTCGTCCAGAAAATTCTGGGGAAATGCCACGGAATGCTCCTCCTTTCGGACAGTTTTGCCGGTTTCGCGGGACATCATACGGAAATTGCCGCCATGTTTTGGCCGGAACACTTATTATATACCCGCTCCTTCCGAAATTTCCTCTTTTTTTTGAAAATTTTTTTCTTTTTTCCGGGAATGACTTTACATACATTCCGCTTCCCGGGTAGAATGGGCAAAAAAGGGGGAGAGGATATGGCGGTTGGGCTGTGGGCCGTGCGGCTGGACGAGGCGGTACCGGCGGAGATGGTGCGGCGTATGTGGGAAAACCTCCCGCCCCGGAGGCGGGCGCGGCTGGAGCGGCAGCAAAACGCGGAAAAGGCGCTGGAGGCGCTGGCCGCCTATTGGATTTTACGCAGGGCAGTGGAAGAACAGTACCATTGGCGCGGCAGTCTTCCGCCCATGGCCTGGACCGACAGCGGAAAGCCCTTTTTTCCCGGGGAGCCCGATGTGCATTTTTCCCTCAGCCACACGCCGGGCGGTGTGCTGGTGGGGCTGTCTGCCTTGCCGCTGGGGGTGGACTTGGAGCGGATGCGGCCGGTACACCCCCGGCTGCTTGCCCGGACAGGCTGCGCGGACGAGGCGGACTTCATGGCCGGATGGGTCCGGCGGGAGGCCCGGGCCAAGAGGCTGGGCACGCCGGTGGAATTGGGGCGGGAGACGCCGCTGGGGCCGGAGGAGCAGCTGTGGCAGGAGGAGATCTTTCCGGGCTACCATGCCTGCGCCTGCTTTACGGAGTGCGGCCAGCCCCGGCTTTGCCGGCTGCGGCTGGAGGATACATTTTAATAAGAAAAAGAAAAAGCCGGCAGGGATTTCCTGCCGGCTCCGGTATGTTTATACGATCTTGCGGAGAAGGTCCGGGGTTTCCTGCCGGGCTTCCCCTGCGAAATAGCGGATGATGTCCTTGCGGGTCACGATGCCGATGAACGAGTCGTAATCATCCACCACGGGGATGAAATTCTGGTTCATGGCGCTGTGCAGCAGCTGCTCCATACCCACGGTGATCCGTACGGGCGGGTAGTTGTTGCTTTGCAGGATGTCCCGCACCCGCAGCTGTTCCATGTCCCGCATGGAGCAGGGGCGGGGGCGTTCCGCATCTTCCGAGAGGAGACGCCAGAGGAAATCGCCTTCACTGGCGGTGCCCACATACCGGCCGTCCCGGGAGATCACGGGAATGGCGGTGTAGCCGTGGTGCCGCATCTTTTCCAGTCCCTGGCGGAAGGTGAAGTCATCGTACAGATAAGCCACACTGTTCTTGGGGATCAGAAAATACGCTATGTTCACTGCGATGCCTCTTTTCTCGGGGGCGGTGGTGCCCATATTTGGCTCGTTGGCCTCTGGTAACAGTATACAGGAACGGCGCCTGGAAATGATGAATAATTTATGAAATTTGCTGCCGGCAGGGCTTTACAGACCGGACAAGGACTGCTATGATACATGTCAGTGATATATGCAACAAAAAAGGAGCGGTGCGTGTGCTGACAGAAAAAGAAATGGAACTAAGCCCCCTGTTTCAGGACATCAGCTACGAAGAATATCGCCGGATGATGGACTGTTTTCAGGCGGTGCAGCGGTCGTTCCGGGCGGACGATCTGATGTATGATTTCGCTGCGCCCGGGGGCAATACGGTGGGCATCGTGGAGCGGGGCGAGGCGTCGCTGATCCGCATCGACGAGGACGGCGTATCCACCGTGCTGGAGGAGCTGGGACCGGGCAGCGTGTTCGGCAAGAATCTGGCCTTTTCCGCCACCGGCGGCGACAGTCTGGAGGTGGTCTGCCGGACGGACTGCGACGTGATCTTCATCGATTATTTCCACATCCTCAAGCGCTGTGAGCGGGCCTGCAGCCACCACAGCATCCTGGTGCAGAACATGCTGCGCCTCATTGCCGACAAGGCCCAGCGGCTGAGCGAGCGGGTGGATGTGTTGTCCCGGCGCTCCATCCGGGAAAAGCTTCTTTGCTATTTCCGCCAGCTTTCTGAAAAGGCGGGCGGTCCCACCTTTACCCTGCCGTTTTCTCTGAGCGTGCTGGCGGACTACATCGCCACGGACCGCAGCGCCATGATGCGGGAACTCAAGCGGCTGCGGGAAGAGGAGGTCATCCGCACAGAGGGGCGGAAGGTGACGCTGTGCGGATAAGACGCGAAAGGTCGACGAAAAGTCCAAAAAAGAGCGTTAAAATTTTAGCAAAATAACAATGAAAACTCGTTGACTGCCCTGAGGCCATATGTTAAAATGTAAACAATGTGTCGCGTCGAAGACCCGGCATGTGCCGGCGTCCAAAATTCAGACATAAGGGAAAGAAGGAACAATATGTATCGTATCGTGAGAAAAGAGGCGCTTCGCCCCACCGTTACCCGGTATGAGATCGAGGCTCCCCTGGTTGCCAAGAAGGCCCAGCCCGGCCAGTTCATCATCCTGCGGGTGGATGAAAACGGCGAGCGCATCCCCATTACCATCAACGACTACAACCCCGAAAAGGGCACGGTGACCATCATCGTCCAGACCGTGGGCGCCACCACCGAAAAGCTCAGCCACCTCAACGAGGGTGACTGCCTGCATGACTTTGTGGGCCCCCTGGGCAAGGCCACCGAGACCGAGGGCAAGAAGAAGGTGTGCGTGGTCGGCGGCGGCGTGGGCTGCGCCATCGCGTATCCCGTGCTGAAGAAGTTCCACGATTCCGGCGCCGAGGTGCACGCGGTCATCGGCTTCAAGAACAAGGATCTGGTCATCCTGGAAGATCAGTTCCGCGCCGCCAGCAGCGTGCTGAAGGTCTGCACCGACGACGGCTCCTATGGCCAGAAGGGTCTGGTCACCGAAGCCCTCAAGGAGCTCATCGACGCGGGCAACCAGTATGACGAGGTGTTCGCCATCGGCCCCATGATCATGATGAAGTTCGTCTCCAAGACCACCGAGCCCTACGGCATCCCCACCACCGTGTCCATGAGCCCCATCATGATCGACGGCACCGGCATGTGCGGCGGCTGCCGGCTGAGCGTGGGCGGCGAGATGAAGTTTGCCTGCGTGGACGGCCC
>CAUWEK010000139.1:0-3839 GCA_963557435.1 uncultured Dysosmobacter sp.
GGAGGCGTAGGCGCCCTGGTTGGAGAATGCCTCGAACTTCCGGGCGGCCAGAGTGCCGTCCGGCCGGACCCAGGAGATGATGTGGGTGCGGATGGCATGGCGGACCCGGTTGGAGACGAACGTCTCTTCCCGGCTGCACTCCAGCTTCACAAGGCGTCCGCCCACCTTGGTGCAGCACCAGGCACAAAGGGGCTCATAAAGGGCATCCTGCTTATTGCCGAAACCGCCGCCGATGTAGGGCTTGATAAGCCGCACCTTGCCCCAGGGGATGCCAAGGGCCTGGCCTACGATCCGGCGCACGATGTGGGGGATCTGGGTGGAGGAGACCACCACCACGCGCCCCGCTTCCATGTAGGCAAAGCAGCCATGATTTTCAATGTGGCAGTGCTGGACGGTGGGAGTATCGTACCATCCCTCCACCCGAATGAGGCCCGGCTCCTGGATGGCGGATTGGTAGTCACCCTTGCGGATGTCCGTGTGGGCCAGGATATTGCCGGGGAACTCCTCGTGGACCTGGGGGGCATCCGGCTCCATGGCCTTCTGCACATCCAGCACGAAGGGCAGCTCCTCATACTCCACCTTCAGCGCCCGGACGCCCTGGGTGGCAGCCACCTCATTTTCCGCGATGACCACCGCCACCTCATCGCCGTAATAGCGTACATGGCGGTTCAAAAGCAGCCGGTCCGCCACGTCCTGATGGGCAGGGTCCGTGGACCATGGGTGGCCCGCCGTGGGGAACGGGATATCGGGCACGTCAAAGCAGGTCAAAACCCGCACCACACCGGGCACGGCTTCGGCCTGGGTGGTATCAATGGATTTGACGTAGCCGTGGGCGATGGTAGAGTGGCAGATCTTGACGATCAGTGCGGAGGAATCGCAAAGGTCATCCATGTACTTGGCCCGGCCGGTCGCCTTGTCATAGGCGTCCACCCGGATGGCGCTTTTTCCCACACTTTTACTCATGGGCTATGCCTCCTTTTGGCGAAATGGTCACAGCCGCGTTGACTGCGCGGTGCGAAAACGGATATACTAAAGATGGAAAGGGGGAATTCTGCCATGACACAGGAAAAAACGCTGGGGTGCGTACTCCTGGCCGCCGGCAGTGCCCGACGCTATGGAGAAAACAAGCTCTTGGCCGCCCTGGATGGGCGGAGTCTGATCCTGCGGGCCATGGAAGCGGTCCCGGCAGAACAAATGGAACGGGTGGTGGTGGTGACCGCCTACCCGGAGATCATGCGTCTTGCGGCGGAATTTCACTTTGCCGCTATTTTCAATGATGACCCGGCCCTTGGTGCCAGCCATACCATCGCTCTGGGACTAACCCAGCTGCGGGATCTGGACGGCGTCATGTTCCTGGTGTGCGACCAGCCGCTTTTACGGCGGGAAAGTGTGGCTGCCCTGGCCGGACTGTGGCGCCGGTCGCCGGAGAAAATCGCGGCCCTGGGACATAATGGGGTCCGGGGCAATCCCTGTGTGTTCCCTGCCCCGCTGTACCCGGAGCTTTTGAAGCTGACAGGCGACCATGGCGGCAGTGCCGTCATCCGGCAGCACCCGGAGCTTCTCATGCTGCTGGAGGTGCCGGAGCGGGAACTTTGCGACGTGGACACCATCCAGGCGCTGGAGTCTTTACAGCGGGATGCGTCCCGGGGAGCGTATCCCTCATAATTCGACTCTGCGTGGAGATTGCTGCCGCAGCGGAAAATCGCCGCGGCAGCATTTTTTATCCTTTCCGGCTGTACGGCGTGCCCTCCAGAGGCAGAGACGTACGGCGGACGCCGTCAAAACGGAAATAGGCGTCGGCCACGGCGGGGGCCGTGGGGATGGAGGTGATCTCGCCGATGCCGATGGCGCCGCAGGCCACATTCAGACCGGGCTTCTCCACGATGATGGGCGTGATCTGGGGGATCTGGTTGGCCCGGAACAGCCCCAGTGTACCGAACTTGGCGGTGGGCTTGCAGTCGGTGAGCGGATACCGCTCCGTCAGGGCATAACCAAGCGACATGACTACGCCGCCTTCGATCTGCCCCTCCACAGAAGTGGGGTTCACGGCCTTGCCCACGTCGTGGGCGGCCACGATCCGCTCCACCCTTCCCTCGTCGTTGAGGATGCACACCTGGGTGGCATAGCCGTAAGCCACATGGCTCACGGGATTGGGAACCGGCGCACCCAGGGGATCGGTTTTGCCCAGGTATTCTCCGTAGAACTCCTGGCCTTCCAGATCTGTCAAGGATTTTCCCTTCATAGCCTCTACCAGATCTGCACAGGCCCGGCGGCAGGCCTCACCGGTAAAGAGGGTCTGGCGAGAGCCGGAGGTGGTGCCGGAGTCCGGCGCGCAGTAGGTATTGGAGCGCTCGTAGACCACGTCAGCGCGGGCGATGCCGGTCTGGGTGCAGACCATCTGGGTCAGCACCGTGCCCAGGCCCTGCCCGATGCAGGAGGCGCCGGCGAAGATGTGTACCTTGCCGCCCTCGATCACCAGGCGGCACCGGCCCGTATCCGGGATGCCCACGCCCACGCCGGCGTTCTTCATGGCGCAGGCCAGGCCCACATACTTGGCACCATCCACGTAGGGCTTCACGGCTTCCAGGGTCTCTGCAAGGCCCGTGGATTCATCCACGATCTGGCCGTTGGGCAGCTCCTGCCCCGGACGGATGGCGTTGCGGTAGCGGATCTCCCAGGGGGTGATACCCACTACGTCTGCCATCTCGTTGAGCAAAGACTCGATGCAAAAGCACGTCTGGGTCACGCCGAAGCCCCGGAAGGCACCGGCGGGGGGATTGTTGGTATACCAGGCATAGCCGTCGATCTCAAAGTTCTGGTAGTTATAGGGACCGGCCGCATGGGTGCAGGCCCGCTCCAGCACCGGCCCGCCCAAGGACGCATAGGCGCCCGTATCGGCCGTTACCGTGGCCACCACGCCCTGGATGATGCCGTTTTCGTCGCAGCCCAGGGTGAACTCCATGTCCATGGGGTGGCGCTTGGGATGGATGAGGATGCTCTCGGCACGGGTCAGCTTCACCTTCACCGGACGTTTGGAAAGATAGGCGATCAGCGCCGCCTGATGCTGGACGGTCACATCCTCCTTGCCGCCGAAGCCGCCGCCCACCAGCTGGTTCTGCACCTTCACCTTGTCGGCGTCCATGCCAAGCATGCCCATGATCTCGTGCTGGGTATCATAGGCGCCCTGGTCGGTGGAGAGCACCATGACGCCGTCCCCATCGGGATACGCCACAGCGCACTCCGGCTCCAGGAAAGCGTGTTCGGTCCAGGGGGTGGAGAACCGGCGGGTCAGTACATGGCGAGACTTTTCAATGGCCGCCTTGGGGTCGCCCCGCTGGATGTGCTTGTGGGCCAGCAGATTGCCGGAGCGATGCACCAGCGGCGCGTCCGGCGCCATGGCCTCCTTGGGGCTGCGGACCATGGGCAGCTCCTCATAATCCACCCGGACCAGCTCCTTGGCCCGCTGCAAAATCTCCGGCGTCTCGGCGGCCACCAGACAGATGGCGTCGCCCAGGTAATGGGTGATGTCCCCCACAGCGATCATGGTGTCCCAGTCCTTCATCAGGTGGCCCACCTTGTTCTGCCCGGGGATATCGGCGGCGGTATAGACGCCCACCACACCCGGCAGGGCCTTGGCCTCCTCCGTATGGATGGCCAGCACCCGGGCGCGGGGGTACTTGCTGCGCACGGCGCTGCCGTAGATCATGCCGTCCAGGTAAATGTCATCGGGATAGATGCCCGTGCCGGTGACCTTCTCCTCTACATCCACCCGGGGCACCCGCTGGCCCAGGGACCAGTCCTCCGGTGCCGGAGGCACCTCCCCTGCCCGGAAGATCTCA
>CAUWEK010000140.1:0-3833 GCA_963557435.1 uncultured Dysosmobacter sp.
ACCAGTTTGAAAAGCAGGAGATGATCGTGGTCTGCAAGCCCGAGGAGTCCAAGGAATGGTACGAGAAGCTGTGGCAGTACTCTGTGGAGCTGTTCCGCTCCATGGACATCCCCGTCCGTCAGCTGGAGTGCTGCTCCGGTGACCTGGCCGACCTGAAGGTCAAGTCCTGCGACATCGAGGCCTGGTCTCCCCGCCAGCAGAAGTACTTCGAGGTCTGCTCCTGCTCCAACCTGGGCGACGCCCAGGCCCGCCGCCTGCGCATCCGCTACAAGGATGAGAACGGCAAGATGCAGCTGTGCCACACCCTCAACAACACCTGTGTGGCGCCTCCCCGCATGCTGATCGCCTTCCTGGAGAACAACCTGCAGGCCGACGGTACTGTGAAGATCCCCGAGGTGCTGTGGCCCTACATGGGCGGCACCAAGGTGCTGGTCCCCAAGAAGAAATGATCCCCTCCCCCGCCGTCCAAGTGCGGCGGGACGAGGAATCGAGGCGGTTGATTTCGCTTTGTAATATTCGCTATAAATAATACAAAACGTTGAACCCGTTTCCAGCCGCTGGCGCGCCGGCCAAGGCAAGAACGGTACCCAGAGCGCCTTTTTATGGGCTCCATTCCGGTCTGAGTCCGGAATCCATTGGGGCGCAAGGGTTTCCGGACTTCCGTTTTCGGCCGCCGCGCCCGCGGCCCACTTCCCCGTACAGAAAGGGTACCCTATGTCAAAGACGAAAGGCTTCATTGCCGAGTTCAAACAATTCATCGCCCGGGGCAACGTGCTGGATCTGGCGGTGGGCGTCATCATCGGCGGCGCCTTCAGCGCCATCACCAATTCTCTGGTGAACGACATCATCAATCCCATCCTGGGCATCCTCACGGGAGGCAACGAGGCCCTCTCCGGCCTGAGCTTCCAGCTGCCCGGCGGCGGGGCGCTGATGGTGGGGAACTTCATCAACGCCGTGCTGAACTTTCTCATCATGGCCTTTGCCGTGTTCTGCCTGGTAAAGGCCGTCAACCGGATCCACAAGAAGAAGGAGGCGGCCCCTCCTCCCCCGCCCAAGCCCTCCAATGAGGAAGTGCTGCTGGCGGAGATCCGGGATCTTTTGAAGGAGCGTGGATGATGGACCAGATGCGCCCCATTCTGGAAGCGGGCCTCGGGCAGCTGGGGCTGGACACCGGCGCCGTGCCCGCTCTGAGCGAATACGCCCGGCTGCTGCTGGAGACGAACCAGGTCATGAACCTGACCGCTATCACCGACCCCAAGGACGTGGCCACGCTGCACTTTCTGGATTGCGCGTCGCTGCTGCCCCTGGCGGACTTTTCCGGCAAGACCGTGGCGGACGTGGGCAGCGGCGCGGGCTTTCCCGGCCTGCCGCTGAAGATCCTCTGCCCGTCCATCCAGCTGACCATGGTGGACTCCCTGGGCAAGCGGGTAAACTTTTTACAGACCGTGTGTGACGCCCTGCACCTCACCGGCGTGGAGGCCATCCACGCCCGGGCGGAGGAGTTTGCCGCCTCCCACCGGGCGGGCTTTGACATCGTCACCTCCCGGGCCGTGGCGGCGCTGCCGGTCCTCTCGGAGCTGTGCCTGCCCCTGGTGAAGGAGGGCGGCTGGTTCTTGGCCATGAAATCCGTGGACAGCGACGCCGAGACGGCCGCCGCGGCCCACGCCCTGGAGATCCTGGGCGGACGGCTGGAAAAGGCCGAGGACTACGTCATTCCCGGCACCGACGTGCGCCACCGGCTGCTGTTCATCAAAAAAGTCAAGGAAACGCCGAAAAAATATCCCCGGGCGTTTGCAAAAATCAAAAAGAATCCGCTATAATAGGATATTGGGGAGCTTTAGGACAAAACTGTGGTAAGGAGTGGCAGGGATGGGCGCGTCAGGACAATGCATCGCCGTGGTGTCCGGCAAGGGCGGCACGGGCAAGACCTCCTTCGTGGCGGGCGTGGGCGCGGCCCTGGCCCTGAGCGGACGGAAGGTCTTATGCCTGGACTGCGACATCGGCCTGAGAAACCTGGACCTGGCCCTGGGCCTGACGGACCGGGCCCTCATGGATTTCACCGACGTGGCCCAGGGCATCTGCGACCTGGACGACGCCGTGGCGGCCCACCCCCGGATCCCGGGGCTGTACCTGCTGACCGCCCCCGTGCGCCTTTCCAGCCAGGCCGTCACCACGGAGCAGATGCGCGCGCTGCTGCGGCAGGTGCGCAGCCGGTTTGACTACTGCCTGCTGGACGCCCCGGCGGGCCTGGGCACCGGCTTTCAGCTGGCCACCTGCGCCGCCGACCAATGCGTGGTGGTCACCTGTACGGACGCCTCCTCCCTGCGGGACGCCCAGCACACCGTCATGGAGCTGGGCCGGTTTCCCACCGGGCGGCTGCATCTGGTGGTGAACCGGGTGCGCAAGAAAATGCTCCGCCAGCTCCACGCCACCATCGACGACGCCATCGACCAGGCAGGGCTTCCCCTGCTGGGCGTGGTGCCCGAAGACGACACTTTGCCCCTTTGTCTCAACCGGGGCCAGCCGCCTCTGCCCGGCGAAAGCCGTCTGGCCGCCGCGGCCTACCGCAATATTGCCAAGCGCATCCAGGGGGAGCGCGTCCCCCTGCTTCGCATCCGTTAGAAGAAAGGAGCTATGCCCATGAACATCGCACTCATGTCCCACGATAACCGCAAGGAGCTGATGGTCCAGTTCTGCACCGCATACGCCGGCATCCTCTCCCAGCACCACATTTACGCCACCAATGCCACCGGCCACATGGTCGCCGACGCCACCGGCCTCAACGTCCACTGCTTCCTCTCCTACGATCACGGCGGCAGCCAGCAGATCGGCGCACGCATCGCGTACAATGAGTTCGACCTGGTCCTGTTCTTCAACGATCCCAGCGACGAGAAGATGCTGGGCGCCGTGTCCTATATCTCCCGCCTGTGCGACCAGAACAACATCCCCTTCGCCAGCAACATCGCCACGGCGGAAATGCTGGTGCTGGGCCTGGCCCGGGGCGATCTGGACTGGCGCTGCATCGTCAACCCCTCCAACCGCCCCATTGCTTGACATTTCGGCAAAAAACGCATACAATCTGCTCATAACCGCGCGGATGCCGCAGCAGTACTCCAATTTCCCGGCCCACAGAGAGGGGCACGGCGCTGAGAGCGCCCCGGCCGGACTGGACGAAGGACAGCGGCGGAGCGGGGGCGGAAACGCCCACGGACCCTCCCCGTGCCAATGGAGGTCAGAGGAGATCCCATGGGGATCTTGAATTTGGGTGGCACCACGAAGCGACTTTCGCTCTCGTCCCAAGCTGTGGGACGAGAGCATTTATTTTGCCCGTTCCACCTGGATTTTTACAATTTTTATTGTGATTTCAAGCATCTTTCCCCGGAAAATATGCTGTACGCCGCGCTGGCGGCGACGCGGGCGCCCGCCCGCAACTTTCAACAAAGGAGCATCCGCTATGGCTAAAATGACCCCCCGTACCCTCTCCGGCTTCATGGAGCTGCTGCCCGCGCCCCAGCAGCAGATGGAGCGCATGATGGACATTCTCCGCAAGACCTATGCCCTCTACGGCTTCACCCCCCTGGACACCCCCGTCATCGAGTCCAGCGAGGTGCTGCTGGCCAAGGGCGGCGGCGAGACGGAAAAGCAGATCTACCGCTTCCAAAAGGGCGACGCCGACCTGGCGCTGCGCTTCGACCTGACCGTGCCCCTTGCAAAGTACGTGGCATTGCACTACAACGACCTCTCCTTCCCCTTCCGCCGCTATCAGATCGGCAAGGTGTACCGGGGCGAGCGGGCCCAGCGGGGCCGCTTCCGGGAGTTCTATCAGGCGGACA
>CAUWEK010000141.1:0-3796 GCA_963557435.1 uncultured Dysosmobacter sp.
GTGTTTGTCTTCTGCACGCTGACTTTGCCGGCTCCGGATCTGTCCCGAACCAGCTTGCGGATGGTGCAGGTGCTGCTGGATGGGCTGCTCCATCCGGACCTGGAGCTGCTGCTCCGCTTGGACAGCAGCGGCCTTTTCTATCTTCTCGTGGAGACGGCGGCGATGGCCCTTGTAGGGACTTGCGTGGGCGTGGTTTTGGCAGTTCCCTTGTCTTTTCTGGGCAGTGGACGGTTCTTTCCGGCTCCGGTAGCGTGGTTCTTCCGAACCGTAGTGGCCGCAATCCGCTCCGTCCCCTCTTTGATCTATGGGCTGATCTTTATTCGGGTCTGCGGTCCCGGCTCCTTTACCGGCGTACTGACACTGGCGGTGTGCAGCGTGGGACTTTTATGCAAACGTTTTTCAGAAGCCATCGACGCGCTGGATCTGCGCCCTGTTCACGCGCTGGAGGCAATGGGCGTTTCCCGACCGGTCCGGATCTTCCATGGCGTTCTTCCCCAGCTGACGCCTCAGATTGCCTCCTGCACGCTTTATCGCTTTGACGTCAATATCCGGGAAGCGTCGGTGCTGGGGCTGGCTGGGGCCGGTGGAATCGGGGCACCGTTGATCTTTGCCATGAACCAGTATGCCTGGAATGAGGTGAGCACGCTGGCGCTGGGCATGATTTTCCTGGCATGGCTGGTGGACATAGCTTCATCTTCCTGCCGAAAGACTTCCTGAAAGGGCGCCATGATGCTGTAAAAATCCAGGGAGGCATTGCACTGCAATGCCTCCCTGGATTTTCTATCAAACTTCACAGACCTGGAAAAACACCAACGACTGCATAGGGCCATGGAAGTCTCTTGACCGGTGGATGGTCCCGACCACATCAGATCGCCAAAGCCGCATCCAGAGCATCACCCGTAGCCAGTACGGCATTTCCGGGGGCTCTCGCGGCCTCACCAATGACGAATACTTGAGCAGCCAACGCCTCGGCGGTTTCCTTCAATGCCGCATTGGAGCGGGAGCCCATGGCCAAAACCACGTTATCATAGCCCCGCAGGGAGCCGGCGGTACCATCAGCGCACGTGTAGTCCACGCCGTCGGCGTAGAATCGCTCCACCTTGGCGCTGGGCATCAGCAGGACCTGATGATGCTGGAAGTTTTCAAACATGTACCGGCGGTTCTCCGGTGTCACATCGGAGGCGATAACATCCTTCATCTCGATGATGCCCACCTCGTGGCCGCGCTCTGCCAGGAACTCGGCGGCCTCACAGCCCACCATGCCGCCGCCGACCACCAGCACCTTGCGGCCTACGGGGGCCTTGCCCTCCAGCATATCCTGGGCAGTGACATAACCGCAGGTATCCAAACCCGGAATGGGCAAGACCAGGGGATTGGAGCCGGTGGCCAGGATGACAGCATCCGGCGCCAGTGCACGCAGGGTATCCGCTGTTGCCTCTGTATTCACCTGAAGTTTTGCTCCGGCTTTCTCCGCCCGGACGATCATGGAGCGGATGGCCTCGGAGAGCTGGCCTTTGCCGGTGGGGTAGGAGGCGATGCGGAAGTTGCCGCCCAGCTCGCTGTTCTTCTCCAGCAGTGTTACCTGGTGGCCCCGGACCGCACAGGCCCAGGCTGCATACAGTCCGCCAGGGCCGCCGCCGACCACCACCACGCGCTTGCTCTGGGCGGCGGGTTTCAGCTCAGCTTCCCGGCCCACGCAGGGATTCACGGCACAGGTGATGGACTTGCCGGCAAACATGTTGGGGACGCAGCCCAGAAGACATCCAATACAGGGGGAGAGCTCTTCCAGATGTCCGGTTCGGGCCTTGTTGGGCAGCTCCGGATCGGCGATGCTCTGGCGGCCGAAGGCAATGAGGTCCGCCCGACCCTGCTTGACCAGAAGCTCTGCGTACTGGGGCTCGGTGAATCGGCCTACGGCGATGACAGGCACAGAAACAGCCCGCTTGATCTCACTGACCAGATCGGCATTGAAGCCGCCGTGGGTGATGCCCGGCGCCCACATAAATTCGTCGTGGAGATGCACGGCCCGGGTCACATGGACGGCGTCCACACCGCACTCCTGCTCCAGATATGCGGCTACGGCGGCAGCATCCTGGACAGTCTGGCCGCCCTCCACCTCATCGCTGGCGTTGATCCGGCAGAGAATGGGCAGGCTGCCGCCGGTCTTGCGGCGAATATTTTCAATGATGAGGCGGTGCAGACGCATCCGGTTTTCAAAGCAGCCGCCAAACTCATCCGTGCGGTGGTTGGTCCGCTGGGAGATGAAGGTGCTGACCAGATAGCCATGGGCGCAGTGGACCTCCACCATATCGATGCCGGCCAACTGGGCCCGGCGGGCCGCGTCGCCGTAGCATTCGATGATGCGGTAGATCTCCTCGTTGGAAACCGCCTCCGGGATTTCCCGGCCCTGGGCGGCGGGAACGGCGCTGGCAGCCTTCAGAGGATAGCCGGTAAGGGCGGAGTTACCCTCGGGGCCGGCGTGCTGGAGCTGGATGGACACCTTGGCACCGTAGGCATGGCAGGCATCAGCCACCCGGCGGAAGCTCTCCACGCTGTCATCGAAGAACAGGCAGGGCTTTCGGGGACCGCCCTTGGCCTCCTGGTAGACAACGGTGGACTCAATGGTGATAAGGCCGAAGCCGCCCTTGGCCCGTGCCTGGTAATAGGCCAGGGACCGGTCGCTGAGCGTGCCGTCGGTATTGGCAAAGTTGTTGCCCATGGGCGGCACTACGAAGCGGTTAGGGACCGTTACCGTGCCGATGCGGATGGGAGAAAACATGGTCGGAAATTTCATAAAGCACCCCTCTTTTCTCAGATTGATGAATCAGGAGAAGAATTTTTCCAAAACTTCCTGAGCAGGCATGTCCTTGCCGGTGAACAGCTTGAAAGCCGCCACACCCTGCCACAGCAGCATGCCGATGCCGCCCACGGCGGCCTTGCAGCCGGCGGCCTTGGCCTCCTGGATCATGCGGGTCTCCCGGGGATTGTAGACCGTGTCGGCCACCACCAGCTCGGGGCGGAACCAGGCGGGGTCCACCAGGGTCTCACCGTCCAGGGGCTTCATGCCCACCTTGGTGGCATTGACCAGGATGTCGCAATTTCCAATGGCGGCGGCCAAGGCCTCCCGGTCTTCCAGAGGGATGATGGACGCCTTGCAGGCGGGAACTGCCTGGGCCAGCTTTTCTACGGTTCGCTGGCCGTTGGGGAAGAACTGTCCCTGGCCGCGGTTGAAAATGGCGATCTCCGCCGCACCGTCCAGAGCTGCCTGGACACAGATGGCAGTGGCGGCGCCGCCGGCACCCAGGACCACCAGTTTCTTTCCCTGAACCTCCACACCGTGCTCATGGAGGTTGTGGACAAAGCCGATGCCGTCGGTGTTGTGGCCGGTCAGCTTGCCGTTTTCTTCCACAGTGACGGTGTTGCAGGCACCGATCAGCTTGGCGGCGGGAGACAACGTGTCCACCATGTCCGCTGCGGCGGTCTTGTCGGGCATGGTGACGTTGAAGCCGCCCACATGCAGTGTCTTCAGGGCATCCACACCGGCTTTCACCTGTTCCAGGGGGATGTCGAAGGCCAGATAGGCCGCATCCACATCGGTGCGTGCAAAGCTGTAATTGTACATGGCCGGGGAGCCGGAGTGGCCCACGGGGGAGCCAATGAGGCAATAGAGCTTGGTGTGACCGGAAATTCTGCTATCCATAAGGGGGTTCCTCCTCTAAAATAGTTTGTGTTCTTATGCTTCCAGCGTCTCGGGCCAGACCTGGACCAAAACGGCCGTGGTAGCTTCGTAGTTTTC
>CAUWEK010000142.1:0-3737 GCA_963557435.1 uncultured Dysosmobacter sp.
ATTATCGTATTCCCCATAGAGGAATTCCTTATATAAATTATATGAGTCCCCTAAAAAATCAAGCTTAATGCTTTCTAACTGCAAATCGAGCGGTATACTAAATGAGAAAAAAACCTGTTGCGAGTCCTCATCCCACTCATATTCAAAGTCGTTCTTATAAATTGATTCAAATTTTTGAATAAATTCATTAAATGTCATGGTACTCCTCGATTCGTAGTTAACTTGTCCTATTATAATCAAACTAGTAGCTAATATAGTAATTCTTTTTTATTATATCATACGATGTTTTTAGATTCTACTTCTTTAAGAACTACCGCCCAACGGGACTACGGGCGGCGTTTTCATATATCCCAACGAGAAAGGAGGGATGTTCCCCCACAGGCCAGCCATCGGGTTGGCTTTTTCTATTTCACAACGAAGGAGGTTTTTAGGTGGCTGACGATAAAAAGAACATTCCAGACGCTGGGAAAGTGGCCGAGCCTCCCAAGCTGGGAAAGGTAGAGCCTGTCAAAGCCGATTTCCCAGTGCAGGATCAGCCTGCCCCAGCCAAGGCGGAGGCCCCTGTGATAGAAGATGCGTCCAAGGTGGCAAAGCCCCCTGCGGTGGAGCAGCCGGCTCCGGCGGGTAAGGAGGCCAAAGACAAGGACGCTCCTGCTCCGTCTAAAGGAGATACACCGCTGGGCAAGGACGAGAAGCAGACCGCGATCCTCGGCATGGGAGATCCCGCCCCCGCTGGAAAGGTGGTGGATTTTACCGCTGCCCGGGATGGGGCGGCGAAGGGCAAGCCCCCGGAAAAGACCGTGGCCCCGGATAGGGATAAGCAGGCGGGCAAAGCGAAGGATGCGGCTAAGCCCCGCAGGGGCCGCCCACCCAAGGCTGACAAGGCGGCCCCCGACAAAGCCAAGCCGCAACCTCGGGACAAAATGTCCCAAAGCAAACCGCCTGCCGAGAAAGGCGCTCCCGCTACGGCGGAGGCCCCAGTAGCAACCGAGCAGCCGCCCGCCCCTCGGGATGCTGCCCGTGGCGTGAAAGAGGAGATCGTGTATCTCAATCTTTCCGAGTTGCACCCATTCAAAAATCACCCCTTTGGCGTCCGGGACGATGCGGAAATGCAGGGACTGGTGGAGTCGGTCAAGGCCGCCGGGGTCAACCAGCCTGCGCTGGTGCGACCCCGTGAGGGCGGCGGATATGAGATTATCGCCGGACACCGCCGTCAGCGGGCCAGCGAACTGGCCGGGTTTGTCAATATGCCCTGTATCGTCCGCAACATGACCGATGACGAGGCCATCCTCGCCATGACGGACGATAACCTGCGGCACCGGGAGAGGATTTTGCCTACGGAAAAGGCGGCTGCGCTGAAACAGCAGGTGGAGGCCATCAAGCACCAAGGAGCCCGGCCCGGCGAGGATGACCGGGACGCCGGAAAACGCTCCACCCAGATCGTTGGGGATCGCAACGGCATGAACTACAAGCAGGTGCAGCGGTATATCCGCCTGACTGAGCTTGTCCCTGATCTGCAAAAGATGGTGGACGAGAAGCAGCTCTCTTTTACCCCTGCCGTGGAGATTTCTTTCATCCGCCCCAAGCACCAGAAGTATATCGCCGTTGCTATTGAGGGGCAAGCGTCCTCTCCGTCCCTTTCCCAAGCCCAGAAGATGCGGGAGCTGGACAAGGAGGGCAAACTAAACGAAGATGTGATCGATGGTATTTTGAGCGAACAGAAGAAGGAGGTTGACAAGGTGATCATCAACAGCGCCGAACTGGAAAAGTATTTTGGCAAGGACAAGACGCCTCGGGAGATGAAGGACACCATTCTGGCCCTGCTGGACGAGTGGAGAGAGAAACAGCCCCCGGAGCTGGGCAAACCCGACAAGAAAAAGGATATGGAGAAGTAACCGACCTTGGGACAATTTGTCCCGAGGTCTTTTTCGTCCCCTCTTTCAAGGCTCTTGGAATTTATCCCCCGTCGCCGCCTTTTACATGGCATGGCCGGGCGCTGTCCGTCAAGGGTGCATCGCATCGCCGCCCTGCGGCGGCTTGCCCTTTACGGGCGGCCCCGGCTGTGCCATTCCCGGAGGCGTGACAGGGGCATATCCTCCAGAGCCGCCCCCTTTCCCACGAATGGGAAAGGGCGGGGGGATAGGGTTGAACACCATGAAACGGAGGTTTTTTATGAAAAGACCCCTTGCGTATATCACTGCCGCATGGTGCGGCGAGGACTACAAGAACACGGAACAGGCGGCCCGGTATTGCCGGGTGGTGTACGAGGCTGGGTTTTCGCCCATCTGCCCCACGCTGTATCTGCCCCTGTTCCTTAACGATGCGGTTCCCGAGGAGCACAAGAGCGGCATCGACATGAGCCGTGACCTGCTGCGGCGCTCTCATGTGCTGGTGGTGTGCGGCCATACCGTCACCGAGGCCATGAAGAACGACATCGCCGTGGCCCAGCGGCTGGGGATCACTGCCACAACGCTGGAGGGTATCCTCACCGTCAAAGGACAGGGGAGGCGCTGATGTCCGCTCTGTTTGAAGCCTATGTCACCAACTTGGGGAAGTACAACGAAGGTGAGCTGGTAGGCGAATATCTGAAATTCCCCACGACACCCGAGGAGGTACAGGCCCTCTTGAAGCGCATCGGCATTGACGGGGTGCGGTATGAGGAAATCTTCATCACCGACTTTGACGGGGATGTGCTGGGGCTGTACGACCACTTGGGTGAATATGAGAACATCGACGAGCTCAACCATCTGGCTTGCGTGATCTCCGAGCTGGATCAAAGCGATCTGGAAAAATTTGAAGCGGTCATTGACAGCGGTGAATACACCAGCAGCGTGAAAGAGCTGATCAATCTGGCGCAAAATCTGGATTGCTTTGAGTTTTATCCGGGTGTAACAGACGACGAAACGCTGGGGCGCATCTATGTGGAGGACATGGAGGCTATCGATGTGCCGGAGCACCTGCTCAACTATTTCGATTACGAGGCATACGGGCGAGATATTCGGCTCAACGAGGATGGGCACTACGCCCCCGGCGGCTATGTACTGAACAATGGCGGCAGCTTCATTGAACACTACCACGGGCGGGAGGATATTCCCGATGAACACAAGGTTTTCTCCATGCCCAAGCTCAACATCCGAGAGCAGATGGCCGCCTACAAGGAGGTCATTGACCGTTCCTCGCTGGAGGGAGAACGGCTGCACACGAGAAAGGAGGTGCCGGAGCGATAACAACACTTCGGGACAATTTGTCCCAAAGAAAGGGGTGGTTTGACTGGTAGATGAAGATATTTCCCGGCGCACGATTGCCGTTTCCGTGAAGGCGTCCAAGCTGACCGCCCGGGGCCTTGCCTATGTGCTGCGGGCCATTGGCCGGAAAATCGCCAAGCACCACCGGGCCAAGCAGACGCCCCACGGTAAGCAGAGTGTGAAAAAGCTCATGGCCCACGGTGCATCGGCATCCAGCATCGAGCTGTCCGGCGATACCAAGCTGTTTGACCGGGTGGCCCAGAAATGGAATGTGGACTACGCCTTTTACAAAACCGGGCCGGACAAATATCTGCTGTTCTTCAAGGCTGGGCAGGCCGACGCCATGACCGCCTGTTTTTCTGAATACTCCCGCAAGGTACTGAACAAGTCCAAGTCCCGGCGCATCCCCATCCGGGATCAGCTCAAACGGGCGTCGCAGCAGCTTACCCAGGAGCGGCCCCGTCCCAAAGAGCGGGTACAGGAGGTGGCTCA
>CAUWEK010000143.1:0-3721 GCA_963557435.1 uncultured Dysosmobacter sp.
TGGCCGCCTCCTTGATCCTGGAGGGCTATCTCACCTACAAGCGGGCCCACCCATAATAAAATAAGGTGTATGCGGTACGGTAAAAAAGCACGCTGCCCCGTGGCAGCGTGCTTTTTTGTTTACTCCTTGATGGAGCCGTCGGCATTGAACACCGGCAGCGGTGCCAGGAACTTGATGTCCTCGCGGGTGCGGGCATCGCCCTCCGCCAGCACGGCCGCCCGGCCCGTCACGGTGCCGCCGGCCAGCTTTACCAGCTCCTCCATGGCGTGCAGGGACCCGCCGGTGGAGATCACGTCATCCACCAGCAAAATGCGCTTGCCGCGGATCAGCTCCGCATCATCCCGGCCCAGGTACAGTTCCTGCCGGCCGGCAGTGGTGATGGACTCGTCGGCCACATGGATGGGATTGGGCATATAGACCTTGGCTCCCTTGCGGGCCAGGAGATACTTCTCCGCCCCGGACTGACGGGCCATCTCATGGATCAGGGGAATGCCCTTGGCCTCGGCGGTAAGCATGTAATCAAAGCTCTCCGGGTCCACCAGCTTCAAAAGCTCCCGGGCGCAGGCCACGGTCAGCTCCGCGTCGCCGAAGACCACGAATGCGGCGATATAGAGATCGTCCGTCACCTTGCAGATGGGCAGCTGACGCTGCAGTCCGGCCACGTTCAAAGTATAGTGCATGTTTCTGCCTCCTCAAAGCGGCCTTACAGCAAGCCGCCAAATCACATAATACATTATACTAGCTGCCGCGCGAAAGTCAATGATTCCTCCCTTTCCCGACAAAAAAATGGCCGCCCTGCCGGGCGGCCATGCTGCGTTACTGCTTGGCGTCGATATAGGAATAGAGCGTATACTTGGAGATTCCGAAATACCGGGCGATCTTGTCGCCGGATTTGGTCACCAAAAACGCGCCGTTCTGGTTGAGGAACTGGATGGCCTTCACCTTGTCATCCTTGTTCATCAGCGCCACAGGCTTTCCCACCAGCGCCACGGACTGCTGGATCAGATCGTCCAGCAGGTCATTGACGTTGATGATCTTCTCCGGCTCCGCCGGCGTGGTCTCTCCGGTGGAGATCAGGTCATGGATGGCGCCCTCCACCATCATCAGCCGGGAGATATCATAGTTGATGGAGAAGATGGCGGACACCTTCCCCTTGCTGTTGCGGATATACACCGTGGAGGACTTGAGGATCTTCCCGTCCGGCGTCTTGGTCAGATAGCACAAGTGGTCCTCCGGCGAGGCCGCATTGGTCTCCATCTGCTCAATGACCACATGGGACGCGCCGTCCCCTACCTTCCGTCCGGACACATGTCCGTTTTCAATGGCCACGATGGTATGATCCGGGTGGCGGCTCAGGTCGTGCACCACCACCTCACAGCTGCTGCCGAACTGTCCGGCGATGCCCGCGGCCACTTGTTTGAGCAGCTCTAATTTTCCGCTTTCCGTGGGTCATTCCTCCTTATTTTCATAACATACTTCCAATTTACCAGTTTCATCATACCACAATTTTTTTGGAAATCAACCATAATCTCTAAAAATTTTTTTGGTTTTCTAATTTTTTGTTTGACAAGTGGAATTCTTATGCTATGATAGGGATAGATAGAGTCAACGACAACCACGGATACAATATAAAACGGAGGGCATTGTTATGGACTTTGAAGCGATCAAAGCGGCAGCGGAAGGCTACAAGGCGGACATGAGCCGCTTCCTGCGGGACATGATCTCCCACCCCAGCGAAAGCTGCCAGGAGAAGGAAGTCGTCATGTGCATCAAGGCCGAGATGGAAAAGCTGGGCTACGACAAGGTGGAAATCGACGGCCTGGGCAATGTCATCGGCTGGATGGGCGAGGGCGACAAGATCATCGCCATCGACTCCCACATCGACACCGTCGGCGTGGGCAACATCAACAACTGGGAAGCTGACCCCTACCAGGGCTATGAGACCGACGACGTGATCTTCGGCCGCGGCGGCTCTGACCAGGAGGGCGGCATGGCCTCCGCCGTGTACGGTGCCAAGATCATGAAGGACATGGGCCTGATCCCCGAGGGCTACAAGATCATGGTAGTGGGCTCCGTGCAGGAAGAGGACTGCGACGGCATGTGCTGGCAGTACATCGTCAACAAGTACTTCGCCGGCAAGGAGGACGCTCAGAAGAAGATCCAGTTCGTCATCTCCACCGAGCCCACCGACGGCGGCATCTACCGCGGTCACCGCGGCCGCATGGAGATCCGCGTGGACGTCAAGGGTGTCTCCTGCCACGGTTCCGCGCCCCATCGCGGCGACAACGCCATCTACAAGATGGCCGACATCCTGCAGGATGTGCGTGCCCTGAACGAAAACGGCGACGGCCCCTCCAATACCGTCAAGGGCCTGGTCAAGATGCTCAACCCCGAGTTCAACCCCGAGCACTATGAGGATGCCCAGTTCCTCAGCCGCGGCACCTGCACCGTCTCCGAGATCTTCTTCACCTCTCCCAGCCGCTGCGCTGTGGCTGACAGCTGCTCCATCTCCATCGACCGCCGCATGACCGCCGGCGAGACCTGGGATTCCTGCCTGGAGGAGATCCGCCAGCTGCCCAGCGTGAAGAAGTACGGCGACGACGTGAAGGTCTCCATGTATATGTATGACCGTCCCTCCTGGACCGGCGAGGTCTACGAGACCGAGTGCTTCTTCCCCACCTGGATCAACAAGGAAAGCGCCGCTCACGTCCAGGCTCTGGTGGATGCCCACCATGCCCTGTACGGCGACAAGCGCATCGGCCACGCCGACGCCGATCCCAAGTTTGACGCCATGCACCTGCGCGAGGGCCGCCCCCTGACCGACAAGTGGACCTTCTCCACCAACTGCGTGTCCATCCAGGGCCGGTACGGCATCCCCTGCGTGGGCTTCGGCCCCGGCGCCGAGTCCCAGGCCCACGCCCCCAATGAGATCACCTGGAAGCAGGATCTGGTCACCTGTGCCGCCGTGTACGCCGCCGCTGTGAAGCTGTACAAGGAAGAGAACAAGACCGCTGACGTCACCGAGTTCCGCCAGAGCCTGACGGACAACGTCATCCAGTAAGCCATCCTCGAGGGGGGGCAGGCTCCCCCTCGACCTTACCTTCCCGATTCATAAAATTCCGTGAGGCAATTTGCCCCCTCAATCATATTACTTAAGGAGAGCTGATTATGTCTAAGACCATCGAGCTGGCCAAGCACCTGGAAAAGCTGCACATCAACAACATGTACAAGTCCGACTTCTACTGGACCTGGGACAAGACCGACGAGGAGCTGGAGGCCATCTTCACCGTGGCCGACGCCCTGCGGGACCTGCGGGAGCGGAACAAGTCCACCCGGATCTTTGACTCCGGCCTGGGCATCTCCATCTTCCGGGACAACTCCACCCGCACCCGCTTCTCCTTTGCCTCCGCCTGCAACCTGCTGGGCCTGAACGTTCAGGATCTGGACGAGAAGAAGAGCCAGATCGCTCACGGCGAGACCGTCCGCGAGACTGCCAACATGGTCTCCTTCATGGCCGACGTCATCGGCATCCGTGACGATATGTTCATCGGTGAGGGCCACAAGTATCAGAAGACCTTCATGGACGCCGTGGCCGAGGGCTATCGTGACGGCATCCTGGAGCAGCGTCCCACTCTGGTGAACCTGCAGTGCGACGTGGATCACCCCACCCAGTGCATGGCCGATATGCTGCACATCATCCACCACTTCGGCGGCGTGGAGA
>CAUWEK010000144.1:0-3624 GCA_963557435.1 uncultured Dysosmobacter sp.
AGAGACGAAAGGTTTGAAAACGCTTCCGCGGTACCACTCTTCTTTATCCTCGAACCGAGGATCACTCTGCGGGATACCATCATCTCCCTGCACTGTAACGGGTGCCCCCGTCCGCGCCTACTCACCTTCGGCCCGGCCGCTCTGCAGCCAGTTCGGCGGTTCGGCGGCCATCGTGTCTCGCACCAACCGACACTTCTCTGCATGGGCCTTCCCGCTTACTACTCTGCGTCCTTGCGTTTTGTTGAGTGTGATGTTACCACAGCTTTTTTCGTTTGTCAACGGGGAATTTTTGTTCTTTCCAGAAAAACTCAAATGGGCAGCAGCTGCTTGGCGATGGCAAAATAGATCATGAGGGACAGGGCGTCCACGATGGTGGTGATGAGGGGCGCGGCCATGATGGCGGGGTCCGCGTGGATGAGCTTGGCCGCCATAGGCAGCACGCCGCCCACGGTTTTGGCAATGACCACCGTGGCAAAGAGCGCCAGCGTCACCGTCAGGCAGATGAGCTGATTGCCGGGGTACTGGATCACCAGACGCACGAAATTCACCGCCGCGAGCACCGCGCCCACCAGCACGCTCACCCGCAGCTCCTTCCACAACACCCGGGGGAAGTCCCGCAGCTCGATGTCGCCCACGGCCATGCCGCGGATGACCAGAGTGCTGGACTGGCTGCCGGCGTTTCCGCCGGTGTCCGTCAGCATGGGGATGAACGTCACCAGCAGGGGAAGGGCCGCGAAGGCCTCCTCATACCGGCCCAGGATGCCGCCGGTGATCATGCCGGAGATCATCAGCACCAACAGCCACAAGATCCGGTGGCGGGCCAGGGTGAACACCCCGGTCTTGAGATACGGCTTTTCCGAGGGAGCCATGGCGGCCATCTTCTCAAAGTCCTCCGTGGCCTCCTCTTCCATGACGTCCATCACGTCGTCCACTGTGACCACGCCCACCAAACGCCCCTCGGCGTCCGTCACGGGCAGGGCCAGAAAGTCATAGCGCATCATGGTCTCCACCGCCTGCTCCCGGTCGTCGGTGGTGCGGGCGGCGATCACGTCCAGCTCCATGATCGACTCCACCGTGGCGCCGTCCGCCGCCAGCAGCAGCTGGCGCAGCGTCACCACGCCCTGGAGCATCCGGTGCTCGTCCGTCACATAGCAGGTGTAGATGGACTCGCAGTCCTCTCCCACCCGGCGGATGCGCTCGATGGCCGCGGCGGCGGTGTCCGTGCGCTTGAGGTTCACCAGCTCGGCGGTCATGATACTGCCCACGCTGCCCTCCGGGTAGCGCAGGAACTGATTCAAAAGCTTGCGGGTCTCGGGCGTGGCCTGGCGGAGCATCCGGCTCGCAACGCCGGCGGGCAGCTCTTCCAGAATGTCCACCGCGTCGTCCACGGACAGCTCCTCCACGATCTCGCCCAGCTCCCGGTCGCTGGCCGCCTCCACGATGGAGCGGCAAAACTCCGGCGGCAGCAGGGAGAACACCTCCGCCGCCAGCTCCTTGGGCAGCGCCCGGAACGCCAGCACCGCCTGCTCCACAGGCAGCGTTTCCAGCAGCTCCGCCAGATCCACTTCATTTTCTTCGCACAAAAGTTCCCGCAGCTCCCGGAACTTTCTCTCCGCCAGCAGCTGGCGGCACAGGGCCCAAATCTTCTTCTCCATGGCTTTAAACCTCCCTTTTTTTCATTGGGAAGCTTCAAAGCAGACGCACAAAGCCGCACCGACACCACCCCCTGGACGGGGACGGGCCTGTGCGGCAACACTCCCATGGATGCGGCTTTCAGACTGCCCGGAAAAAGGCAAGGGGACGCCGCAAGGGAACGTCGCTGGCTGTTTTGAAACTTCGACTGCCGGTATCCACTTACCTTTCCTCCTTTTCAGTCAATTCATGTGGGCGGCAACGCCGCTCCGCCCGGTCAGTATAGCACCCGCGCAGCAGGTTTTTCAACCCCGCGCCGCAAAATTTTGCCATTCTTCACAGTTTTTTAAAATTTACCAAAGTGCCCCCAAAGGCGACGGAAACAGGGAAAAATCCGCTCTTTCCGTCCCGTTCTCCGCCCCTGCGTCCCCATGCGGCAATTTCCCGACCGCCTCGACAGATTCCGGCAAAATTCCGCCGCCCCTTTGTGTATGATAGTCCTGTCAAATCCAACATCTTGTGACAACGCAGAAAGGATGACCACAGTATGCAGGAACTTTTTAAGGGATATGTGTTGCTGTTCAATGCGCTGAGCGAAACGGAAGAAGCATTGGCACGGCTGCGTGCCGACCTGATGGCAGCCCAGCAGCAGGCGGAGGAGCTGTATCTTTCCCAGGAGGAAGCTGCCGGCGGCGCTTGCGCCGATGCCGAACATCCGGTACAATAAGGGGCAGGCGCCGCGGGCGCCGCACCATGTACAAGGAGGACCCCTCATGCTGCACATCGGCTGTCACCTCTCCTCGTCCAAGGGCTTTGCCGCCATGGGCCGGCAGGCCCTGGACATGGGAGCAGACACCTTCCAGTTTTTTACCCGCAACCCCCGGGGAAGCCGGGCCAAGGCCCTGGACCTGGAGGACATCCAGACCCTGCGGGCGCTGCTTACCACCCACGGCTTTGCCCCCCTGGTGGCCCACGCGCCCTATACGCTGAACCTCTGCGGTGCCGCGGAGGAAAACCGCGCCTTCGCCCGGGACACCATGGCCGACGACCTTTGCCGGCTGGAGCACCTGCCCGGCCAGTATTATAACTTCCATCCCGGCAGCCATGTGGGCCAGGGTATCGAGGCGGGCATCGCCCTCATTGCCGAGGGCCTGAATGCCATTTTGCGCCCCGGCCAGTCCACCACCGTGCTGCTGGAGACCATGGCGGGCAAGGGCAGCGAGGTGGGCGGCCGGTTCGAGGAGCTGCAGGAAATTTTGGACCGGGTGGAACATGCGGATCAGGTGGGCGTGTGCCTGGACACCTGCCACGTCTGGGACGCGGGCTATGACATCGCCGGCGACCTGGACGGCGTTTTGACGGAGTTTGACCGCGTGATCGGCCTTAGCCGCCTCAAGGCCATCCACCTCAATGACAGCTGCAATGGCCTGGGAAGCCGCAAAGACCGCCACGCTTGCATCGGCGCGGGCTGCATCGGCCTGGAGGCCCTGGTGCGCGTGGTGCGCCATCCCGCCCTGCGGGATCTGCCCTTCTGCCTGGAGACCCCCAACGACATCCCCGGCTACACCGCCGAGATCGCCCTGCTGCGCCGAGCGGCGGAGCAGGCGTAAAAAAGACGTCCCGGACATCCGGGACGTCTTTTTTCTTAGTCGTAGCGCAGGGCGTCGATGGGGTTGAGCACTGCCGCCTTCTTGGCCGGCAGGTAGCCGAACACCACGCCGATGCCGGTGGACACGCCGAAGGCCACGACCACCGCCACCAGCGTGGGCGAGACGGTGATGGGTGTATCCGGCAGCACCGCGGCGATGAGGGTGGTGGCCACGGCGGAGAGGATGTAGCCCAGCACGATGCCCAGGACACCGCCCAGGGAGGAGGTGGTGGCCGCCTCGATGACGAACTGGCGCATGATGGCGCTCTCCCGGGCACCCAGGGCCTTGCGGATGCCGATCTCCCGGGTGCGCTCCGTGACGGACACCAGCATGATGTTCATGA
>CAUWEK010000145.1:0-3608 GCA_963557435.1 uncultured Dysosmobacter sp.
GTTGCGGTGATAGTCCCGGATGTTGGCCATCAGGTTTTCCCGGCCCGCCGGGTCCAGTCCGGCGGTGGGCTCGTCCAGCACCAGCACCTTGGGCTCCATGGCCATGACGCCGGCCAGCGCCACCCGGCGCTTCTGGCCGCCGGAGAGCTCAAAGGGGGATTTATCCAGCTGATCGTCCCGGATCCCCACAAGCTTGGCGCTCTCCCGCACGCAGCGGTCCAGCTCCTCCCCGGTCTTTCCCATATTGGCAGGGCCGTAGGCGATATCCTTATATACCGTCTCCTCAAAGAGCTGGTACTCCGGATACTGGAACACCAGTCCCACCTGGAACCGCACATTCCGGATCTTTTTGGGCTCCGCCCAGATGTCCCGCCCGTTCAGCAGGATCTGACCGGAGGTGGGCCGCAGCAGTCCGTTCAGGTGCTGGATGAGCGTGGACTTGCCGGAGCCGGTGTGGCCGATGATGCCCAGGAATTCCCCGTCCATCACGTCAAAGGACACATCCTCCACCGCGCTGCGGCAAAAGGGCGTGCCGATCCCATAGGTATGGGTCAGGTGCTTGATACTAAGAATCGGTTCCAATCCTCGTCCGTCCCTTTCCGTCATTGTTTCTTCATGGCCGCGAAAATAGCGTCGGCGCACGCCTCCACCGTCAGCGCGTCCAGGGGTACGTCCACCCCGTCCCGGCGCAGCCGGTCCAAAAGGTCCACCGTGTCCGGCACGGTCAGTCCCATGGACCGCAGGGCATCCACCCGGGTGAATACCTCCCGGGGCGTGCCGTCCATGGCCACCTTGCCGTCATCCATGACCACCACCCGATCCGCCTCCTCGGCCTCGTCCATATGGTGGGTGATGAGCACCACGGTGATGCCCTTTTCCCGGTTGAGGCGATGGACGGTGGAGAGCACCTCCCGCCGGCCCACCGGGTCCAGCATGGCAGTGGCCTCGTCCAGCACGATGCACGCCGGCTCCATGGCCAGCACGCCGGCGATGGCGATGCGCTGCTTCTGTCCGCCGGAGAGCAGATGGGGCGCGTGGCGCACGAACTCGCTCATGCCCACGGCTGCCAGGGCATCGTCCACCCGGCGGCGGATCTCCTCCGTGGGAACGCCCAGGTTCTCCGGGGCGAAGGCCACGTCCTCTTCCACCACATTGGCCACGATCTGGTTGTCCGGGTTCTGGAACACCATGCCCACCCGCTGGCGGATGGCCAGGAGCTTTTCCTCGTCCCGGGTGTCCATTCCCTCCACCAGCACCCGGCCGCCGCAGGGCAGCAGTACACCGTTGAGGGTCTTGGCCAGGGTGGACTTACCGGAGCCGTTGTGCCCCAGCACCACCACGAAGCTGCCCCGCTCAATGGCGAGCGTCACGCCGTCCAGCGCCAGCGGGGCGGTCGTGCCCTCCTCCGCCGGATAGGCGAATTGTACATTTTCTGTTTGGATCATCGTTTCCATTTCTTATCCGTCACTCCGAAAACCAGCGGCCCGTGGCGCCGCAGGGCAATGCCAGGCCCGTCTCCCTCACAGGGAGGCCCAGCTCGTCCCAGGTGCATTTTCCGCCGTATTTCTCCGCCACCAGCGTGTGCAGGAGATACCCCAGCACCGAGGGGGCAAGGCCCGTGGTGTAGGAGTTGATCAGCACGAACAAGGGCTTATCCGACAGCACGCCCGTGCACAGCTTCACGAAGGGATACAGGCTCTCCTCCAGCTTCCACACCTCGCCGCCGGGACCACGGCCGTAGCTGGGCGGGTCCATGATGATGGCGTCGTAGGTCTTGCCCCGGCGGATCTCCCGCTCCACGAATTTGGCGCAGTCGTCCACGATCCAGCGGATGGGTGCGTCGGCCAGGCCGGAAAGGCGGGCATTGTCCTTGGCCCAGGCCACCATGCCCTTGGCCGCGTCCACATGGCACACACTGGCTCCCGCCTTGGCGCAGGCCACCGTGGCCCCGCCCGTATAGGCAAACAAATTCAATACCCGGATGGGACGGCCCGCGGAGCGGATCTTCTCCATGACGAAATCCCAGTTGACCGCCTGCTCGGGGAAAAGGCCCGTATGCTTGAAGTTCATGGGCTTGACCTGGAACGTCAGATCCCCGTAGTGGATCTTCCAGCTCTCCGGCAGGGACTTTTTCTCCCAGTGTCCGCCGCCGGTCTGGCTGCGCAGATACCGCCCGTCCGCCCGCTTCCAGGCGGGATTGCGCCGGGGCGTGTCCCAAATCGCCTGGGGGTCGGGCCGCACCAGATACTGCTTGTCCCAGCGCTCCAGCTTCTCTCCCCCGCCGCAGTCCAGAAGCTCATAGTCCTGCCACTTGTCCGCGATCCACATAAGCTGCTCCTCCGTGTACATAGTAAATCATGTTATTATACTACCATATTGCGCCGTTCGTCAAATGATTTCCCTCGAAAAATGTCCTTCCACCGCAAAGAAGCGACAAAAAACACCGCCCGGCCGGGCGGTGTTTGCTTCGTTCATTCACATTCTTCCGTCAGTGCTTCGCTTTTCCGCTTCAGATAACGAGCAAGGAAAAACAGGACCAGTGCCGGGACGATATGCAGGAGGACCCACTTTCCCACAGTTCCCGCCAGGTTCAGCGGCTGGGAGCCAATATCCTCCTGTATCCGATGGATCGCGGCAAACTTCACCGACTCTGGGATCAGGAAGAACGCATTAGCCGCCAGATTGACGATGCTTGCGATGTAAAGGGCACGATAATAGCGGCTGTGTTCCTTTTTGATCAGCTTCATCACTCCGCCCCATTTCTGTATGATATATCCACTGTTTTCAAATTTATCATACAATGTTTTGTGCATAACCGTCAACATCGTTTCCAAGAAACGGAACAAAAAGAGCGGCCCGCAGGCCGCTCTTTTTGTTTTTCATTGGTTTTCCGGCACAGGAATGACGCTGCCCATCAAAATCAGCGCCTTTATACCGCGGCCGTTTCCTTCTCCGGCGCGGCCTCCGCCTCGTGAGAGGCAGGCGCGGTCTTTTCATTGAGCCGCTCCCGGGCCACCGCCAGCATGAGCTTGATGCGGTTCTCCTGGTTGACGCGGGTGGCGCTGGGGTCGTAGTCGATGGGGGTGATGTTGGCCTGGGGGTAAAGCTCCCGGATCTTGTTGATCATGCCCTTGCCGCAGATGTGGTTGGGCAGGCAGCCAAAAGGCTGGGCGCAGACGATGTTCTCGTAGCCCGCCCGGATCAGTTCCACCATCTCAGCGGTGAGGAGCCAGCCCTCGCCCATCTTGTCACCGGTGCTGATGAGGCCGTCCGTCAGCTTCACCAGCTCCCGGAACGGCAGCGGCGCATGATAGCCGTTTTCCTTCAGCACCCGGATCATCACGGACTCCATGCCCTCGATGTACTTGAGGATCACATCGGAAACATGCTTTTCCAGGAAGGTACCGCCGTAGAGGCGGGCAGTCTCCGAGGGGTTATAGGCGCAGTACTGCACGAAGCCCATGAGGTCCGGCAGGTTCACCTCGCAGTCCTGGGAAGCCAGGAACTTCTCCAGGTCGTTGTTGCCTAAGGGAGAGTACTTGACATAGATCTCTCCCACCACGCCCACCTTGACCTTGGGGACCCGATGGACAGGGATGGCAGCAAAG
>CAUWEK010000146.1:0-3476 GCA_963557435.1 uncultured Dysosmobacter sp.
TGGCGCCCTCGGTCTGGCCGGGGTCGATGGAGATGATGCCGCCCCGGACGGACTCGGCCATGTAGGCGCCGGTGTTGATGGACACCACGATGATGGAGGCAAGCCAAATGCCGCTGTTGCCGGAGAAGGCCACCTGCCCGTCGGTGAAGTAGGGCAGGCCATAGTAGATGAACACGGCCTGGAGCACCATGGGCGTGCCCCGGAAGACTTCCACATAGATGCGCACCACCACGCGGATCAGGCGCAGGAAAAACCGCTTGACGGCATTGTCCCGGGGGCTGATGGGGATGGTGTTGAGAATGCCGCATACCAGGCCGATGATGCAGCCGATGACGGTGGCCACCACCGCCAGGATGATGGTGTTCTGGATACCGGCCCAGTAGGCACTGCCGTAGTTGGCCCACAGCAGCGTCATGTCTTGTCCCAGTTTCACAAGCTTATCCATGGGACACGCTCCTTTCCAATACAGCCGTCATCCGGCCCTGCGCGCAGAGCCGGATGACGGGTTCTTTCGTAATAATCAGACAGCGGGCTGGACGGCGATGGCCTGGTCCATGAGGGCGTTGAACTGGTCCTCGTTCAGGGCGGAGAGAACGGTGTCGATGGCGTCCTTGAGAGCGGTGTTGCCCTTCTGGACGGCGATGCCGATGTTGACGTTCTCGGCCCGCTCTTCTTCAGTGGCGAACTGGAAGTCACCGTCGGTGCCGGAGAAGTTCAAAATGACCAGGTTGTCGTCCTTGGCCACGGCGCCCATGGCGGTGGGCAGGTCGGTGCAGATGAAGTCCACGGTGCCGGTCTGCAGGGACATGATCATAGAGGGCGCGGTCTCGGCGGGAGCCTGGATGTCGGCGCCTTCGATCTGAGGCAGGCAGGAGTCATACCAGATGGTGCCGGTCTGGGCGGTGCAGGAGCCGCCGGCCAGATCCGCGATGGAAGTGGCGTTTGCAAACTCGCTGTCCTTGGTGGTCACGCACACGATGGTGGCATAGTAGTAGGGGCCTGCCATGTCCACCTCAGCCATACGGTCAGCAGTCATGGACTGGCCGGCGATGTTGGCGTCCATGGTGCCCGCCTGGACGGCGGGGGTCAGGGAGTCCCAAGCGCTGGAGACGATCTCCAGCTCCCAGCCGTAGGCCTCACAGATGCGCTTGGCGATCATCACGTCATAGCCGTTGGCGTAGGCGCCGGGAACGTTGGAGATGGCCACGGCACCGTTAGAGTCGTCCATCTGGGTCCAGTTGTAGGGCGCGTAGGCGCACTCCATACCAACGGTGAGCACGCCGTCCTCCACGCCGGGGATGGCGGAGGTGTCCACACCGGTCAGATCCTCCACAGGGGGGATCTCCACGGCGCTCTCCTGGGATTCCTGGGCGGCGGGGGTCTCTTCTTCGGGAGTCGTCTCCTCCTGGGAACCGCAGGCGGCCAGGGAGGCGGTCATGGCCAGAGCCATCAGCAATGCAGCAAATCTTCTCATGTCATTCACCTTTCTGAAATCATAGTCCGCGGCGGCGACCAAGCTCTCCGCCCGCCCGCCGCAGCGGGGAGAGAACAAAAAATGAACCGCTTTGTCAAGCGGTTCATGGAGTATACGAAAGGTGCTCCCCGAAGGGGAGGATCCCGTCTCAGCCAATGATAGCGCTTCACAAAGTAACTCTGTGACAGTCCGGCAGATCTTCTCTGCCGACCCAGCACCGGTCCGCCAGGCAGCTTCCCGGAACTTCGGCGGTAGCCCCTTTCTCCGCCGGCGGCTGCCTGGCCTTGCCGGAGGGTACTGATGGATCCCGCGCCTCTATCTAAGCGATTCAATTTTGACGGCATCATACCACGACTGGAAGGTACTGTCAACCGACTTTTGCGCTTTTCCGGTAAATTTGTGGAAAGTGTCGAAGAAAACCGGTACAAAAGGGGCGGCTTCTATGATATAGTATTGCATACCCCGGCAACGGGGAGCGATTTGTAAAGGAGACAAGCCATGCAACAATGGGAGCTCGGGATACTGGACTGGATCCAGGCCAATCTGCGCTGCGGCGTTTTGGATGTTTTGATGCCGGCGCTGAGCTGGACCTGCAACCACGGAGAGATTTGGATCGTGCTGGCGGCTGTGCTGCTGGCTGTGAAGCGCTGCCGCCGGCAGGGATTGGCGGTGGGGTGCGCCCTGGTGACGGACCTGGTTCTCTGCAATCTGATCCTCAAACCGCTGGTGGGCCGGGTGAGGCCCTTTGCGGTCCACCCGGTGGAGCTGCTGATCCCGCCGCCTACGGATGCCTCGTTCCCATCCGGGCACACGGCGGCATCCTTTGCGGCGGTGTTTGCCCTGAAGGCCAGCGGCTCGCCGCTTTGGAAACCGGCACTGGCGGTGGCCGTGGTTATGGCCTTTTCCCGACTGTACCTGTATGTCCACTGGCCCAGCGACGTGCTGGGCGGCGTGCTGGTGGGCGCGGCGGCTGGCTTCATCGGGGCGTGGATCGCCCGGCGGCTGCGGCGCGCGTAACGGCTTGCGCGGCGGCGCGGATTCAGGTATACTATATTAAGTTTGCATTTTGATTTACGACGGAGGGACCCCCATGAAACTCATGGTCATCGACGGAAACAGCATCGTCAACCGGGCCTACTACGGCATCCGGCCCCTGACCACCCGGGACGGGCTGTATACCCACGCCATCTTCGGCTTTTTGACCACGCTGCTGCGGCTGCGGGAGGAGGAGTCGCCGGACGCGGTGTGCGTCACCTTTGACGTCCACGCCCCCACGTTCCGTCACACGGCGGACGCGGCCTACAAGGCCACCCGCAAGCCCATGCCGGAGGAGCTCCGGCAGCAGATGCCGGTCCTCAAGGAGGTGCTTTCCGCTTTGAATATCCCCCGCTACGAGCTGGAGGGCTGGGAGGCCGACGATTTGATCGGCACCATCTCCCGCAAGTGCGAAGCATCGGGCTGGGAGTGCGTGGTGGTGACGGGAGACAAGGACTCCCTCCAGCTCATCACGGACAAGACCAAGGTGAAGCTGGTTTCCACCCGCATGGGCCAGACCACCACCCGTGATATGACCCAGGAGGCGTTCCGGGACCAGTACGGCTTCGACCCCATCCACATGATCGACCTGAAGGCCCTCATGGGAGATGCCTCGGACAACATCCCCGGCGTGCCGGGCATCGGGGAAAAGACGGCCATGGCCCTGGTGCAGACCTACGGCAGCATCGACGCCCTGTATGAGAAGATGCCGGACATCGAGGCAAAGCCCGCGGCCATCAAAAAACTGGCAGCAGGGGAGGAGAGCGCCCGCCACTCTTTCTGGCTGGCCACCATCGCAACGGACGCCCCTCTGGACTTTAGCCCCGAGGACAACCTGGTGCGCGCGCCGGGGGAGGAGGCCTATCCCCTCTTTTTGAAGCTGGAGTTCACCAAGCTCATTGACCGCTTCGGCCTGGCGGCATATTTGCTGGATGCCACGGCGGGCAGCTATGACTTAGGAAGGCTG
>CAUWEK010000147.1:0-3357 GCA_963557435.1 uncultured Dysosmobacter sp.
TCGTCCAGCTCGATGAACTTGAACTCCCAGCTGCACCAGAGGATGACCTCCTCGGAAAAGCGGGAGAGGTGCATCATCAAAATAGACAGGGCACTCAAAAACTCCAGCGCGTAGTCCCGGTCGGAAACGCCGTCCAGAGAGTTGCCCATGGGACCGTCGAAGCCCAGGGCCTGGGCGGTCATAAAGCGGTCGATGGGATAGGTGGTGCCTGCCAGGGCGCCGCAGCCCAGGGGGCACTCGTTGAGCCGGGCGGCGCAGTCCTTCAGGCGCTGCACATCTCTTTTGAACATGGCGCCGTAGGCCATCAGGTGCTGGGCAAAGGAGATGGGCTGGGCCCGCTGGAGGTGGGTATAGCCGGGCATGACCGCCGTCTGGTACTTTGCAGCCTGGCGGCAGAGCACCGTCTCCAGCTCCAGGAGCTGCTCCACGATGACGCCGATCTGGGTGCGGACGTACATACGGAAGTCCAGGGCCACCTGGTCGTTGCGGCTGCGGGCGGTGTGCAATCGCTTGCCCGCCTGGCCGATGCGCGCCGTCAGCAGCGACTCCACGTTCATGTGGATGTCCTCGTTGTCGGCAGAAAATTCCACCTTGCCCGCCTCCACGTCCGCCAGGATCTCCTCCAGGCCCTTGACGATGGCCTCCGTGTCCTCGCCGGAGATGATGCCGCACGCGCCCAGCATCTTGGCGTGGGCCATGGAGCCGGTGATATCCTCCTTGTAGAGCCGCTGATCAAAGTGGATGGAGGCATTGAAGTCGTTGACCAGATCATCGGTCTCCTTTTGAAACCGTCCGCCCCATAATTTCATAGTGTTTCTCCTTTACACGCCGCCGTGCGGCAAAGTTGCCAGTTGGGAGGGGAGCTCCCTCCCCTCCCAATCCGTTTTCATTTACAGCTTGCCCTGCTCCCGCAGTGCCAGCACCGTGTCAGGCAGGCCCCAGAGGTTGATGAAGCCCGTGGCGTCGGCCTGGTTGTAGTCGCTTTCGTTGAACGTCACCAGCTGCTCGGAGTAGAGAGAGCAGGGAGAGGTGATGGAAGCGGTGATCATGTTGCCCTTGTAGAGCTTGAGCTTGACGGAGCCGGTCACATGCTCCTGGGTCTTGTCGGCAAAGGCGCTCAGGGCCTCCCGCAGGGGAGTGAACCACTTGCCGTTGTACACCAGGTCCGCGAAGTCCACCGCCAGCTTCGCCTTCATGTGGGCGGTGTCCTTGTCGATGGTGATCATCTCCAGGCACTGATGGGCCTTGTAGAGAATGGTGCCGCCGGGGGTCTCATACACGCCGCGGTCCTTCATGCCCACCAGCCGGTTTTCCACGATGTCTAAAAGGCCGATGCCGTTCTCGCCGCCCAGCTTGTTGAGCTTGCGGATGATGTCGCTGGCCTTCATCTTCTCGCCGTCGATGGCCACGGGCACGCCCTTTTCAAAGTCCAGCGTCACATAGGTGGCCTGATCGGGAGCGGCGATGGGGCTCACGCCCATCTCCAAAAAGCCGGGCTTTTCGTACTGGGGCTCGTTGGCGGGGTCCTCCAGATCCAGACCCTCGTGGCTCAGGTGCCAGAGGTTCTTGTCCTTGGAGTAGTTGGTCTCCCGGGAGATCTTCAGGGGAACGTTGTGGGCCTCGGCGTAGTCGATCTCCTCGTCACGGCCCTTGATGCTCCACTCTCTCCAGGGAGCGATGATGGTCATCTCAGGGGCGAAGCGCTTGATGGCCAGCTCGAAACGCACCTGGTCGTTGCCCTTGCCGGTGCAGCCGTGAGCGATGGCATCGGCGCCCTCGGCCTTGGCGATCTCCACCAGCTTCTTGGCGATGACGGGCCGGGCAAAGGCGGTGCCCAGCAGATACTGCTCGTAGCTGGCGCCCATCTTCATGGAGGGGATGATGACCTCGTCCACCATCTCGTCGGTCAGGTCCGCGATGTACAGCTTGGAAGCGCCGGTCTTGATGGCCTTTTCCTCCAGGCCGTCCAGCTCGTCGTTCTGGCCCACGTCACCGGCCACGGCGATGATCTCGGGGTTACCGTAGTTCTCTTTCAGCCAGGGGATGATGATGGATGTATCCAGTCCGCCGGAATAGGCCAGGACGATCTTTTTGATCTCTTTCTTGCTCTTCATGGTGTGTCCCTCCGTTGCGTTGTTTGTTGATGTATGAATTATACGTCTTCTATGAATAAATATGCAAGTGTCATCCTGCACAACTTTCCCTGGAACTTTTAAGTGATTTTGCATGTTTTTACATATAAACCATAATATAGTAAATATTTTCACAATAATATGCATTATTTTTGAATTTACAGGATAAGTATTCATTCACATTCTTCCAGCTTGCACCAAATCGTCTCCCGCTTCATAGAATACCGAGCGGGGACGGTTTCCCCTCACGGGGCGGATGAATGCGATGCGTACAGAAAGGCGGCTTCTATGAAATCCTGTTTTCAGCAAACCCTGTATCTGGTGCTGGGCGCACTGGCCATCGGCGTGCTGGTGTTCGCCCTGCTGTCCACCGGCGTACTGACATTGGAGGCGGGCTCCACCGCTTCCAAAGTGTTTTTCACCACTGCGGCAGCGATCTCCGCGCTGGGCGGCCTGGCTCTGGCCTGCCGCGCCCTGCGCTGTGACTGCTCTCCGGCGCTGATCTGCGCCTGGCTGTGCTCCGCCCGCTGTGCAGGCATCGGTGCCCTGGGCGGTCTTCTGACCGCACTGGCGGCCTCTTTGGTGGCCTCCTCGGCGGTGCTGGTGAATGTGGGCGCCGCGCTGTGCCTGTTTTTCCTGACGCTGCTGCTGGGCAGCACCGTATGCTTTTTGCAGCAGGAGGCCGCGGCCTACTGCTGTAACCAGAGCTGCTGCAATCCAAACTGCTGCAACCAAAATGGCTTTTGAACAAATGAAAATACCCGGTGCGCTTTGGCGCACCGGGCGTTTTCATTTCAGACTCATACCATATTTTCCGGCCGGACGATCCGGTCGAATTCCTCCGCCGGCAAAAGGCCCAGACTGAGCACCGCCTCTTTGAGGGTGGTGCCCTCCTCCAGCGCCTTCTTGGCGCACCGGGCCGCCGCCTCATAGCCGATCTTGGGCGTCAGGCAGGTGACCAGCATCAGCGAATTGCGCAGGTTCTCCTCCATCTTCTCCCGGTTGGGCACGATGCCCTCCACACAGTAGACCCGGAACGAGTCGCACACGTCCGCCAGCAGCCGGGCAGAGAGCAGGAAGTTATAGGCCGACACCGGCAAAAACACGTTGAGCTGGAAGTTTCCCTGGCTGGCGGCCAGTCCCACGGCGGTATCATTGGCCATCACCTGTACGGCCACCATGGTCACGGCCTCGCACTGGGTGGGGTTGACCTTGCCGGGCATGA
>CAUWEK010000148.1:0-3327 GCA_963557435.1 uncultured Dysosmobacter sp.
GCCTATCTCTTTATCAGCCATTCCGAATCTCTTGGGCAAACGCCGCTGTTCCGCATGGTGGCTCCGGCCGTATACCGCAGGGCATGAGCCCTGCGGCGCCCGCTTTTCAGGAAGGAGCGTTTTCACTCATGCTTCTCAACCAGCGCAAAATCCGGGTCCTGGTGGTGGATGACTCCGCCGTGGCCCGGGCTTTCCTCACCAAGGGCCTGGCTGCCTATCCCTACATCGAGGTAGTGGGTTACGCCATCAACGCTCTGGACGCCAAGGCCAAGATCCTGCGCCTGCAGCCCGACGTCATGACCCTGGACGTGGAGATGCCGGGCACAAACGGCATCGATTTTCTTTCTCAGCTGCTGCCGGAGCATCCCCTGCCGGTCATTTTGGTCTCCAGCCTGAGTCTGCGGGTATTCGACGCTCTGGCCGCCGGCGCGGTGGATTTCGTCCGCAAGCCGGACGGCACCGAGAGCCGGGAGACTTTTTTCCGCTCCCTGGCCCAGAAGATCGTGGTGGCATCCCACGCAAAGGTGGTGCCGCCCCGCCGCGCTGCCGCCCGCGATCCCCTTTCCCCCGTCTCGCCGCCGAGTCCTTTGGGACGGATCGGAAAAACGGGCGGTATCCGGCAGCAGACCATCATCGGCCTGGGCGCCTCCACCGGCGGCACAGAAGCCACCCTGGAAGTCCTCAAACGGCTGCCGGCAGATATCCCAGGTATGGTGATCGTCCAGCACATGCCCCCGGGCTTTACAAAAATGTACGCCCAGCGGCTGAACAAGCTCTGTGCCATGGAAGTTCGGGAGGCCGTCAACGGCGACGAGATCCGCCCGGGCCTGGCCCTCATCGCCCCGGCTGACCTCCAGGCCCGTGTGGTGCGCATGGGCACCCGCTACACCCTGGCCTGTCAGCCGGGAGACAAGGTCAGCGGGCACCGCCCCTCGGTGGACGTGCTCTTTTCCTCCATGGCCTCTCAGGTCAAGTGCCACATGGTGGGCATCATCATGACCGGTATGGGCCGGGACGGCGCCAACGGCCTTCTGGAAATGCGCAGGGCCGGGGCCTATACCATCGGCCAGGACAAGGAGTCCTGTGTGGTGTACGGCATGCCCGGCGTTGCCCAGCAGATCGGCGCCGTGACCATTCAGGCCTCCTGCGAAAACATCGCCCCGGTTCTGATCCAGCACCTTAAAACCAGCAAATAATCAAAACCCCGTTTCCCAGATCACTTAGGGAAACGGGGTTTTTCATCAGTCAGTCCTCTGCGGGAGGAAGGGCAAGCAGTGTGATCTCGCTGGGCCAGAGATCGCCGCCGTGATAGCGCAGATAGAAGCGGTATCCCGGCACCAGCGCCTCGATCATCCGGGGCAGCTTCCAGATGTCCTCGAAGTTATGGTACACAGACAGCGCCAGCTTGGGCCGGTCCTCCCGGATATGCCGGGCACAGCCCTGCAAAGCGGATTGCTCCGCGCCCTCGATATCCATTTTGATGAAGGTCAGCGGCTCGGTGATATCGTCATCCAGAGCCACGATCTCCACGCGATCCCGGCCGCGCTGCCCCAGGGCGTTTGCAGAAGTATCAGAGCCGTCGGAGAGGAACATCTCGCCCGGTCCGGCACCTGCGCCCTTGCGGCGGCAGACCACAAACGGATACGGCCCCGTGCTGCGCAGCAGCTTGCGGTAGCTGTCCGGCGTGATCTCATAGCAGTAGTATCGGCGATATCCGTCGGCGCCGTAGTTCTTCACATAGGACAAGAAGGTGTCGCCCGTATAGGCGCCCAGATCCGCCGCCACGTCCTCGCTGCCGCAGCAGAGCACCTCCCGGTCAAAGTAATCGTCATACCGGGTGTCGATGACCTCTTTCAGCGGGTCCGACTCAAAACCGCGCCAGTTCCGCAAAACCGCCAGCAGCGTCCGGCGGGACCGCTCGTCCATCAGCCGGTGATAGATCCAGTCGAAGTCCTCCCAGTGGGCATGAAACGCTCGGGCAATGTTGCCCAGCACCTGGCCGGTGCCGTCTCCCCACAGGGGGAAGCGCTTCCAGTAATCCGCCAGCGTCTCCCGCCTGCCGGGCTGCAGGTTTTGGAAGCTGTCCTCCATGGCCGCCCGGGCCTGGGCTTCATCACAAAAGCGGCATGTATCCGCCAGGGCGGCAAATGCCTGCTCCGTCTGCTTGCTCTCCGGCTCCCATGGGGCGGACACCTGGGGCGGCACCCTCTCCAAAATCCAGGCCACCTTCTGATACGCCTCGCTCTGCTTGAGCGCCTTCACCGCCGGATCACCCGGAGCGTACTTGTCCAAAACCGCCCGCACCTGCTGTGCCAGCGCCATCATGGCCGGGGAGGCGGCCGCCGCCTGCTTGCTCTCCTTATCCTGCTGGTCCAGTAAAAAAGAGACCATATGCTTCATCAGCGGCGCCTGCTGCAGTCCTTCCCGCAGCTGCCGCACATATCCCAGCTGGTCCCCCTGCTCCAGCGCCTTGTGCGCCCGCAGGCAATGCATGCTGAACCGGCCCATCTTGGGAAGGACGTCCCAAGACCGGGGATCTTCCAGAACCGCCGGGTTATAAAGCCCCTCGTAGTAGCAGGCCGTCTCCCGGAAAAACATCTCACACAGCGCCCGGCCCAGGCGCTCGTTGGCAAAGCTCTCCTTTTTCTGCATGGCACCTGCCAGCATCTGCCACGCGAACTGATGCCGGACCACATCGGTGGCCGGATTGTTCTGCGTCCAGTCCAGCAGCTTGGCAGAAAAGTTTTCTTTTTTAGCCAAATCAGTCACTATATTGCGCAAAATTTCCGCTCCCTGGGTAAACAGGCTCTCCGGGAAGCGGCAGCCCAACGCAAATGCCCACTCCAGGGCGGCAGGCGGGAAGTCCCGCCACTGATCTGTCTGGGCCAGTGCGCGCTCCGCGTCCTCCCGCTCCGTGGCTGCCAGTGTTCTGGCCGCCGCGCCCAGGGGGCCGCCGGATTCCAGAAAGGTCCGCCAGGGCCGGTCCGCCTTCGTCTTTTGCGCGTAGTCCTCCAAAAACAGCATCTGTCCCGCCAGCCGGAAGCGATCCGACTGTGCCTTTTCCCATTTGGAGTTCTCCGCGTCCTCCCGGCGCAGCGGGATCTTCTCCACAGCACGGCGCATCTCCTCTGCCGCACCGGGCACATCCGCACACATGGCCATGCCCTTGAGCCAGTCCTCCACACTTTCCGCGGACAGCTCCTCCATGGGCCAGCCCCGCAAAAGCGCCAGGCCCTCCTCGCCCCGTCCCAGGCGGCAAAGCGCAATGGCCCAGAGCACCGTGATCTTCCGGGCATGTCCGATGCCGCCTGCCGTCAAATTGCTGTA
>CAUWEK010000149.1:0-3299 GCA_963557435.1 uncultured Dysosmobacter sp.
CCCCGGATCTCCAGGTCCCGCATGGCGATCTTGAAGCCGGAGCCGAACTCCACATACTCCCGGATGGCGGCCAGCCGCTTGGCAGCGGTCTCCTGCAGCACCTTGCCCCGCCGGTAGGTGAGGTAGGCGTAGGCCCGGCGGGCGCTGCGGCCGATGCGGCCCCGGATCTGATGGAGCTGTGCCAGGCCCATTTTGTCCGCGTCCTCAATGATGAGGGTATTGACATTGGAGATGTCGATGCCCGTTTCGATGATGGTAGTGCACACCAGGATATCCGCCTCGCCGTCCACCATGGCCTGCATGACGGCGGAGAGCTCCTTTTCGCCCATTTTCCCGTGTCCCACCACGATGCGCACCTCCGGCCCCAGCATCTTCTGGAGGCGGGAGGCGGTCAGGTCGATGCTCTCCACCCGGTTATGCAGGTAATAAACCTGTCCGCCCCGGCCCAGTTCCCGGCGGATGGCGTCCTCCACCACCGCCCAGTCGTGCTCCATGACGTAGGTCTGCACCGGCTGGCGGTCCTGGGGCGGCTCTTCCAGGGTGGACATGTCCCGAAGGCCCGAGAGGGCCATATTCAGCGTGCGGGGGATGGGGGTGGCGGAGAGGGTCAGCACATCCACCTGGCGGCTCATCTCCTTGAGCCGCTCCTTGTGGGTGACGCCGAAGCGCTGCTCCTCGTCGATGATGAGCAGCCCCAGGTCGTGGAACTGCACGTTCTTTTGCAGCAGCTTGTGGGTGCCGATGAGCACATCCACCGCCCCCCGGCCCACCGCGTCCAGAATGCGCTTTTGCTCCTTGGCGGTGGTGAAGCGGGAGAGCACCTCGATCTTCACAGGGAAGTTGCGGAAGCGGCTCATGGCGGTGGCGTAGTGCTGCTGGGCCAGCACGGTGGTGGGCACCAGAATGGCGGCCTGCTTGCCGTCCAGGATACACTTCATCACCGCCCGCAGGGCGACCTCCGTCTTGCCGTAGCCCACGTCGCCGCACAGCAGCCGGTCCATGGGGCGGGGCCGCTCCATATCCGCCTTGATCTCCGCGATGCACCTAAGCTGGTCGTCGGTCTCGGCGTAGTCGAAGGCCTCCTCAAACTCCCGCTGCCAGGTGGAGTCCGGGGAGAAGGCGAAGCCCGGCTGCTTCTGCCGCTGGGCGTATAGGGCGATCAGGCCCTTGGCAAGGTCCTTGGCCGCCTTTTTGGCCCGGGTCTTCTGCTTGGCCCACTCGGTGCCTCCCAGCTTGTTGAGCCGGGTCTTTTCCTGGTCCTCTCCGCCGCCGATGTACTTGGACACCTGATCCAGCTGGGTCACAGGCACATACAGGCAGTCGCCCCCGGCGTAGTCGATCTTGATATAATCCTTCTCCACCCCGTCCACGGGCATGCGCTGAATGCCCACAAAGCGGCCCACGCCGTGGTGGACGTGGACCACCAGGTCTCCGGGGGAGAGGTCCGTGTAGGACTGGAGCTTCTGGCGGTTGGAGTCGTGGCGGAGCTTGCGCCGCTTTCCGGCCACCGCCGCCGTCAGCTGGCCCTCGGTCAAGACCGCCAGCTTCAGCGCCGGCCACTCGCTGCCGGCGCTCAGGGCCCCCAGACTCACCCGGATCTCCCCAGGCGCGGGCATGGCCGCCCCCTGGAGGTCCAGCGCAGCGGGAATGTCCCGCTCGGCAAGCATGCGGCAAAGGTTTCTGGCCCGGGTCTCGCTGCCGCACAGCACCAGCACCGCGCTGCCGGTTTGCCGGTAGTGGGTCATGTCTCCCACTGCCGTCTCCAGGCTCCCGCCGTAAGAGCTCAGCTGCTTGGCGTTCACCGTGGCCAGCTCCCGTGGCCGCAGAGGATAGCGGGAGGTGGGCAGGGCGTTTTCCATGAGCACGGGGAACGCCTCCAGTCCCCGGAACAGCTCCTCCGCGCTCAGCGTCAGGGCGGCGTACTCCCCGGCCAGCAGCCCCTGTTCCATCAAAAGCTCCGTGTCCTGGCGCAGCTGGGTCAGGGTGCTTTTCACCCGGTCCTCCACCCGGCCGCTCTCGCACAGCACCACCAGCGTGTCCGGTGCCAGGTAGTCCAGGGCCGTGGCGCTCTGGTCATACACGGCGGCCAGGTAACGGTCCGCGCCGCCCAGGGCCGCGCCGTTTTCCAGGCGCTCCGCGTCCTGGCGCAGCGTCTCCACCAGCGCCTCGGCCTTGTGCTTTTTCTCCAGCTTTTCCGCCAGCTCCCGCAGCTTCCGGGCAAGGCCCGCGGTCCCGCCCTCCGCCGCGCCGGGCAGCACCTCCGAGGCCGGCAGGAGCCGGGCCGCATGGATGTTTTTCACCCGCCGCTGGGTAGAGGGGTCAAAGGTGCCCATGGAGTCGATCTCATCATCGAAAAACTCGATGCGCACCGGCTGTTCCATCAAAGGAGAGTAGACATCCAGGATGCCGCCCCGCAGGGCAAACTGGCCCACGCCCTCCACCTGCTGGCAGCGGACGTATCCCGCCTCCGTCAGATGGCGGGCCAGCTCCGCCGGATCGGTCCGCTGCTCCATGGTCAGCTCCGTGGTCAGGCGGCGCAGCAGCGCCGGCGGCAGCGTCCGGGCCATGAGGGCGTCCACGGTGGCAACCGCCGCCGCGGCGCCGCCGGTCAGGGCGTACAGCGCCCCCAGGCGGCTCTGCTCGAAGGCGCGGGAGCCCACGGCGCCGGGCCGCAGCTGCCACTCCCGTCCCGGCAGCACCACCGGCTCTTGCCCCAGCAGCGTGCGCAGGTCGGCGGCCACTGTCTGGGCCTCCCGCTCGTCGCCGCACACAAACAGCACCGGCCGCCCGGTAGCCCGGGCCACCGCCGCGCCCACACAGGCACGGTGCACCGGCTGCAATCCGGTGACCGCCGCCGGGCATCCGCCCGCTTCCACCCGCTGGCTGAGCGCCGCCACCTCCGGGATGGTATTAAGTTGTTCCAGGAATCGTTCCATAGGGCACACCTTTGTCAAATTTTGGAAGTTTAAAGCAGTCGACCGCCCGCCTCCGCCCAAAGCCGGGGGAGGGGGCGTCCTTATTGTATGCGGGTACCGGCCCGCTTTTCCCTTTAATTATAGTCGTTCATAGCCTTCTGGCAGCCGTTTTGGAGGATGCACGCGGCAGCGTCGATGGCCCGGCGGAAGCTCTCCACCAGGATCTCCCGCTCCGCCCGGGAGGGCACGCCGATGACCCAGTCGATCATTTCGGCTCCGCCGCCGGCGGGGGCACCGGTGCCGATCTTGATGCGGGGGAAGTCCTGGGTGCCCAGATGGGCGATGATGTTTTTGATGCCGTTGTGGCCGCCGGCGGAGCCGGTG
>CAUWEK010000150.1:0-3255 GCA_963557435.1 uncultured Dysosmobacter sp.
CATTCCGCTTCCAGTTGACGCTGAAAGCTCCATCCGTTCCGTTTATTTCTCCTTTCCCCACCGCGCAGGGGCGCGGCGGGGTGCCCCGCTGAGATAAACGTCGCTCATTCCGCTTCCAGTTGACGCTGAAAGCTCCATCCGTTCCGTTTATTTCTCCTTTTCCCCTCCGCGCAGGGGCGCGGCGGGGAAACCTACTGAATCGAAACCATCTTCCGAAAGGAGCAGTCCCATGCCTAGAAATCTCATTGATATTGTTGACCTGAGCGTGGAGGAGATCGACCAGCTGATCGCCACCGCTGAGGACATCATCGCCAATCCCGCCAAGTACCAGGACGCCTGCGCCCACAAGCAGCTGGCCACCCTCTTCTTCGAGCCCTCCACCCGTACCCGCCTGAGCTTCGAGTCCGCCATGCTGGGCCTGGGCGGCAGCGTGCTGGGCTTCTCCGAGGCCATGTCCAGCTCCACCGCCAAGGGCGAGACCGTGGGTGACACCATCCACACCGTCAGCTGCTATGCCGACATCATCGCCATGCGCCACCCCAAGGAGGGCGCTCCCTACGCGGCGGCCCAGTTCTCCGAGGTGCCCATCATCAACGCCGGTGACGGCGGCCACAACCACCCCACCCAGACCCTGACGGACCTTCTGACCATCCATCGGGAAAAGGGCCGGCTCAACGACTTCACCATCGGCTTTTGCGGTGATTTGAAGTTCGGCCGCACCGTTCACTCCCTGGTCAACGCCCTGAGCCGTCAGAGCGGCATCAAGTTCGTCTTCATCTCCCCCGAGGAGCTGAAGATGCCCGCCTACATCAAGGAAAACGTGCTGGACAAGAACGGCCTGCCCTATGAGGAGACCGGCAGCCTGGAAGAGGCCATGCCCAAGCTGGACATCCTGTACATGACCCGTGTGCAGAAGGAGCGCTTCTTCAACGAGGCGGATTACATCCGTCTGAAGGACACCTATGTGCTGGACCCTGAGAAGCTGGTGCCCGCCAAGCCCGACCTGTGCATTCTGCACCCCCTGCCCCGCGTCAATGAGATCACCGTTTCCGTGGACCGCGATCCCCGCGCCTGCTACTGGAAGCAGGTGAAAAACGGCAAGTTCATCCGCATGGCGCTGATCCTCAAGCTGCTGGACATCCAGGTTTAATCGGGAAGGAGATCTCACTTATGAATATCGACAGCATCCAAAACGGCGTGGTCCTGGACCACATCCAGTCCGGCAAGAGCATGGACATCTACAAGTACCTGCACCTGGACGAGCTGGACTGCTCCGTGGCCATCATCAAGAACGTCCGCAGCGACCGCATGGGCCGCAAGGACATCATCAAGATCGACTCCCCCATGGACGTGGATCTGGACGTGCTGGGCTACATCGACCCCAACATCACCGTCAACATCATCCGCAACGGCGTCCGGGTGGAGAAGAAGCACCTGGAGCTGCCCCAGAAGCTGGTGAACATCATCCACTGCAAGAACCCCCGCTGCATCACCGTGGCGGAGCCGCAGCTGGACGCCATCTTCCTGCTCAGCGACCCCGAAAAGCACACCTACCGCTGCGCTTACTGTGACACCGAAAAGGCCCGCAAGCTGTAAGCTTTCCACAGTTCTCCAAAGCCAAACTCCGCTGCCGTAAAGACGGCAGCGGAGTTTTTTCTGGCGCCGTGGCCTCCCGCTTTTGCAGGATGCAGCGCTGCGCCTGCATCCTGCACCTTCTCCGCCTTTTTTCTCCGGGAATGCCGCTTTTTTCTGCATTCTGCACAGTGAGAAACTTTTCCTGCATTTTTGGAAAAATCGTGAATTTTCGCTTGCATTTCCAAAAAAACAAGCGTATACTGCGCCCCGGAAGATCCAAGAGAAAGGAAGGTTTCCCCATGCAGCACACTTCGGGCCAGGCCGGACGCTACCTGGCGGTGGCGGGGCTGGCCGTCATCATGGGCCTCAGCTACGAGCTGTTCGTGTTCCCCAATTCCTTTGCCCCCGCAGGCATCAACGGCTTTGCCACCATCATTCAATACCTGTTCCATGTGAACATCGGCTATCTCTCCCTCATCATCAACCTGCCGCTGATCCTGCTGGCCTGGCGGAAGCTGGATGCGGATTTCGCCCGCAAGAGTCTTTTGTTCGTGCTGGTCTTTTCCGCCGTGACGCTGGGCCTGGGCAAGCTGGACCTGAGCGGCATCGCCTATGACTCCGGCTCCTCGGACATTCTGGGGCCTGTGACTGCCGGTGTGGTCAGCGGCGCCGTATACGGCCTGGTGATCCGGCTGGGCGGCTCCACCGGCGGCACGGATATCGTGGCCGCCTGGGTCCACAAGCTCCATCCCCAGGCCAGTCTGGTGTGGGTGATCTTCGGCCTCAACGCCTCCGTGGCGGTGCTTTCCTTCTTTGTCTACGGCTATCAGTTCGAGCCCGTCATTTTGTGCCTGATCTACTGCTACCTCAGCTCCCGCATCAGCGACGGCATCCTCAAGGGCTTCAAGACCGCCCTGAAATTTGAGGTGGTCACCCAGCACGCCGACGCCCTCTCCGAGCGCCTCCTGCGGGAGCTGCACCACGGTGTCACCGTGCTGCCCGCCCAGGGCATGTACTCCGACACCCCCAAGTCCCTGCTCATCTGCGTGGTCAACCGCAGCCAGGTGATGCAGTTCCACCGGGTGCTCCAGGAGTTCCCCGATACGTTCGCCTACGTCTCCAACGTCAATGAGACCCTGGGCAACTTCAAGCACGTCTCCGCCTGAATCAAAAAACGCCCCGGAAAGCGATTTGCTTTCCGGGGCGTTCTTCGCTTTTAAAGGCCGCGCCAGGACTCCGGACGCAGACGGCTCAGGTCGTGCTCGGCCGCGTCGATGGTGCGCAGCATAGCTTCCTTGTCTTCGTTGAGGGTGCCCTTGAGTACCAGGTAGTTGCTGGCGTGGTTCATGCGGAACACACTGCCGGGGCTGTCCAGATGCTCCACCAGAAGGCGAGTCTCCTCCAGCACCTGGGGCTGGGTCAGCAAGTGGAACTTGCCCTGATTTACCCAGTCGTAAAGGGGCGTCTCCGGCTCCACCATCAGCGTCAGCATGCCGATATACTCCGGGTTCATGGCGTTGAATGCCTCCGCCGTCTCGATGGCGTGGCGCTCCAGCAGCTCTGGGCCGCCCAGGCCCGTGATGGCGGTGACGGACAGCGCCATGCCGCACCGGCGGACCTTCCGGCCCATCTCCACGATCTCGGCGGACATGTGGCCTTTGCGCATCCGCTTCAAAACGT
>CAUWEK010000151.1:0-3251 GCA_963557435.1 uncultured Dysosmobacter sp.
GGACTTTCCGTCTTAGTCTCCCTGGGGCGCGGGGGCTCCGCCCTCGCCGCCGCCCGTGCCCCGGCGGCGTCCGCCCCGGTGATGGGGCCGGCGGCGGCGCTTGGCTTCTGCGCCGTCACCGCCCTCGGCGCCGTGAGGCGCGGCATCCTTGGGCTGCTGGGCAGGCTGCTTGGGCCCCTGCTTGGGGGGCCGGGGCTTCTGGCTGCCCTTCTTCTCCTGCTGGCCGGCCTTGCTGCCCTGGTCCTTGCCGCCGGGCTCCTTGCCCTGGGCGGGCTGCTTTGCCTCCTTGGGCTGGTCGGGCCGGGGGGCCTGGCCCTCGCCGGCGGGCTTTCCGCGGCGGCGGGAGCGGCTGCGGCGGCGGGAACGGCTGCCGTCCTCGGCGCCGATCTTCTCCCGCACGGGCGCATCCTCCAGCTTGGCATCCATATAAAACGGCGTGGTCAGCACCGGCTGGACAAACTCCTCTTCCTCCTTCTCCTCCACATAGCGGGCGGGCCGCTCAGGGATGGCGATGCCGTCGCGGCTTCCCTTGCCGTTGCGCAGCACGCACACCTCGCAGCTGTGGTAGGTCTTCAGGGGCTCGTTGGGACCCGCGCTGTCCAGGTTCACCTTCATGGTCTCCCGCAGCAGGTCCACGCTCTTGACGTTGCCGGGTCCGTCCGGCGTCTGGACAAAGGACTCCACCTTGGGCATGCGCTTGGCGGCGTCCTCGTAGGCATTCTGCTCATACTTGAGGCAGCACATGAGCCGCCCGCAGGTGCCGGAGATCTTGGTGGGGTTCAGGCTCAGGTTCTGGGTCTTGGCCATCTTGATGGAGACAGGCAAAAACCCGTCCAAAAACTGGGAGCAGCAGAAAGGCCGTCCGCAGATGCCAAGGCCGCCGATCATCTTGGCCTCGTCCCGCACGCCGATCTGCCGCAGCTCGATCCGGGCACGGAACACACTGGCCAGGTCCCGCACCAGCTCCCGGAAATCCACCCGGCCGTCGGCGGTGAAATAAAAGATGATCTTGTTGCCGTCAAAGCTGGCGGACACGTTCACCAGCTTCATCTCCAGGCCGTGCTCGGCGATCTTGCGCTCGCAGATGTCGAAGGCCTCGCTCTCTTTTTTCCGGTTGTACTCCACCGTGCGGCGGTCGCTGTCCGTGGCCATGCGGAGCATGGCGCACAGGGGCCGGACGATGGCGGAGTCCTCCACCTCGTGGTTTCCCTGGGTGCAGGTGGCAAACTCGGGGCCCTGGGCGGTCTCCACGATCACCTGGTCCCCCATTTTCACCTGGACGCCCTTGGGGTCAAAATAATAATTTTTGCATCCGCCCCGAAAGCGGACGCTGATCACTTCCGTCAAAGGATACCCTCCAATTCTACGGCGAGGGCGCCCAGCACATGGCTGGGCCCAACGTTATACACGCACTCCCCGCGATACTTCTCCAACAGTTCTATTGTGCCCATAATCTGGCGTTTTGTCAAGTTTTTCGCAACGGCAGAGGCCAATTGGCCGCCGCTTCCGTCCCCCTGGCAGCCGTAGGCGCGCAGCAGCGCCTCGGCGCACACGGCCCGGCCCCGCTCCAGCATGGCGGAGAGCTCCTCCCGGGTCATGCGCCGCTTTTCCATCCGGGCGGCCCACTCCGCCGCCGCCCCCCGCCGGAACGACGCCAGCAGGCGGATGAGCTCGTCCCCCGCGTCAGAGGTCTCCTGGGTCTCCGGCGTGCCGTCGGGGTGGAGCTTGAGCTCCACGCACCGGGAGCGCAGGGTCTGGAGCACCACCGCCGCGTTTTCCGCGCAGAAGAGGAACGCCGCATAGGGCGGGCCCTCCTCCACGATCTTCAAAAGCACGTTCTGGTCCTGAGGCGTCAGCAAGGCGCAGTCAGGAAAGAGGTACACCTTCCGCCGCCCCTGGTTGGGCCGGATGTAGGCGTCCTGCCGGATCTGGCGCACCACGTCCACGGCAATGGATTTATGCTGGTCGTCCCGCACGGTGATCACGTCCGGATGGATGTCCTCCATGACCCGGCGGCAGCTGTCGCACCGCAGGCACGGCCGCTCTCCCTCACTGCTGCACTCCATGGCCGCGGCGGCATAGCGGGCCAGCGCCTCCCGCTGCCCCGCGCCGGTGACGAGCAGCGCATGGGTCAACGCTCCCCGGGTGGCCGCCTGCCGGATGCGCCCGGCGGCGGGATCTTGCTGGATGCTGCCAAATGCCGTCATAGTCGTTCCTCTTTCCTTCGTTCTCCGCTCCATCCTACCATAAACGGCACAAAAATGGAAGCGGACTTCCGGCGGCCCGCTCCGGCCACACGGGGGAAAAGTTGGGCGGATTGTCCTGACTTTGGCAATTTGCTTGAATTTTAATGCCGTTTCTTATGCTATTTATGCATTGTTTTCCGAAATGCATCCTATTATAATAATATAGTCAATTTAGCTAATCGTTTAACCATCAGATTGATGATTTTTCTGTTTGGCAGCGACAAAAAAACGGAGGAATGAAAATGAGCAAAAAGTATTGTTACCTGTTCACTGAGGGCAATGCCAACATGCGCGAGCTCCTGGGCGGCAAGGGCGCCAACCTGGCCGAGATGACCAACATCGGCCTGCCCGTGCCTCAGGGCTTCACCATCACCACCGAGGCCTGCACCCAGTACTATGAGGACGGCCGCAAGATCAGCGATGAGATCCAGGCCGAGATCATGGAATACATCGACAAGATGGAGAGCATCACCGGCAAGAAGTTCGGCGATGAGGAAAACCCCCTGCTGGTCTCCGTCCGTTCCGGCGCCCGCGCCTCCATGCCCGGCATGATGGACACCATCCTGAACTTGGGCCTCAACGAGACCGTGGTGGAGGTGCTGGCCAAGAAGTCCGGCAACCCCCGCTGGGCTTGGGACTGCTATCGCCGCTTCATCCAGATGTACTCCGACGTGGTCATGGAAGTGGGCAAGAAGTACTTTGAGCAGCTCATCGACGAGATGAAGGAGCGCAAGGGCGTCACCCAGGACGTGGAGCTGACCGCCGAGGACCTCAAGGAGCTGGCCGAGGCCTTCAAGGCCGAGTACAAGGCCAAGATCGGTCAGGACTTCCCCTCCGATCCCAAGGAGCAGCTGATGGGCGCCGTGCAGGCCGTGTTCCGTTCCTGGGACAACCCCCGCGCCAACGTCTATCGCCGCGACAACGACATCCCCTACTCCTGGGGCACCGCCGTCAACGTCCAGTCCATGGCCTTCGGCAACATGGGCGACGACTGCGGCACCGGCG
>CAUWEK010000152.1:0-3248 GCA_963557435.1 uncultured Dysosmobacter sp.
CGCTGCGGGACGTGGCTCCCACAGCGGCCGCCAGCGCCTTCATGGAGATGGTGCTCCGGGGACACGCGTGAGAGGTGCGCTGTGGAGACATTCATTCTGATTCTGGAGCTGGCAGGCACCATGGCCTTTGCCGCCTCCGGCGCCATCACCGCCCTGAAAAAGGGCATGGACCTGTTCGGCGTGTGCATTCTCGGTCTGACCACCGCCGTGGGCGGCGGCGTCATCCGGGACGTGATTCTGGGCAACACCCCGCCGGCCACCTTTCTCAATCCCATCTACGCCTCCGTGGCACTGGTGACTTCCCTGGTGCTGTTTCTGCCCCGCATCCGGCATCTTCTCATGTGGGACCAGCGGCTCTATGACCTGTCCATGCTGATCCTGGACTCCCTGGGCCTTGGGATCTTCACCGTGGTGGGCATCCGTATCGCCTGGCGCTCCACGGCGGAGCCCACGCTGTTTTTGCTGGTGTTCGTGGGCGTGGTCACCGGCGTGGGCGGCGGCGTGCTGCGGGATGTGATGGCCGGCGACACGCCGTACATCTTCGTCAAACACATCTACGCCTGCGCCTCCCTGGCCGGAGCGCTGGTGTGCACTGTGCTGTGGCACCCGGCGGGAGAGGTGGCCGCCATCCTCGCCGGCGCGGGCGTGGTGGTGCTCATCCGCTTCCTCTCCGCCCATTACCGCTGGAACCTTCCCCGTGCGCGGGACTGATGATTTTACCCCGGACCGCTGCCTTACAGCATGCGGTCCGGGGTATTTTTTTCTTTCTCCCGGGGAAGCGCCCGGAAATACTCCACAATGAAGCGCCGCAGCTGCCGCACCGGCTCAGGGTGGTAGGCGTCCTTCTTCCAGGAGAGCACCAGCCGCAAACACGGTACGCTCTCCGCGATGGGCCGCTCCCGGATGCCGGTCTTGTCCTGGGCCCGCAGGGTGTAGACCGGCACGATGGCAAAGCCCATGCCCCGCTCCACCAGGTTGCGGATCATAAGGGGATCGTCGCTGTAAATGGGGCGGCGCACCCGCACATCGAACTGCTCCAGCACCTGCTGCAAGATGACGCTGATAAAGCGGTTGGGGGCAAGGCCGATCATGGGCTGGCCGGTCAGGTCCCCCAGACGCACCGCCTCCCCGGCGGCCAGGGGATGCTCCGGCGGCAGCCACACCCGGAACGGGTCCTCCACCAGCTCCACGCTGGAATACTTGGGCGGGTGGATCAGCGTGGAGCCGATCATCAGATCATATTCCTGGTTGCGGATCACGTTGTTGTCGTTTTGCACCACGCTGACGGCAATATCCGGATTGCGCTCATAAAACCGCGCCAGAAGGTCCGGCAGAATGCTGGCCGCCGCACGGGCTACCAGCCGCACCGGCTGGCGCTCCTGCTGAACGCCCCGCAGCTCCGCGCGGATGTCCCCCACATGCTTGAGCACCTCCCCCGCCCGGGTCTGGAGCAGCGTGCCGCTCTCCGTCAGCACGATGCTGCGGCCCCGCCGCTCAAAGAGCTTGGTGCCCAGCTCCTCCTCCAGCTGCCGGATGGCCCGGCTGAGAGCCGGCTCCGACAAATTCAGTTCCCGGGCCGCCCGGGTCATATGCTCCATCTCCGCCACCTTGGCGAAATACCTTAATTGATACAATTCCATTTTGTCCGCTCCTCAGGGATTTTTCCTCATTATAACACACTCATTTGAAAAACGATTTGTTTTTTTTATCAATCATCAACAGGGACTATTGGATTTTTTCCCTCCGGCATTTTATTATCAACGATAACCCATTATCAAAAAAACAAATACGGGAGGGAAATATATGCTTGGGTATATGCTTTATTTTTCCATTGTGCTGGCGCTGTTCGTCATCGGTGACTGGCTGGGCATCTGGACCAAGGCGAAGCTTTCATCCATTTTTGTGGTATTGATCAGCTTTTTGCTGCTGTTCCTGTTCAAGATCATCCCCGCCGACATCATTGACCAGGCCGGCCTGACCGCCGCCTCCAGCTGGGCCACGCCTATGCTGGTGTTCCACATGGGCACCATGATCAACCTGCGCCAGCTGCTGGATGAGTGGCGCACCGTGGTCACCTCCGTCATCGGCATGGCCGCCGCCGTCATCGGCATCCTGCTGGTGATCCCCCTGATCGGCCGGGACGCCGCCCTGGTGAGCATCCCCGTCATCAACGGCGCATTGGTTGCCACCCAGATCATGACCGACGCCGCCGTGGCCAAGGGGCTGACCCTGGCCGCCATGCTGCCCGCCGTGGTCTTTGCCGTGCAGAAGTTCGTGGGCACGCCCATCGTCTCCCGCTGCGGATTGATCGAGGCCCGTCACCTGCTGGCCGAGTACCGGGAGAAGAAGGCCCAGGGCATCACCCTTTCCGCCACGCCCGCTCCCAAGGACGGCAAGCAGAAGGTGAAGTTCTGCCAGAAGCACGACCGCTTCTACACCTCCAACACCTGCATCTTCATCACCGTGTTCGGCGGCTTCATCTCTGTGTGGCTGGGCACTGTGACCCCCATCAACTACTCCATCATCGCCCTGGTGCTGTCCGTGGTGCTGTGTGAGACGGGCCTGATCCCCGAAAAGGTGCTGGACAAGGGCAAGGCCTCTGGCCTCATTACCATGGTGGTGTTCGCCGCCATCATCCCCGCTCTGGCCAACATCTCCGTGGGCGACATCGCCACGCTGGCGTTCTATGTGGTGGTCATCTTCGCCGCCACCATCGTGGCCTCCCTCATCATCATGTGCGTGCTGCCCTGCTGGAAGATCATGGGCTCCCGGAGCCTGTCCTTCGGCATCGCCATGTGCCAGATGCTGGGCTTCCCCTCCACCTACCTCATCTCCAACGAGGTGGCTCTGGCTCTGGCCGAGAACGAGGAGGAGAAGGAGTACATCCTGGGCAAGATCATGCCCCGCTTCGTGGTGGCCGGCCTTGCCTCCGTCACCACCCTCTCCATCATCGTGGCAGGCATCTTCGCCTCCATCCTGTGAGAAAGGAGCGCAACTTTCATGAATTTCTCCTTTGACGCAATGTCCTACCCCTATGCCTCCCGCCGCAGCGTGGTCTACGGCCGGCGGGGCATGGTGGCCACCGCCAACCCCCTGGCCGCCCAGGCGGGTCTGGAAATTCTCAAGCAGGGCGGCAACGCCATTGACGCCATGATCGCCACCGCCGCCGCGCTGACGGTGGTGGAGCCCACCGCCAACGGCATCGGCTCCGACGCCTTCGCCCTGGTGTGGGTGAAGGACAAGCTCTA
>CAUWEK010000153.1:0-3189 GCA_963557435.1 uncultured Dysosmobacter sp.
ATGTACTGCACGCCGGACTTGCGGGCGCGCTCCACGTTGTCGCCGAAGGGGAAGAAGGCGTCGGAGCCCACAGTCACGCCGGTCTGGGTGGCGATCCAGTCCTTTTTCTCCTGGGCTGTCAGCACCTCGGGCTTGACCGTAAAGGTCTGCTGCCACACGCCGTCGGCCAGGATATCCTCGTACTCGTCGGAGGTGTAGATATCGATGGCGTTGTCCCGGTCGGGGCGGCGGATGCCCTCCACGAACTGGAGGCCCAGTACCTTGGGGTGCTGGCGCAGGTACCAGTTGTCGGCCTTGTTGCCGGCCAGGCGCGTGCAGTGGATGCGGCTTTGCTGACCGGCGCCCACGCCGATGGCCTGGCCGTTTTTCACATAGCACACGGAGTTGGACTGGGTGTACTTGAGGGTGATGAGGGCGACGATCATGTCGATCTTGGCCTCGCGGGGCAGGTCGTGGTTCTTGGTGACGATGTTGCCCAGCAGGTCCTCGTCGATCTTGAAGTTGTTGCGGCCCTGCTGGAAGGTGACGCCGAACACGTCCTTGTACTCCTGCTCGGCGGGCACATAGTCCGGGTCGATCTGCACCACGTTGTAGTTGCCCTTTTTCTTGGTTTTCAGGATCTCCAGGGCCTCGTCGGTGTAGCCGGGGGCGATGACGCCGTCGGAGACCTCGTACTTGAGGTACCGGGCGGTGGCGGCGTCGCACACGTCGGAGAGGGCCGCCCAGTCGCCGTAGGAGCAAAGCCGGTCGGCGCCCCGGGCCCGGATGTAGGCGCAGGCGATGGGAGAAAGCTCTGCCGTCTCATCCACGAAGTAGATCTTCTTGTCCACGTCGGTCAGGGGCAGACCCACGGCGGCGCCGGCGGGGGAGACGTGCTTGAAGCTGGCGGCAGCGGGCAATCCGGTGGCGGCCTTGAGTTCACGGACCAGCTGCCAGGAGTTCAGGGCGTCGAGAAAGTTGATGTAGCCGGGCTTGCCGTTCAACACGGTGATGGGCAGGTCGCTGCCGTCCCGCATAAAGATGCGGGAGGGCTTTTGGTTGGGGTTGCAGCCGTATTTGAGTTCCAGTTCTGTCATGATTCCCGCTCCTTTACTGATATTTGTTGATGATGCGCTGGGTGAACGTGCCGGTTGCAAGGTCGGTGAACCGGACGAACAGGGAGATCTTGTTGTCCGCGTTCAGGGCATTCCACACGGCGTCGGTGAAGGCGTCGATGTCTCCGGAGATGGCCACCTGTTCCGGTTCCCCTTGGAAGGTGGGGATGGGGTTGCCGTCGGTGACGTAGGTGTGGAGGAAGTGGCCCAGGCCCGCCTGACCGGGATACTCAAAGGTCTGGCGCAGGCAGGCGGAGCCGTCGGCGTCAGCGGACTTCAAAATGGAGAGTTTGTAGCTGCCGTCGGGGCTCAAAAGGCCGGAGATGCGGGGGGTCCAGTTGGGGCCGTCGGGCTCGAACTCCCGGGTGCGCAGGGCCTGCTCCATGGGAAGGCCCCGCTCCAGGAAGTCCCGGATGGTGTCGGTCTGGTCGCCGTTGGTGACGATGATGCCCCGGCCCAGCTGGCGGACGGGGTGGTAGATGATGAGGCTGGGGTCCTCCACCTTGCTGGGGTCGTAGGCCTGGGTGCGGATGCCGTCGGGTTCTTCCACAAACACCCGGTTGCGGCTGTTGGCGCTGCGGCCCATGATGAAGTAGGCGGCCACGGATGTTTGCCCGTCGGCGGTCTTCCCCAGCACGATGCCCCGGCCGGGATAGGGGTTGCTCTTCAGCAGCTGGCAAAGATCCAGCGTGGCGTAGGTATCGTTCATATCAGTTGTTCTCCTTTGTAAGTTCCGCGCTCAAAAGCTCGGCGGCCCGGGGCAGCAGCACCCATTCGGCCTGCTCCATGACCCGGCGCTGCAAGGTCTCCGGCGTATCGCCGGGCAGAACCTCCACCGCTTTTTGCAGCAAAATGCGGCCGCCGTCCGGGATCTCATTGACCAGATGGACGGTGGCTCCGGTGACTTTCACGCCCCGGCTGAGCGCCGCCTCGTGGACGCGGAGGCCGTAGAAGCCTTTGCCGCAGAAGGCGGGGATGAGGGAGGGGTGGACATTGAGGATGCGGCCATCCCAGCGGGCGGTGAACTCCGCCGAGAGGATGGACAAAAAGCCTGCCAGGATAATAAGGTCGATGCGATATTCCGCGAGCTTTTCCTGGAGGGCGGACTCAAAGTCCGCCTGGGACATCTGCTTTTTAGGGAATGCCGCAGCGTCCACGCCATGATTGGCCGCCCGGGTCAGGGCATAGGCATTGGGGTTGCTGGCGCACACCAGCACGATCTGGCCGTGGGGGATGTCGCCCCGCTCCTGGGCCTGGAGCAGCGCCTCTAAGTTGGTGCCGCCGCCGGAGACGAATACGGCGATGCGGGCCCGCTTCAGCATAGCACCACCCGCTCTTCGCTCTTGGCGATCTCGCCGATCACATAGGCGCCGCAGTCCAGAGCGGCGATGGCGGCGTCCGCGTCCTCAGGAGAGACCACCACAGTCATGCCCACGCCCATGTTGAACGTGTTGAACATATCCCGCTGGGGGATGGAACCGGCGGACTGGAGCATAGAGAAGATGGGGGGCGTTTTCACGGCGTCCAGCCGGATGTGGGCGCCCAGGCCCTCGGGCAGGCACCGGGGAATGTTTTCAAAGAAGCCGCCGCCGGTGATGTGGCTGACGCCCTTGACGGTCACGGCCTCCATGCACCGCAGCACCGGCTTGACATAGATCTTCGTGGGGGTGAGCAGCGCCTCGCCCAGGGTCATACCCAGCTCGTCAGAGTAGACGCCCAGGTCCGCGTGCTCCACGTCGAACACCTTGCGCACCAGGGAGTAGCCGTTGGAGTGGATGCCCGAGGAGGGCAGGGCCAAGATCACGTCGCCGGGACGCATGGTATTGTGGTCGATGATCCGGGGCTTGTCCACCAGACCCACGGAGAAGCCCGCCAGGTCATAGTCGTCGGGCGCCATGACGCCGGGGTGCTCAGCGGTCTCGCCGCCGATGAGGGCACAGCCGGCCTGGCAGCAGCCCTCCGCCACGCCGGAGACCAAGGTGGCTACCTTCTCGGCCTCGTTTTTGCCGATGGCGATGTAGTCCAGAAAGAAAAGGGGCTTGGCGCCGCAGCAGATGATGTCGTTGACGCACATGGCCACGCAGTCGATGCCCAC
>CAUWEK010000154.1:0-3174 GCA_963557435.1 uncultured Dysosmobacter sp.
GGAGGAGCTGGACCGCTGGGCCGTCACCCGCCTCAACGCCCTCATCGAAAAGTGCGAGCAGGCCTACAAGGACTACGAGTTCAACGCCGTCACCCACGCGGTCAACGACTTCTGTGTGGTGGACCTCTCCAACTTCTACCTGGATATCATCAAGGACCGGCTCTACTGTGAGGAGCGGGACGGCCTCAAGCGCCGCAGCGCCCAGACGGCCCTGTTCCTGATCCTGGACACCATGACCCGCATCATGGCCCCCATCCTGGCCTTTACCTGCGACGAGATCTGGCAGTCCATGCCTCATCGCGCCGGTGACGACGGCCGCAACGTGGTGTTCAACGAGATGCACAAGCCCTTCACGGCCTATGCCCTCAGCGAGGCGGAGATGGCCAAGTGGGGCGTGGTGGAGACGCTGCGCGACGACGTGAACGCCGTGCTGGAGACCGCCCGTGCCCAGAAGAAGATCGGCAAGGCCCTGGAGGCCCATGTGAGCCTCCACGCCGGCGACGATGCCACCGCCACCATCCTCATGCAGACGGCGGGGCTGAACCTGGCGGAGCTGTTCATCGTCTCCGACTGCCAAGTGTCCTCCGGCCGGCCCGAGGACGGCGCCGTCACTGGCCAGGGCACCTGCTATCCCGGTCTGACCGTGGCCGTCACCGAGGCCAAGGGCGGCAAGTGCGAGCGCTGCTGGATGCACTCCACCCAGGTGGGCCAGGACGCGGATCATCCCACGTTGTGCCCCCGCTGCGCTGCCGTGGTGGCAAAGCTGCCCCAGTTCTGATCCTGCGTTTTCCCTCAAATGCAAAAGCACCCGGACCCTATGGTCCGGGTGCTTTTTTCAGTGTGTGGGAAAATGGGGGAGAACGGCGCTCCGGCGCCTGGCAGCAGCCGCGCCGGGATAAAAAAAGCGCCCCGCGGATGTTCCGCGGGGCGCTTTGCCGTCAGTCCAGAGGCACCTGCACGATGGCATCCAGGGCGATGGAGATCTCGTTTTCCACAGCCTGGGCCACGGCGTCGTCGTCGGCGGTCTGGTTGTAGCCGTCCACGCCCACCAGCTCGAAGGCGGGGGCATCGGCGGCGATGATGGCGCCGGCCTTCACCCCGTGGAGGGAGGCCACCACCAGGAGGGAGGCCACCTCGTTTTCCATGGCCTTGACGCCGGCCTTGGCGTAGAGCTTCACGGTGGACTCCAGGAAGCCGGGATAGAACAGCGCCTGGGTCAGCACGATGCCCTTGTGGACGGGGATGTCCAGGGCCCGGGCGGAGGCGGTCAGGGCCGCCACCACCTCGCCGTCGGCGATGGCGGGGTAAGAAAGGGGGATCATTTTCTCGGTGACGCCCTCTTCCCGGCAGGCGCCGGTGGCGATGATGAGGCTGCCGGCGGTCACGTCGGGCTGCATGCCGCCGCAGGTGCCCGTGCGGATGATGACCTTGGCGCCGGCACGCCACAGGCTCTCAAAGGCGATGGCCGCGCCGCCGCAGCCCACGCCGTGGGAGGTGACGGCCACCTCCACGCCCTTGTAGGTGCCTGTGTAGGTCCAGTACTCCCGGTTCTGGGCAAGGCACCGGGCGTTTTCCAACCGGTGGGAGATGCGCTCGGCCCGGGCGGGGTCGCCGCACACCAGCACCCGGGGCGGGATGTCGCCGGGGGCCACGTGGATACAGGGCAGCAGATTCTTTTCAGACATGGGATCTCCTCCTGAAGTCGTAAGAAATGTGGATAGAAAGCTGGCCCGCCGCCAGGGCGGGCCAGCGCGTGTGGAAAATGGGAAGGTCAGCTCTTGCGGGGCTTTCCGTTGGCGGTGCGCCGGCTGAAGATCACCAGTGCCACGATGGTGGCGATGTAGGGCAGGGCAGAGGTCAGCTGGCTCTTGATGACGTTCTGCAGCGCCACACCGATGCCCTGGCACAGTCCGAAGAACAGGCTGGAGAAGATCACCAGCAGCGGGTGGGACATACCCAGGGAGGAGGCGGCCATGGCGATGAAGCCCCGGCCGGAGGTCATGTTCTCGGTGAACATGGTCACCTGGCCCATGCTCAGTGCCGTACCGCCCAGACCGCACAGGGCGCCGGAGAGAATCACCATCCACATCTGGATACGGGTGCCCTTGGTGCCCAGGCTCTCCGCCGCGGCCTTGTTGATGCCCACGGACAGCGTCCGGTAGCCGGCCACGGTCTTGAACAGGAAGATGAACAGCACGATGGCGATCACATAGCACAGGTAGTCGATGATGGTCAGGTTTTCCAGCACCCGGCCCAGGAAGGGGATATCCTTGATGACGGGCAGGTTGATCTTGTAGATGGGCACCAGCCGCTCGTCCACCAGGCGGCCGCGCACGTCAAAGATCATGTACAAAAGGAAGGTGGTCAAACCGTTGATAAGCAGGTTCAGCGAGGTGCCGATGACCATGTCCGGCGCCTTGTACTTCACCTGCAGCACGGCCACCACGGCGCCGACCAGCGCGCCGGAGATGATGCCGGCCAGCACGGACAAGATCACGCTGCCGGTATAGTAGTTCACCACGATGGAGCAGAAGCAAGCAATGAGCATCTGGGCTTCCAGGGCGATGTTGAACACGCCCACCCGGCTGCAGATGGCGCAGCCCAGCGCCGCCAGCAAAATGGGGGTGGTGGAGCGCAGGGTGGAGTTGACGATAGAGGCGATGTATGCGCTGTTCATGCCTGAGCCCCTCCTTCCGCGGTCTTGGCCTTTTTCTTCTTGGTAAACTGGAATACCACCTTCACGGACACGAACAGCGTGATGCAGCACTGGATGATGGTGGCGATCTCCAGGGGGATGCCCATGGAGCGCTGGATGGCGCTGCCGCCGATCTGGAGGCCCGCCAGGAAGATGGCGGAGACGAACATGCCCACCGGGTGGAGATTGGCCATCAGGGCGGCCATCAGGCCCGTCCAGGCGTAGCTGGTGGAGGTGAACATGCCGTCGATGAAGCGGTATTTGATGCCGAAGACCTCGGTGGAGCCGCCGATGGCGGCGATGGCACCGGACAGGGCCATGGTGATCATCATGACCTTGACCTGCTTGGTGCCGCCGTAGCGGGCGAAGGCCGCGTTGAAGCCGCCCATTTTGGACTCATAGCCGAATACGGTGCGGCGGGTCAGATAGAGCATGACCAGCATGACGATCACGGCGATGATAAAGCCGGCGACGGCGCC
>CAUWEK010000155.1:0-3146 GCA_963557435.1 uncultured Dysosmobacter sp.
CGTGTCCCCGGCGCACCATCTCCATGAAGGCGCTGGCGGCCGCTGTGGGAGCCACGTCCCGCAGCGTGCACATGTCCACGCTCCGGGCCGGGATCTCAAAATCGGTTTTCAAAAGCCGGATGTCTCCGCTGTCCAGGGCGTCCTGGACAAATTCCAGGGTGACGCCCGCCACGCCCAGGCCGATCTTGGCCAGAGACACCAGCAGCTGCCGGGAAGAAAGCTCGATCTCCGGGGTGAGGGACACGCCGCTTTTGAGGAATTCCTGCTCCAGAAATACCCGGCTGCTGGCCTTGCGCTCCAGCAGGATCAGCGGGAAGGCGGCGATCTCCTGGCGGGTGTAGCGGTGGCCGAAGTCGCAGGGGTAGCCGCTGCCGGCCACAAAGGCCGTGTGGGTGGCGAAGCAGGGCCAGCACTCCAGGGCGCTGTCCGACGGGGAGGAGGCAAAGGCGATGTCCACCGCGCCGGACTTGAGCAGACTGAGCACCTTGGCGCTGCGGCCGCTGACGATCTTGAGCCGGATACCCGGGTGCTGGCGGTGGAACTCGTCCAGATAGGAGGTGAGGAAAAAGCTGGTGACCGTGTCGCTGGCGCCGATGACCAACGTGCCCAGCAGCAGCTGCTGGGCCTGGGAGAGCTTGTCCTCTCCGGTGGCGATGAGTCCCAGGGCGCTGCGCACATACTGGTAGAGCATCTGGCCCTCCCCGGTCAGGGTGACGCCCCGGGGACTGCGGGCGAACAGACGGGCCTGCAGGGCGTTTTCCAGCTGCTTGACCGATTGACTTACCGCGGACTGGGAAATATAGAGATTTTTGGCGGCCACGGAGATGTTGCCGGTCTCGGCAACCTCCTTGAACACGCGATACAGCTCCAGCTTGACTGCCATGGGGGCTCCTCCTGAAATCAGTGTTGCTTATTGCACGCTCCCCATTATAAGCAAGCGCCGCGAGAAAGGCAACGGGCTGCAAAAATTTTTCAGAAGCCTTTGCGAAAAGAGTATGGATTTGCTATACTGATACCCAATTGGACCGAAAAGGAGCTTTGTTATGCGCTACGACAACATCATTTGGGACTTTGACGGGACGCTGTTCGACACCTATCCACCCATGTGCCGGGATCTGCAGTCGGTGATGGCGGCGCTGGGCGTCCTGCTGCCCCTGGAGGATCTGCTGGCGCATTTCACCCGTTCCCGCGGGGAGGTGCTGGATTACTGCGCCGCCCAGGCGGGTATGGACGCGGAGGCGGTGGACCGGGTCTACCGGGACTGGGTGGCCCAGCACGGCCAGCCCAGGGCGCTGCCCTTCCCTCACGCGGAGGAGATATTGCGCCGGTTCCAGGCGGCGGGGGGACGGAATTTCGTCTTCACCCACCGCAGCGGCTCCGTCCATGACTACCTGTCCGGCGCGGGGCTGACGGGATATTTTCAGGACGTGGTGTCTGCCGGAACCCGGTTTGAACGAAAGCCCAGCCCTGCGGGAAACCTCTATCTGCTCTCCACCCACGGCCTGGACCCTGCCCGTACACTGGCGGTAGGGGACCGGGAGCTGGACATGCTGGCGGCGAAGGCCGCGGGCGTCGACGGCTGCCGCTTCACGCCGGAGGGGGAGGCGGACAAAGAGAGCTGTGCCCGCTGGCACATCCGCTCGTTTGCGGAGCTGGCGGACATCCTGGAGCTGCCGGAAGAGGAGGCGCGCTGATGGAGTATCACATTCTGGCAGTGGGCGACGTGGTGATGGAGCCGGGCCTCAGGCACCTGGAGCGGCACCTGCGCACCCTGAAGAAACTAAAGAACATCGCCTTCACCGTGGTCAACGGCGAAAACGCCGCCGGTGTGGGACTGACGGAGGAGCAGGCCTGGCGCATCTACGACGCGGGAGCCGACGTGGTGACCCTGGGCAACCACGCCTTTGGAAAAAGCCAGATCGGCACGCTCCTGGACGAGGCGTCCTGGCTGCTGCGTCCGGCCAATTACGCCGCCCGGACCCCGGGCCGGGGCTGCGGCGTCTACGACCTGGGACCGGTGCAGATCCGGGTGATGAACCTCATCGGCCGGTGCGACCTTGCCTGGGGGGCGGACAACCCCTTCACCACAGCGGACCGGCTTTTGGAAGGCGACAAGGCCACATTCACCCTGGTGGACTTCCATGCGGAGGCCACCAGCGAAAAGCTGGCCATGGGCTATTATCTGGACGGGCGGGTGAGCGCCCTGTGGGGCACCCACACCCATGTGCCCACCGCCGACGAGCGGGTATATCCCAAGGGCACCGGCTATATCACGGACCTGGGCATGACCGGGGCGGCGGAGTCCGTGCTGGGCATCCGGCCCGAGCAGTCGGTGGAGGGTTTTCTGGGCGGCCTGCCGGGCCGCTACCAGGCACCCCAGGGGCCCTGCAAGCTCCAGGGCGCCATTTTCACGCTGGACAGTGCCACGGGCCTTTGCACCGCCGTGGAGCGGGTGGACGTGCGCTGAGTCAAATATAGATCCGAACGAACAGGAGAGAGGCATATGTCGATCGAAAAAGTCAGAACGTATTTTCGCCCTCTGGGCATGGAAGAGCGCATCCGGGAGTTTTCCGTCTCCTCCGCTACGGTGGAGCTGGCGGCGGTGGCCGTGGGCGTGGAGGGCGCCCGCATCGCCAAGAGCCTGAGCTTCAAGGTGGATGACCAGCCCATCATCATCGTGGTGGCGGGAGACGCCAAGGTGGACAACAGCCGCTACAAGGCCTATTTCCACACCAAGGCCAAGATGCTCACCCATGAGGAGGCCCATGAGCGCATCGGCCACGACGTGGGCGGCGTGTGCCCCTTTGCCCTGCCGGAGGACGTGAAGGTGTACCTGGACGTCTCCCTCAAGCGGTTTGCAACGGTGTTCCCCGCCGCCGGCAGCGACAACAGCGCCATTGAGCTCACCTGCGAGGAGCTGGAGCGGTGCGCGTCCAACTTTGTGGAATGGGTGGACGTGTGCAAGGGCTGGCGGCCGGAAGAGCAGCAGGCGTAAGGCATGTTCCAGTTTCTGCACGGGGCTGACTTCCATCTGGACAGCCCCTTTTCCGCCCTGCCGCCGGAGCTGGCGGCCCAGCGGCGCCGTGAGAGCCGGGCCATGCTGGGCCGACTGGCGGACTATGTGAATGCCCGGGGCATCCGCCTGG
>CAUWEK010000156.1:0-3078 GCA_963557435.1 uncultured Dysosmobacter sp.
CCCAGACGCTGGTGGAGGCCCTGCCTTATATTCAAAAATTCACCGGAAAGACCATCGTCATCAAGTACGGCGGCAACGCCATGATCTCCGAGGAACTTCGGAAAGCCGTCATGAGCGATATCGTGCTTTTGAGTCTGGTGGGCATCCGGGTGGTGGTGGTCCACGGCGGCGGGCCGGAGATCTCCGACATGCTCCGCCGTCTGGGCCACGAGTCCCGGTTCGTGGATGGTCTGCGCTATACGGACGAGGTCACCATGGACGTGGTGCAGTCGGTGCTGTGCGGCAAGGTCAACAAGAATCTGGTGGCCCAGCTGGGCCGTCTGGGGGGCCAGGCCATCGGCCTTTGCGGCATGGACGGGCAGCTGTTCCAGGCGGAGTGCCTGGACGAAAAGTACGGCCTGGTGGGCAAGATCACCGGCGTGAACCCGGAGCCGGTGGAAAATGCCCTCATGAGCGGCTACATTCCGGTGGTGTCCACCGTGGCCCAGGGCGTGGATGCCGACACCGCCTATAATATCAACGCCGACACCGCCGCCGCCGAGCTTGCCAAGGCGCTGGGCGCGGAGAAGCTCATTTTGCTCACCGACGTCCGGGGCCTTCTGGAGGACCCCCACGATGAGGAGACCCTCATCCATGAGCTGCACACCTACGAGGTGCCGCAGCTGGTGGAGCGGGGCGTCATCTCCGGGGGCATGATCCCCAAAATGCAGTGCTGCGTGGACGCCATCGCCGGCGGCGTGGAGCGGGTGCACATCCTGGACGGCCGCATCCCCCACTCCATCCTCATTGAGCTTCTGAGCGACCGGGGCATCGGCACCATGCTGAAAAGGGAGGAATAAACCCATGACATCCAAGGAAATTCAGGCCCTGACCGGCCAGTACATCATGCATACCTACGGCCGCTTCCCGGTGGCCATCGACCACGGGCAGGGAGCCACCCTCTACGACCCGGAGGGCAACGCCTACATCGACTTTACAAGCGGCATCGGCGTCACGTCCCTGGGCTACGGCAACGAGCCCTGGGTGGAGGCCATCACGGCCCAGGCCAAGAAGCTGGGGCACGTGTCCAACCTCTTCTACACGGAGCCGCCGGCCCTGCTGGCCCAAAAGCTCTGTGAGCGCACGGGGGAGAGCTGCGTGTTCTTCGCCAACGGCGGCGGCGAGGCCAACGAGGGCATGATCAAGCTGGCGAGAAAGTACAGCTTCGACAAGTACGGCCACGGCCGCGCCACCATCATCACCCTGCAAAACTCCTTCCACGGCCGTACCATCACCACCCTGACCGCCACAGGCCAGGACGTGTTCCACAACTATTTCTTCCCCTTCACCGAGGGGTTCCGCTACGCCGCAGCCAACGACCTTGCCTCTTTGGAGGCTGCCGCCGGAGACGACGTGTGCGCCGTTATGGTGGAGCTGGTCCAGGGCGAGGGCGGCGTGCTGCCCCTGGAGCAGGACTATGTCCAGGCGGTGGCGGCGCTGTGCCGCGAGAAGGACTGGCTGCTGCTGGTGGACGAGGTCCAGACCGGCGTGGGCCGGACGGGCAGCCTCTTCGCCTTCCAGCAGTACGGCATCCTGCCGGACGTGGTGTCCTTTGCCAAGGGCATTGCCGGAGGTCTCCCCATGAGCGGCATCCTGGCCAACGAAAAGTGCCGGGACGTGCTGGGCCCCGGCATGCACGCCACGACTTTTGGCGCCAACCCCGTCTGTGCGGCAGCGGCCCTGGCGGTGCAGGATGTGCTCACCGACGAATTTTTGCAGCAGGTCAAGGAAAAGGGCGACTACCTGCGCGCCGCCATTGAGGATCTGCACCTGCCCTGCTTCGGCAAGACCCGGGGCCTGGGACTTATGATCGGCATCGCTGTGGCCGACGGCTACACCAACAAGGACATCGCCCAGAAGCTCATTGCAAACGGGCTGCTGGTGCTCACCGCAGGCCCGGGCATGCGGCTGCTGCCGCCCCTGACCATCACCAAAGAGGAGATGGACCAGGGCATCGCCATCATGAAAAAGACGCTGGGCTGAGCCAGCACCGAAAGAAAGAGAGGAACCACCCATGGAAAACCAGATGCACTTTTTGAAGCTGCTGGACTTTACACCCGCCCAGATCCAGCAGTTTTTGGATACCGCCGCGGACCTGAAGGCCAAGAAGAAGGCCGGCGTGCCCCACCGCTACCTGGAGGGCAAGAACGTGGCGCTGATCTTTGAAAAGACCTCCACCCGCACCCGCTGCGCCTTTGAGGTGGCCGCCCAGGATCTGGGCATGGGCTCCACCTACCTGGGCCCCACCGGCTCCCAGATCGGCGTGAAGGAATCCATCGCCGACACCGCCCGGGTGCTGGGCCGCATGTATGACGGCATCGAGTACCGGGGCTTCGGCCAGAGCATCGTGGAGGAGCTGGCCCACTACGCCGGCGTGCCCGTGTTCAACGGCCTCACCGACGAGTTCCACCCCACCCAGATCCTGGCGGACTTTTTGACCATCCAGGAGCACTTCGGCTCCCTTAAGGGCATCAAGCTGGTGTACCTGGGCGACGCCCGGTTCAACATGGGCAACAGCCTCATGGTGGGCTGCGCCAAGATGGGCATGCACTTTGTGGCCTGCGCCCCCAAGGCGTACATGCCCAACGCCGAGCTCATCAAGACCTGCCAGGCCGTCGCCGCCGAGACCGGCGCCGTGCTGGAGTTCATCGAGGACCCCATGGAAGCCACCAAGGGCGCCCACGTACTCTACACGGACGTGTGGGTCTCCATGGGCGAGCCGGTGGAGGTCTGGAAAGAACGCATCGAGGCCCTCTCTCCCTATCAAGTGACCAAGGCGCTCATGGACAACGCCGGTCCCCAGTGCCGCTTCATGCACTGCCTGCCTGCTTACCACGACCACAAGACCAAGGTGGGCAAGGAAATGGGCGAGAAGTTCGGCCGCGATGCCATGGAGGTCACCGACGAGGTGTTTGAGTCCGAGGCCTCCATCGTCTTTGACGAGGCGGAAAACCGCATGCACACCATCAAGGCCGTCATGTACGAGCTGATGAAGTGACCCCTCTTTAAAATAGGAAGCGCCCCGGAGCTTTTGCTCCG